>NZ_JAGMXV010000037.1 GCF_018006725.1 Rhizorhabdus sp.
GTGCGCGATCTTGCCGACGCCATCGAGGAGTTGATGCAATGACCCACAGGATCGTGGTGACCGCCACCGACACCGACGTCGGCAAGACGATCTTCTCGGCCGCGCTCGTCGGCACGCTGGACGGCATCTACTGGAAACCCGTTCAGGCCGGCATAGACGGCGGCACCGACAGCGAAACGGTGCGCCGCCTGTCGGGCCTGTCGCCGGACCGGATCCTGCCCGAAGCCTATCAGCTGGAAACCCCGGCCTCACCGCACCTTGCAGCCGCGATCGATGGTGTCACGATCGACCCTCACCGTCTGGTGCCGCCATCGGTCGACCGGCCGCTGGTGATCGAGGGCGCGGGAGGCCTGCTCGTGCCGCTGACCCCCGATTATCTGACCGCCGACTTGTTCGCGCGCTGGAAGCTGCCGACCATTCTCGTCTGCCGTACCTCGCTCGGCACGATCAACCACAGCCTGCTCTCGATCGAGGCGCTGCGCGCACGCGCCATTCCGATCCTGGGCATCGCCTTCGTCGGCGACGCGCATGAGGAGAATGAACGCATCATTCCTGCGCTGGGCAAGGTCCGCCGGCTGGGCCGCCTGCCGCGGCTCGACCCGCTCGACGCGCCGGCCCTGGCGGCCGCCTTCCGGCAGGCATTCGACGTCAAGGACTTTGCCGCATGAGTTCGCCGGTCTGGCACCCTTTCACCCAGCATGGCCTGAACGAGCCCATTCCGCAGGTCGCCCGGATGGAAGGAGCGAGCATCCATACGGTCGACGGAGAACGCTATGTCGATGCGATCTCGTCCTGGTGGGTGACGACGCACGGCCATTGTCATCCCCGCATCATGGCCGCGATCCGGGCCCAGACCGAGACGCTCGACCAGCTGATCTTCGCCGGCTGGACCCATGAGCCGGCCGAGCGGCTGGCACGCGGGCTGATCGAGATTGCGCCTAAGCCTCTTGCCCATGTCTTCTTCTCCGACAGCGGATCCACCAGCGTCGAGGTCGCGCTGAAGATGGCGCTCGGCTACTGGCTCAACCGGGGCGAGCCGCGCCATCGCATCATCGTGATGGAGCACAGCTATCATGGCGACACGATCGGCGCGATGTCGGTCGGCGAGCGCGGGGTGTACAACCGAGCCTATCAGCCGCTGCTGTTCGACGTCGACACCCTGCCCTTCCCCGGCGATGACGGCGCGAACACGCTCGAAGCGCTCGAAACTTTATGTCGACAGGGCCCGCCGCCCGCCGCGCTGATCGTCGAACCGCTGATCCTTGGTGCGGGCGGCATGCTGATCTACCCCGCCCATGTCCTCGCCGCGATGCGGGAGATCTGCCGTACGCATGGCGTGCTGTTCATCGCCGACGAGGTAATGACCGGCTGGGGCCGGACGGGCATGCTGTTCGCCTGCCAGCATGCCGGCGTGTCGCCCGACATCATGTGCCTGTCCAAAGGGCTCACCGGCGGCGCCATCCCGCTGGCGGTGACGCTCGCCACAGGCGAGATATTCGACGCGCACCTGTCCGACGACAGGGGACGGATGTTCTTCCATTCGTCGAGCTACACCGCCAATCCGATCGCCTGCGCCGCCGCCAACGCCAATCTCGATATCTGGCGCGAGGAGCCGGTGATGGACCGGATAGCGAGCCTGACGCGGCGCCAGGCCGAACGGCTCGACCGGCTCGACAGCCCGCAGATCGTCCAGCGCCGGCAACTGGGCACGATCACCGCGATGGAGTTCGTCGATCCCTATGGCGATTATCTGTCCGCGCTGGGGCCGCTGCTCAACCGCTTCTTCCGCGCGCGGGGACTGCTGCTGCGGCCGATGGGGAACCTCGTCTATGTGATGCCGCCCTATTGTATCGGCGACGAGGACCTCGACCGGATCTACGGGGCGATCGCCGAAGCGGCTGTGGACATCGCGCGATGAAGAAGCAGATCGTGGCGCTGTTGCTGTTGGCGATCCTGCTGCTGCCGATGCTGGGCGGAATACGGCGCCTGAAGCGGCTTCCGCGCGACAAGAAGGATGACGATAGCGGCGCGTGAGCCCGTTCGACCAACGTCTGACGACGGCGACAACCTTTCGTTAACCATCATCGGCGACAATTAAGGGATGTTAACGGACCGCCGTCCATGACCTGGCCGACCCTCGGCAGCCGCCTGACGCGCGACGTCAATGGCGTGCGCGACGCGATCGGGCGCGCGGCCCAGCGTGTGGGCGTCGACTTCACCTATCTGCTCAACCAGGCGAAATCGGAAAGCGGCCTCAATCCGCACGCCAAGGCGCAGTCGAGTTCGGCCGGCGGGCTCTTTCAGTTCATCGACCAGAGCTGGCTCGGCGCCGTCAAGACCTATGGCGCCAAACATGGTCTCGGCTGGGCCGCCGACGCGATCCGCCGACGGTCCGACGGCAGCTGGGCGGTCGATTCCGACATGCGCCAGCAGGTCATGGGCCTGAAGAACGATCCCGACGCAGCTTCGCTGATGGCGGCGGAGTTCGCCAGCGACAATGCGCAGGGGCTGGAAAATGCCCTCGGCCGCCAGCCGCGTTCCGCCGATCTCTATTTCGCGCATTTTCTCGGCCTCGAAGGCGCGACGCGCTTTCTCAAGGCTGCCGATGCACAGCCCGGTGCGTCCGCCGCCGCGTTGTTCCCGCGCGAGGCGCGCGCGAACCGCTCGATCTTTTACGACGCGGGCGGGCAGGCCCGGTCACTGTCCGAAGTCTATGCGCTGATGGCGCGCAAGATCGATGATCAGGGCAGGCCTCTCACGACCAATCCGGCGGGGCCGGGCTCGGCAGAGTCGCTACGCCTCGCTTATGCAACCGAGGTCTTCGAAGGTGACGGCAAGGCACATCCTGCCACTGACACGGCAGAGATGCTGGCGATGCTGGAACAGGGGCAGCGGGTCAATCTGCTCAAGCCGAACCCGTCCAACGCCCGGATCGCCTATCTGATGCTCGCCTCGGGCGGCGACGCGACCATCTACGACAGCAGCCGCGACGCCTGACGCCCATATCCCTCGTACCTGTCCCTACGGTCAGTGCGGGGCTTTTGCTGCCAGTTGCGCTCTCGCAGCCGCCGGCATCGCGGTCGGATCATCGGGACCGCTTGCAGCCATCAGATCGACCGGTCCTTCGGTGGCGGGAGAATCGCCAAAACCGGGCTGCATGTCCGACCATGCCAGCGTGATCGACATACGGCGGTTGCGCGGGTCATAGGGATCTTCGGCGGTGTAGGGTTCGCGGTCGGCGACGCCCTCGATCCGCAGGAAGCGGCTGTCCGCCACCCCGAAGCCGGACAGCGCCTTGCGCGTCGCCTCGGCCCGTGCCGCCGACAGCGTCCAGTTGTTGACCGTACGCCCCTTCGAATAGGGCATGGCATCGGTGTGCCCACGCACGATCACCGAATTGTCGGCGAAATTGGTCACCTCGGCGACCTGGCGCATGAGTTCCAACGCCTTGGCCGACAGCTGGTCGGTGCCCGACTTGAACATTGCGAAGTCGGCCTGATCGACGAGATCGATCCGCAGCCCTTCACGGGTCTCCACCATGCGCACGCTCTTGGCGAGCTGGCCCATGCCCGGCGTCTTACCCATCTTCTCTTCGAGCATCTGCTTGAGTTTCTGAAAGGCAGCCCGGTCGCGCGAGCGGATCGACGAACCGCCTTCCGACTCGCCGCCGGTCGCATCCTTGGGGATGGTGATGGACTTCGAACCGGTCTGCGCGGCGCGGTGCGGGTAATTGTCGCGGTCGACGATCGACTCGCCGCCGAACAGTCCGTTGGCGCCCGCGCTCTTCTCCTTCAGCTGGACTAGCGTCGGGGTGAAATAGTCGGCGATGCCCTTGCGCTGCTTTTCGGTCGTCGCGCCCAGAATCCACATCAGCAGGAAGAAGGCCATCATCGCGGTCACGAAGTCGGCATAGGCCACCTTCCAGGCACCGCCATGGTGCCCGCCATGCCCTTCGGCAATGATCTTCTTGATGATGATCGGTCTGGGTTCGGGCTCGTTCTTGCCACGCTTCGAAGGCGACTGGGCCATGGATCGCTATATCCCTGTATCGGACCGGATCAGCGGCCGCGCATGCCGTCGAACACGTCGGCGAAGGCCGGCTGATTCTCGTGCGAAATGCCCGAGCGGGCAGCCTCGATCACCAGCGGCAGCGGGTGGCCGTGCAACGAGGCGATGATGATCTGCTTGACCACGCCGTAGATCGCCGCATCGGCCTCGATCACCTGGCGGCACCGGCCCGCGAAGGGCGCGACGATACCATAAGCGAGCAGAATGCCGAGGAAGGTACCGACGAGCGCCGAACCGATCATGGCGCCGAGAATGGCCGGTGGCTGGTCGATCGAACCCATCGTCTTCACCACGCCGAGAACGGCCGCGACGATACCCAGCGCGGGCAGCGAGTCCGCCAGATTCTGCATCATGTCGGCGGGCTTGATTGCGTCATGGTGGTGGGTCTTGAGCGCGTTGTCCATCACGTCCTCGACCGCCATCGGATCGAGCGTGCCCGACGAGATGACCACCAGCCGCAGCGTGTCGGTGATCATGTGGATCAGCGTGCTGTCCTTCAGCAGCTTGGGATATTCGGCGAACAGGGTCGACGCCTTCGGATCCTCGATATGCGGCTCCAGCGCGACCGGCCCCTCGGTGCGCAGCTTCTTCATCAGCGTGGAGACGAGGAAGATGACGTCGAGATAATCCTTCTTGTTGTAGGTCGGCCCCTTGAAGACCTTGCCGAACCCACCCCCGAAGGCTTTCAGTTCCTTCATGGAGTTGCCGGCGATGATCGCGCCGACGGCGGCGCCGCCGATGATCAGCATTTCGTGCGGGATCGCGTGCATGACCGGTCCCAGGTCGCCCCCGGTGATGGCGAAGCCACCGAACACCATGGCCATGAGGACGACGAGACCGATACCTGCGAACATGCGCGTTCACTCCCACGCGAAACCATCGAAATGCGGCGCGGTCAGGCGCCTGCTCCCTCGATTATCGTTAACGGCCGTCTAAGCGTCTTATTTACCGGCCAAGGCCGGAAAATTAGCGGAGATAGTCGAACAAAGTATTACTATTGACCTTGGCGAAAGCCATCTGCGCCGCCTGAAGGCTCAACGTTCGGGCGTTTAGCTTCATCACCGTTGCGGCAACGTCGGTGTCCTCAAGCGAACTGCGCTCCTCGGTCAGCTGCGTCGCTGCGGCCTCGACCGTCTCCGCCGCCGTATCGAGTTGCGCCATGCGCACACCCTGTGCGGCACGCTGGTTGGTGACGTGGTTGATGGCGGTATCGATATTGGCGAGGCTCGCATCGGCAAGCGTCCGTCGGGTGGCCACGTCATCGGTCGAGATCGCGTCGATCGCGGCCCCGATCGCCCAGTCGAGCGACGCGACCCCCTGCGTATAGACCAGCCCGTCGAACATCGTCGAGCGCTGGGTCGTCGCCGGCAGCCGCTGCGTCGCCGACGTGGATACCAGCAGGGGCGCGTCGACCGGGAAAAGCGACTGGCCCGTCGGAGTCGTCTCGACCTGCAGGTTGTTCAGCTGCGTACGCAGCGAACTCATTTCCTGCACCATCGCCTGCCGGTCGATCGATGATACCGATTCACTGGCTCCCGCCAGCGTCAGTTCCTTGACCCGGTTGAAGATGTCATAGGCCGTACCCATCGCCGTATCGACCTGGGCGGCGACCGATTTCGCGGTCTGGATGTTGCGCGACCAGACAGTCTGGTCTGCCTGCGCGCGCCGGATCTCGGCGACCCGGGCAGCCGCGATCGGGTCGTCGGACGGCTTATCGATACGCTTGCCGGTCGAAATGGCTGCCTGGGCCTTGGCGATCTCTTCACCAAGCTGAGACTGCCGATTGATCTCTACCTGTGCGCGGTAGCGTGTTGCGGTGATCACGGATGTCTTCCCTTAGAACAGACCCAGAATATCCTGCAGCATTTCCTTCGCGACCTGAATGATGCGCGCAGACCCGCTATAGGCTTGTTGGTATCGGAGCAGCTGGGCCGCCTCGACGTCGAGATCGATGCCTGTGATTTCATCCAGTGATTGCATCGCCCCGTCCCGATAGTTGGATGCAGCCGTCTTCTCCGCATTGGCAGAGGACACGCTCTGCGAGTGGATCGACACGAGCAGCGACCACTTCGCCTCGGGGCCGGAGGAGGTGCGCGTCGTCTTGAGATCGAGCGCATTGCCATTGGCGACGCCCGCAGTGGAGGCTGCGGCGATCTTGGACAGATCACTCGTGGCAACGCTCAGATCCGCCGCACTCGTGCCGCCGAGCAGGGCTGCGCCAGCATCGCCGTTGCGGTCGATACCAGCCTGGTTCCAGCTATTCAGAGTATCGGCAAAGCTGACGGCGATGGCGTCCAGCGCTTCCCGGCGCGATGCGATCGCTCCGGCCGCCTCGACCAGCCCGCTGAGCGCGCCGGATTGCGCATTGATGCTCACCTGCGTCTGAAGCCCCGATGCCACCAGCGACAGGCGACCGTCGCTGGCGCGGACCACGCCCACCAGCCCGGGATAGGGCTCGCTCGAATCGACCAGCTTGATGACGCTGTTGCCGAGCAGCCTGACATCGGCGCGACCATCGTCCTCGAAGCGGACCTCGACGCCGACGGCATCCGAGATGCTCTTGAGCGTGGCGTCGCGCTGATCGAGGAGCAGGGCCTGCCCTGCCGAACCCGGCGAAGCGCGCAGCAAGCCGATGTTGATCTTGACCAGATTGGCGAGGTCGGAGTTGAGCTTGCTCACCGACGATTCAGCGACCGCACCAAGCCCGTCCGACGCCGCCTTGAGCGAGCCTGCCGTATTGTTGAACTGGTTGGTCACCTCGGTGAGCGCGGTCAGCATCGTACGGCGATTGGTGTCGCTCGAAACGTCGGTGCTGAGCTCCTCGGCAGCGGTGAAAACCGACGCCATCTTGACGCCAAGGCCGACCTGGGAGTCGTCGAGGGCCCCCTCAGCCGTGTTCAACCAGCTCGCTTTGGCTTCGGCCTTGGCCGCTTCGGAATTGGCCAGCCGCGCATAGGAGCTGCGATAATTGTCGTAGACGCGCTGTACGGCAGCGACGCTCACGCCGCCGAAGACGGCCGAGGAGCGATACTGGTAATTGTTCGACGTCGCCACGGCGGATTCGCCCAGCCGCACGGTACGACGGGTATAGCCCTCGGTCTCCGCGTTGGAGACGTTTTCGCCGACCGTCGACAGCGCCGCCCGATAGGCGACGATGCCCGAACGACCGATGGCGAGAAGGTCGCTCACTCAGCCCCTCCCGGCACGATGGGCGAGGATACTGGCTTGGCCGATGGGCCGCTGCCCATCGCCATGGTGGTGGCACCGTCGGCTGCCGGCGCCTTCTTCGACACCCGCGCCTCAAACTGCTTCACCAACATCTCGGCAATGCCGAGCGCGCCCTTGTCCGCAAGATCGGTCGCGAAGTTCGAGTCCTGCATCTCGCGGAACTGGTCGGTCGCCTCGCTGCCGAACAGCTCATCCTCGCTGAGCTTCGCCTCGCGCATCGATTTGAGCATCTGACGGGTGAAGATCGCTTCGAATTGCTTCGAGGCGGCCTTCAGCTTGTCGAGCTCGCTCGCCTTGGCGTTTGCAAGAGCACCGCCGCGAATGGAAACGCCATCGATCACAGGACCACCAGCTCCGCCTTCATGGCGCCGGCCTGCTTGAGCGCTTCAAGGATTGCGACGAGGTCAGCCGGCGACGCTCCGATCGCGTTCACGGCCTTGACGATGTCGGCGAGCGACGCCCCCGGCTGGAACTCGAACATCGGGCGCGCCTCTTCCTGGACGTTGATCGCGCTCGACTGCTGGACGGCGGTCTGCCCCTTTGAAAAGGGCTCGGGCTGGATGACCTGTGGCTTCTCGTCGACCTGGACGGTCATCTTGCCATGGGTGACGGCGACAGGAGCGATGCGGACCGCACCGTTTATGACGACCGTCCCCGTACGGGCATTGACGACGACACGCGCAGGCGCATCGGCCGTGTCGACTTCGAGATTTTCGATCCGGCTCATCAGCGCGGTGCGAAGCTCGGCACCGGGAGCGGAGTCGATGGTGATGGTGGTGGCGTCGATCGACCGCGCGATCGGCTGTCCGATAGCGGCGTTGATCCGCGCGGCGACCCGCTGGGACGTGGTGAGGTCGCCCTCGGCCAGATCGAACCGAAGCTGGGGAGAGGTGGCGAAGCCGGCGTCGACGCTGCGCTCCACGGTCGCCCCGCCGGGAATACGACCGGCGGTGGGAACGTTGATCGTCAGCTTGGAACCGTCAGCGGCATCGATGCCGAGGCCGCCCACCGCAAGATTGCCCTGCGCCATGGCGTAGATCTGTCCGTCGGCACCGATGAGAGGGGCCATGATCAGCGTCCCGCCCCGCAGCGACTTGGCCTTGCCGAGCGCAGAGATGGTCACGTCGAGCCGCTGGCCAGGCTTGGCAAAGGCCGGAAGTTCGGCGGTCAGCATGACGGCTGCGGCGTTCTTCAGCGCCGGGTTGACCCCTGCAGGCAGTTGCAGACCGAAGCGCGAAGCGACCCCCTTCATGCCGAGCGTCGCATAATCGAGGCTATCGTCGCCGGTCCCCGCAAGGCCTACGACGATGCCATAGCCGGTCAGCTGGTTGGCACGCAGCCCCGCGAACGCGCCGATATCCTTGATCCGCTCCGCCTGCGCGGGAAGCGTCGGCACGAGTCCGGCGATGCAGAGCAGGGCAGTGAGCAGAAAGCGGTACATTAACGGCAGATCCTCAAAAATCTTAAGTCAGAATGGACTCAAGATGGAAAAGAAACGGTTAAGCCATCCCTGCCGCGAGCCTCGGGCGATCTCGCCCTTGCCCGAGTAGATGATCTTGGCGTCGGCCACGCGGGTCGAAGGGACCCGGTTGTCCGGGCCAATGTCTGCCGCGCGGATGAAGCCGACGATCCCGATATTTTCGTCGCCCCGATTGAGGGTGAGAAACTTTTCCCCGCGCACCATCATCGTACCGTTCGGATAGACGCGCGCGATGGTGACGCTGATCTCGCCGTTCAACTGGTTGGACTGGGCGGCGTTGCCCTTGCCGGCAAAGGTGCCGCCGCCGCTGACGGCAGCATCGGTCGCACCGAACAATGACAGCGGACCGGTGGTGGGCGGCGTGATTCCGACTTCGCCCGACCGGTCGGTCGACGCGCTGTTCGACTTCACCGCCTGCGTGCGCTCCACGAGCGTGATCGTGACGATATCGCCGACCATTGCCGCACGGGCACCATTGGTCAGTGCCGAATAGCCATTGGCCGCCTGGAAGATGGCGCCATTCGCCTCCGGCGGGCGTGGCGCGACCGCGAAGCTCGGCATATAGTCCGGATCGCGGAACTTCTGCTTTGCCTCTGCCCGATCGAACGCGACGCTGCCGATCAGCATCGCGACCATGGCGAGGGTTCCGATCGCCTTCATGTCGCTATCAGACGTTCTGGTTGACATATTGCAGCATCTGGTCGGTCGACTGGATCATCTTGCTGTTCACCTCATAGGCGCGCTGCGTCTCGATCATGTCGACCAGTTCCTGGACGATATTGACGTTCGAGGATTCGAGCGCGCCCTGACGCACGCTGCCGCGCCCGTCGATCGCGCCGGGGCCGACCTGCGGCTGGCCCGAAGCCGAAGTCTCGGTGAGGACGTTATTGCCTTCGGCCTGAAGACCGGCGGGATTGGTGAAGCGGGCAATCTCGATCGTGCCGACCTGCGAGGCTTCGGTCTGCCCCTGCAGCGTCACGCTGACCGCGCCGTTGGCCGCGATCGTGATGTTCGCGGCACCGTCGGGGATCTGAATCTGCGGTAGCAACTGATAGCCGTCGCTGTTCACCATGGTCCCGTCGGACGACAGGTGGAAGCTGCCATCGCGGGTGTAGCCGACACGACCGTCGGGCAACTGGATCTGGAAGAACCCCGAACCTTCGACCGCGAGATCGAGCGCATTGTCGGTGGTCTGCAGCGATCCCTGGGTGTCGACCTTGGACGTCCCGTTGATCTGCACACCCGAGCCGAGATTGGTCCCCGTCGCGAAGCGGGTCGATTCCGACGAAGCCGCACCCGGCGCCGTCATCGCCTGATAGGCGAGCGTCTCGAAACTGGCCCGGTCGCGCTTGAAGCCGGTGGTGTTCACGTTCGCCAGATTGTTGGCGATCACCTGCATCCGCATGTTCTGGGCATCGAGGCCCGTGCGGGCGACGTGCAATGCTGCGTTGGTCATCGTGACTTCTCCGTTCTAGCTCAATCGAAGCGCATCAGTTCGCTGGACGCCTTGTCGATGTCCTGCGCTGCGCTCATCATCTTCACCTGCATGTCCCAGCCCCGGCTGGCCTCGATCATGTCGATCAGGGTCGAGGACACGTTGACGTTCGAGCCCTCCAGGGCTCCCTGGCGCACCTTGGCCTCGGGATCGGAGGGAAGCGTCCCACCGTTGCGCGGCCGAAACAGCCCATCGAGGCCCTTCGCCACCTGCATGCCGCTCGTGCCGACCAGCTTCAGCCGATCGACCGTCTGCATCTGCGAGGGATCGCCGCCCTGCGGGACGATCGAGATCGTCCCGTCATTGGCGATCGTCAGCTTGTCGAAGGGAGGCAGGGTTATCGGGCCGGCATCGCCGAGCACCGGCAGCCCATCGCCGGTCGTCAACAGCCCGCTGTCGCTCAGCTGCAGATCGCCCCGACGCGTATAGGCCTCGTCGCCTTCGCGGCCCTGCACCGCGAGCAAGGCATCCTTGCTATCGAGCGCGACGTCGAGCATCCGCCCGGTCTCGCTGATCGTTCCGGCCGTCATGTCGGCGGAATTCACCTCGCCCGAATTGGCGACGCGACTGTCGAACCCGTCGCCCTTCACCCACAAAGCGGCGCTGGAGCTCATTTCGGCGCGGAAGCCCGCCGTGTTCGCGTTTGCGAGGTTGTTGGCGGTCATCGTCTGACGCGCCATCGCCGAACGCATCGCCGACAGGGAGCTGTAGATCAGCTTGTCCATAGCGGGGCTCCGTCAACCGGTCTCAGGATCAGGCGCGCAGGTTCACGATGGTCTGGGTCATCGTGTTGGCGGCCTCGATCGCCTTGGCGTTCGCCGAGAAGTTACGCTGCGCCTGGATCAGCGCGACCAATTCCTCGGTGATGTCGACATTGGCCTGTTCGAGCGCACCCGACTGGATCAGACCGGTTCCGTTGGTGTTGGCCTCGCTGATCATCGGTTCGCCCGAAATACCGGTCGAACCCCATTTGCTGTCGCCCAGCTGGCGCAGACCTTCGGGATTGGAAAAGGTCGCCAGAATGATCTTGCCGAGCGCCTGGGCATCGCCGTTCGAGAAGGTCGCGACGACGAGACCCTGCGCGTCGACCGAGACGTTGTCGAGCTGGCCGGCGGCGTAGCCGTCCTGGGTGAAGCTGGTCAGAGTAAACGGAGCCGACGCCTGACGGGTGTTGGACCCGAGGGTCAGCGCGAAGCCGATCGGTCCGGTCGCGCCCGACGGGCTGACCTGGTTGGTCGTGAGCGTTCCGGGCGCCGCACC
This sequence comes from Rhizorhabdus sp., assembly GCF_018006725.1. Classification (GTDB taxonomy): domain Bacteria; phylum Pseudomonadota; class Alphaproteobacteria; order Sphingomonadales; family Sphingomonadaceae; genus Rhizorhabdus. The sequence continues at coordinate 11,532 of NZ_JAGMXV010000037.1, forward strand.
GTTGATCGTGCTCATCGTGCCGAAGCTGTCGAACACGATCGTTACCGGAACCGGCGGCGTGTTCTGCGCCGGATCCATGCTGATCTCCTGGTCGCCGATAAAGGTGCGCGCGGTCCACGTCGTGGTCGTGGTCGCGCCGGTGGGCACGTTCTCGCGGATATAATAGGTCGTCATCGGGAACGCCGTGCCCGAGGCGTCGTAAACCGTCGTCGTGGTCGACTGGTTATAGCTGTTCGCGTCGAACCGGTCGAACGCATAGGGGTTCTGGGCGGTGTAGACCGAGCGGCTCGACGGGACGTCGGCATCCGCCGGAAAGGTGATCGAGAGATCGACCGTCTGGGTCGCGCTGGACGTGCCCGAGGTCAGCGGCAGCTGCAGCGAACGCGTCGAGCTCAGGCCCGTCGCGGTCAGCGTGCCGCGCGAGTCGGTCGGAAGAACCTGCAGATAGGCGCCGGAACTGTCGACCACATAGCGCTGGGAATCGACGCGGAAGGAGCCGTTGCGCGTGTAGGAAACCTGCGAGTTCGAGGTCGTCGAACGGGTCACGAAGAAGCCCTGGCCCGAGATGGCGAGGTCGAGCGATCGCTCCGAATTCTCGAAACCGCCCTGGGTGAACTGCTGGGCGATGCCGCGCAGGCGGGTGCCCTGGCCTGCCGTGGTCGAGCTCTGCAGCGGCGCCGACGACACGATGTCGCCAAACTCGGCAGCGCTCTTCTTGAAGCCGGTGGTGCCGACATTGGCGACGTTGTTGGAAATGACCGCGAGTTCGGTCTGCGAAGCCTTGAGGCCGGAGAGAGCGGTATAGAAGGACATGGTCTAGGAAGCTCCGTTACCGAATGTCAGGAAATCTGGAGGGCCGCCGCCGGATCGATCGATCCGAGCGGAGTGACGAGCTTGGTCGCGCCGCTCGCGGGCGAGCGGACGCCGGAAACGGTCGTCCAGCTGCTCGTCGTCGCGGCCAGCTGCTGGGCGGACATATCCTTGGCGTTGACCGAGATGGTGAGCGGGCCTTCGACGGCCTTGCCCTCGGCATCCTTGCCGTCCCAGTAGAAGGGGATGTCACCCGCCTTCACGTCGGTCGCGCTGCCGTTGTACACGACCTTGCCCGTCGCATCGACGAGGCTGATGTCGACGCGCGACGCGTCCTTGTCGATCGTGACGTTTCCGGCATAAGCGCCGTCGGCCAGGGCGGTGGCGGACTTGGATTCGACCAGCACCGCCTTGCCGATCCAGCCCGCAGCGTCGCCGACGCGCGAGGATGACAGCGTCTCGGCGATGCCCTTCAGCGACTGGTTCATCTCCGCAATGCCGGTCGTCGACGAGAATTGCGCCATCTGTGCGACCATCTGGGTGTTGTCGACCGGATTGAACGGGTCCTGCGTCTGCATCTGCGTGGTCAGCAGCTTTAGGAAGGACGCCTGGTCGAGCGTCCCGTTCGACTTCTTCGCCGTGGTCGTCGACGACGACCCCGTGTTGCCGAGACTGTCGAGATAGGAGCTTCCGGTGGATATCGTCATTTGCCGAGCCTCAGCGTGTCGAGGGTGAGCGTCTTCGCGGTCTGCATGACCTGGACGTTGTTCTGATACTGGCGCGCGGTCTCCATCATCTCGACCAGCTCCTGCGCCTGATCGACACCCGCCTCCCAGACGTTGCCGTCCTTGTCGGCCTTGGGATGATTGGGGTCGTAGCGCTTGGTCGGCTCGATATTGGAGGCGACGACCTGATCCACCTTGACGGTGGCCACGCCGGGCGCGTCGGTAACCGTCGAGAAGACCGGCTTGATGGCGCGGAATGCCTCGGCCTTGCTGCTCGCTACCGAACCCGCATTGGCAAGGTTGGAAGCCGACGTGTTGAGGCGGACCATCTGTGCCGACATGGCGCGGCCGGCGATGTCGAAGACGGAGAGATTCCCGGCCATCGTCACTCGCCCTTCAGCGCTTGCATGATGGTGCCGACACGGCCCTCGAGGAAGGACAGAGTCGCCTTGTAGTGCAAGGCGTTCTCGGCAAACTGGTTCTGCTCGGTCGACAGTTCGACCGTGTTGCCATCGAGCGAAGCTTCGAGCGGAACGCGATAGCCCAGGTTGCGATCGGCTGCCTGTCCGGCGGAAAGACCGCCGGTCGCATCCGAAAGCGCCTTCTGAAAGTCGATGTCGCGCGCCTTGTAGTTCGGCGTGGCGGCATTCGCGATGTTCGAGGCAAGCAGGGACAGGCGCTGCGATCGCAGTTCCAGTGCCTTGCCGTGGATCCCGAAGAGCGGATCAGCCATTTTTCGCTCTACCTTCTAAAAGTGCTGGCTATCCGGCCGTTAACCCTCACGGGACTTGTCTGCGGATGCCTTCGGAACCGCTGATGCAACTGCCGTGCCAAACGTGGTTAACGGGCTCTTCAACCCGATTTTCCCCGGCAATTGGTGGCGGAGCGGCAGCGGCTTGCCGGAGGCGGCAATTTCTTGCCGGTCCTCCTTGCCGCTCGCGTTAGCCATATCCGGCAACGCTCTGTTGACCGGTCAGGGAGATAAGGGGGACATGATGATCGCGCTCGAAGACATTGCCCGATACATCGACCCGATCGCCCTGATGATCGTCATCGGAGGCACATTTTTCGTCACGGTCTTCCGGTCTCCGCTCCGCGACATAGGCGCAGCCTTGCGGGCGCTCGCGATGATCGGGCGCGCCGACCCCGCCGCTGACGCATCAGCCGCGCGGGTCTGCGTCAGCCGCATTCGAGAATTGGCCGAATTGCGCAGCCTGTCCTGCGTAGACCGCGTCGAGACGGCGCAGCGCTTCCTGCTGCGGGCGGCCCGAACCCTGTCCGACGCGCGCAACCCCGCCGACTTTTCCCGCTGGGCCGAGAGCGAAATCGAGGCGCGACGCCAACGCCATCAGGCCGGCATATCGGTCTGGCGGAGCATCGCGGAAGCGGCGCCGGCCATGGGCATGATCGGCACCATCATCGGCCTCATTCAGATGTTCTCGCGCATGGATGATCCCGCGCAACTCGGGCCCGCCATGGCGATCGCCATGCTCACGACGTTGTACGGCGTGCTGCTTTCCTCCGGGATCGCCGCGCCGATAGCGGGCCGGCTGGAAGGTCTCTCCGAAGCCGAACTGGCGTGGCAGGAAAGCGCCTGCCGCCAGCTCGAACTCATCGCGCGCGAAGAACTGGACCGTGCGCCGCCACCTGCCCCCGTCGCGCGCCCGCGCCTGCGGACCGTTCCATGAGGCGTGAAATTTCCCAGCGTTGGGTGCTGAGTTTCGCCGACCTGGCGCTCCTGCTGCTGTCCTTTTTCGTGCTGATGCAGGCGCAGGTCGCCGACCGCATCAAATTGGCCGCCGGCCTGCGCGAGGCCTTTGGCGGCGAAACCGGATCGTCGGGTGCCGAGCGACATGATCCGGGTACGACGCTGGCGGCCGGTGCGCTGTTCGAACCGGGGGAGGCCGTCTTCCGCGCGGGCCAGACCGAGCGGCTCAGACATATCGGCGCCGATGCGGCCAGGTCGGGCAAGCGGGTGCTGGTTGCGAGCGAGGGCCGTGACGGCGCCAATGCCCGCCTCGATGCCTGGGAGTTGTCCGCCGCGCGCACGACGGCGGTGGCCCGCGCGATACGCGGTGGCGGACTGCCGGATACGATGATCGACATCGCAATCCCGCCGAGCCGCCAGGACGAGCCCGCTCGGGGCCAGCGCATCGCTGTTCGGCTGCTGCCTGGCCGGAACTGAGCGCAAGCAGAGCGCCAAAAAGGCAAATACGGCGTTAACCAAATCTTTGCGATCGCCGCTCTATCGTCACATCATGAACCGGAAAACGACCGCTTCCCGCTCATTGCGCCGCCTGGCTCTTGCCGTGCTCTGCACTGTTGCATCCACCGCAGCTGGTGCACAGACCGCTTTGCCGCCCGCCCAGAATCTCGACACGCTCGAACGCATGGTGATCGCGGCGCTCGGCGCCGACATCGGCCAGGTAGGGGGGCCGCTGGCTCCGCTCGATCGCCGGATGCGGCTGGCCGACTGCGGCTCTGGCGTTCAGATCGATCCGCCCAGCATCGGTGCGGTCACCGTCCGTTGTCCGGGCTTGGGGTGGCGGCTGCGCGTTCCTCTGGCGCGTTCGGTTACCGCAATCGCTCCCCGGAACAGCGCGCAGACCGCGCAGACCGCATCGCTCCCGACCAGCGCCATTCGCCGTGGCGATCCGGTGAAGCTGCTGGCCGTCGGCGACAGCTATTCGATCAGCGTCGACGCGACGGCGATGGAAGACGCCGATATCGGCGGCAGAGTCAGGGTATCGACCGCCGCCAAGGGATCGACCCTGTTCGCGGAAGTGATCGACATCGGTCGCGTTCGCTTGCTCGGATTTAAATAATTTGGAAACCTGTCGTTATAGTGGACAGAGGTGAAATCCCGGGCCGCGCGCCCTGAGTGAAAGGACAAGTCATGATCAATGGGGTAGGACCGGCCAGCCCGACCCGCATCGGTCAGGTCAAGGACGACAAGGTCGCATCGGTATCGCCGACGCAGCCGACAGCACCTGTTGCCAGCACGCCGGACATGGCACCGTCGCTGGTCAAGGCGCTCGCGGAAGCTGGCCCGCCGATCAACAGCGAGAAGATCGAAGCCATTCGCCAGGCGATCGCCGCCGGGCAATATCCGATCGATGCGAAAGCCATCGCTGCCAAGATGATCGCACTCGACCTGCCGAAAGGCATGGCGTGAGCCAAACGCTCGTCGATGCTCTTGCTGTATCGAGCGCCGCTCTGGTTGCGGCGCTCGATGCGCAGGATGTCGACGCCATCGAAAAGACGTTGCCCGACCTGACCGCGCGCGTGGCCGAGATGAAGGCTCTTGGTTCCTGGACGCCCTCGCCGCGTCTCAAGCAGAGCCTGCTTGCCGCTTTGCAGACGGTTGACGGCGCCCGTTTCAGGCTGCGCTATCTCGCTGACCGAAACCAGCAGCATATCGATATGCTGGCCGAGGCGGCCGGTCGTTTCGACTGCACGCCAGCAACCTATAGTCGCAATCCGCGCTGAAGCCCTCATAAGAAGAATGAACGCGCGCGATCTCATGATCGCGCAGTTCGCAGGTCGTCGACCGCGCCCGGCCGACTGGACTTTTGCCTAGACCGCCCGCCGAAATCGGTCCGCAGCCGTCGGATAAGTTCCGGCCAACACCGTTTCGAAATGACGCTCAACCAGCATGTTGCACTGGCAGGCCAGGCCCTTGAGGCTTTCCGCGTCGGTCACCTTGATCACGCCGCGACGCACCGTGATAAGATCCAGCGCCTTGAACCGTCCGACCACCCGGCTGACATAGCTGCGCCCAACGCCCATGATCGAGGCCAGTTGCTCCTGCTTCATCGTGATCTCGTTGCTTCCGGTTCGGGCCACCGCTGCGCAGAGCCATTTCGCTGCGCGCTGCTCGATCATGTGGTTGGCGTTGCACGCGACCGACTGGAAGACCTGGGCGAGCAGACAGTCCGCATAGCGTGCGAACAACCGGCTGATCGATGGCGATCTTTCCTTGGCGCGTTCGAGATCGCTGGTCGCGATCGACAGAAAAGGTCCACCGTGCAGCACACCTGTACGCGCGAACGCCGGCAGATGGCCGCTGCTCACTATGCCACCCACCGCGCCTTCCCGGCCGATCATGGCGGTTTCCACGGCATTGCCGTCCTCCAGCATCACCATGAAGGACGCGACCGAAGGTCCGCACGGAAAATAGCAGCGCTGAATGACGTCGCCGGGCTCGTAGAGAATATGCCCGGTCCGCAGGATGCACTCGCTGAGGCTCTCGCCAAGCAGTTGCCGGTCGGCAGACTGCAGATTCATCAATAGGTTGCTTCCTTCGATCAGCATAGATCCTCGTTACGCACGCGATTCCACTTCATGCCGGAACCCGCATTCCGGCGGGAAAGTTCCTTCTATGTGCACTTGTGGGCAGACAGACGTTTCGGTCATGCTATGCTATGCTTCGAGACAAAATGCCTTGGGCAAACGCCTCACACACTGCACAAGGTAGCTTTCACATGTTCCGTAAAGTCAATTCGTGAGGGCCCCATCTTTGGACGTTGGGGCGATGCACATTCAGGGGCTGCGTGAATATTTGCGGGACGGTTCCCGGAATGCTCATGCGGCGGTCGATGCCAGCTTCGGCTCCCTCGATCTGACCCGACGCGACGATTATCAGAGGTTCCTTGCGGCGCATTACATGGCCGCCTTGCCCCTCCAACCGCTGTTGGCCGGCTTTGCGGAGCGGCATTTGGACATGGCAGCTCCGGACTATCCGGCGCTTCTGGAAGAAGACCTCGCCGGACTTGGGGTGGAGCCGAAGCGGCTTCCGCGCCTCAGCGTCGATCTGATTGACGAGTCGGCGGCAAGCTATGTACTCGCGGGCTCCCGGCTCGGCATGTCGATGATCAGGCGGCAAGGCTATTGGGGCGCGGCCACAGGTCGGCCCTCCGCCTATATGGAGGATGATAGGGGTATAGTCGTCTGGCGGCGACTTCTGAGATGGTTCGCGGAGCAACGCATGAACCCGGAAGTCGCGGCCCAGACGCTCGAGGCAGCACGACGCTGCTTCGATCTTTTTGGAAGCGCCTTTGCCGTGAGCAAGGGCGTGAAGGGCTGATTTATGGCGACGGCAATATCCCAACAGGAACTGGATCTCGCCTATTGCAACCGCGAGCCGATCCAGTTCATCGGCCAGATTCAGAGCTTCGGCTGGCTGGTCGCCTTTTCGAGCGACTGGATCATCACCCACGCCTCGGCCAATTGCCGCATCCTGACCGGTGCGGAGGCACTCGACATGGTCGGGCGCCCGGCGAGCGAATATATCGATCCGCGCGCGCTCCACGACATTCGGGGACGGTTGCAAATCCTGGCCAGTGCCGAGACCGTCGACAGGCTGTTCGAAGTCGATCTCGTTGGAGACGGCCGGACCTTCGACGTCGCCGTCTATCGTTCAGATCGATCCTTCGTGCTCGAAATCGAGCCCAGCGAGTCCGGCCGGCTTCGTGATCTGGTCAGCTATGTGCGGCCGATGGTCGCCCGGATGCGCCAGTCGAAGACGGTCGAGGAACTCTGCCAGTCCGGCGCGCGCCATCTGCGCGCCCTGACCGGCTTCGATCGCGTCAAGGTCTATCGCTTCGACCAGAACAAGAGCGGCCAGGTCGTAGCCGAATGGCGCGCGCCCGGAGTGGACAGCTATCTGGGCCTACGCTTCCCGGCGACCGACATCCCGTCCCAGGCGCGGACGCTTTATACCAAGAACATGCTTCGGATCATCGTCGACGTGGACGATCAGACGGTCGCGGTTCTTCCGGAGATCAGCCCCGAAGGCAATCCGCTCGATCTCACGATGAGCGGCATTCGCGCCGTTTCACCGATCCACATCGAATATCTGAAGAATATGGGCGTCAAGGCGTCGATGTCGGTGTCGATCATGAAGCGGGGCGAATTGTGGGGGCTGTTCGCCTGCCATCACTACAAGCCGCTCCGCCTTCCCTATTCTGTCCGGACTGCTGCAGAGCTGTTCGGCGAGTTCTTCTCGTACATTCTCGAGCAGAGCGAAGGCGACGCCGTACATGCTCGTCAGGCGCGCGCGCGCCAGTTGCACGACGAGATCATGGCTCGCCTCGCGCGCGGCAATTCGCTGGGCGACACGCTCAACGACTTTGCGACGACGATTGCCGACGTGATCCCCTATGACGGCATGTCGGCCTGGGTCGACGGCGAATATCGCTCGGTGGGTATCGCGCCGACGCGTGAGGAGTTCGAGCCGCTGTCGCGTTTCCTCAACACGGCGGCATCCAGCACAATCTGGTCGACCGACAAGCTCTCGGCTGCCTTTCCGCCGGCGGCTGCTTATGTCGATCGCTGCTCGGGCCTGCTAGCCCTGCCTGTTTCCCGTGTACCGCGCGACTATATCGTGCTGTTCCGTCAGGAGCATGTCCACGAGGTCAACTGGGCAGGAAATCCCGAGAAGCCGGCCGAGATCGTCGATGGCGACAGCCGCATCCATCCGCGCAAGAGCTTCGAACTGTGGAAGCAGGAACGGCGCGGCCATTCGCGGCCCTGGGAAGAGGATGAGCTCGCGATCGCACAAAGCCTGCGCGTCACCCTGCTCGAGGTGGTTCTCCAAATGGCGGATGCCGCGCATCGCGATCGCGCTCAGGCCCAGAAGCGCCAGGAGTTCCTGATCGCTGAGCTCAACCACCGCGTTCGTAACATCCTCAATCTCGTGCGCGGATTGGTCTCTCAAAGCGCGTCGGGCAGCGACTCGATCGAGGACTTCGCCGAGATCGTGGGGAAACGCATCTACGCGCTCGCCCGGGCGCATGATCAGGTCACGCAGGCCAACTGGTCGCCGGCCTCGCTTTATGCGCTGATCCGCACCGAATGCCGCGCCTATGCCGATGGCAATGGCGAGCGGGTCTTTTTGCGTGGACCCGACGCGATGCTGACGCCGAGCGCGTTCACGTCGCTTGCTCTGGTCGTTCACGAGTTGATGACCAACAGCTCGAAATATGGGGCGCTGAGCAATCGGGATGGCCGCGTCGAGATCGCCATGTCGCGCGGAGCTGATGACAGCCTGACGATGAACTGGGTCGAACGCGGCGGTCCGCCCGTCGCACCTCCGACGCGGAGCGGCTTCGGGTCGACGATCATCGCCCATACGGTGCCCCATGAACTGGGTGGCACGGCCACGATAGACTTCCATCCCGAAGGCTTCGTTGCGCGCTTCTCGCTGCCGCGGAGCGCGATTGCCGAGTTCGCCCATCCGCAGGCCGCCACGCCCGGCGCGACTGTCACCAAGCTTCACCCGCGATCACAGGCCGACAGGAAGGCGCTGGGGATCGCGATGGTCGTCGAGGACAATGTGGTGATCGCGCTCGAAGCCGAGCAGATGCTGATGGATCTAGGCTTTTCGGCGGTTCACGTCTGCGGCTCGACGCGGCAGGCCCTGGCCATATTGGACGAGAGCGAGGTCGCTTTCGCCCTGCTCGACGTCCATCTGGGCGAGGGAGAAACGAGCGAGCCGATCGCGGCTCTGCTCGCCCGGCGCAATGTTCCCTATGCGGTCGTCAGCGGGCTCGGCGAACAGTCGACCATCGCGGACCGCTTTGCGGGAGCGCCACTCGTGACGAAGCCTTATCTTCGGTCCGACATCGAGCGGCTGCTGGCGGCGGTCGACCTGCGCTGAAACGGGCTGCTGTCAGGCAGCCCGTCGAAAGCCCCGCCCCATCGCGGAATCACTGGCCGACCGGTTCACCCGGTAGCGGGAAACCTGCTCAGCCAGTGTCGCGGTGAGCTCGCGCAGGCGGCGGACCGATGCGTCGCATTCCTCGGCCATGCCGGCGTTGCGCTGCGTGCCGTGAGACAATTGCTCGACTGATCCGGTCATGGCGTGCAGGTCGCTGGACTGCTTGTCGGTAGCGGCCACGATCTCGTTCATCAGCGCGGACACGCCGGCGGTCGATCCGGCGAGATGGTCGAGTAATGCCGCCGACCCGCCGACATGCTCCATGCCGACCGCCAACCGCCCCTGCGCGGTTTCGGTCAGGGCGCGAACGTCGCGCGCTGCTGTCGCAGTGCGCTCGGACAGGGCGCGGACCTCGTGCGCGACGACGGCAAATCCGTGACCGGCGTCCCCTGCCCGCGCCGCTTCGACGCCCGCATTGAGCGCCAGCAAATTGGTCTGGAAGGCGATCTGCTCGATCACCCCGACGATGGTCGCGATCTCGTCGGTCGACTGGACCACCTCGCCCATCGCCGCCCGCATCGATCCGGCCATTTCACGGCCACGCGCTGCGTCCTGCTCCATCCCCCCAATCTGCTGCGCCGAGATTCTGGCGCGTTCCACGATCGCCTCGACCGCACCGCCCACGCCCTCCAGCGCATGCGTGACCTGCTCGACCGACATCGCCTGACGCTCGGCAAGCGCGGCCACTTCGGACGAGGCCTCGGCAATCGCTCCGGTTTCGGTCTCCACATCGGTGGCGATCGCGACGACCGAGCCGAGCGTCTCGGCCAGGCTTGCCATGCTGCGGTTGAAGTCGTCCTCGATGCGCCGATACTCGCTCGGGAGCCCCTGGAGGCGCCGGGAGACGTCGCCCTCCGCAATTGCGGCAAGCGCCTGCTGCAGCTCGGCAGCCATGCGCTGCTGAGCATCGATCGTCGCCGCCTGTTCGGCCGCACGCGCCTCTTCCGCCTCGCGCCGGGCAGCTTCTGCTGCCACCACCTGGCGGGTCTGTTCTTCGCTCGCTTCGATGAGCGCCACAAGTCGAGACGAGAAGACCAGAAGAACGCCGGACTCGATCAACAGGATCGCGGCGTGCAGGATCACCCGGTCGAATCCGCTCGACCGATCGAACACGAAATGCGGGACGAGCACCGACAGGATCAGGTGATGCGCGGCAGTGACCAGCGTTGCCGCCAGGATCGGGCGCCAGTCGGTCAACATCATCAAGGCCGCGAGGCCGGCGAAGAACAGCATGTGCATGTCCATCTGCCAAGGCTGCCCGCGCATCACGAACAGCATCAGAGCCGGCTGAATCGGCATGGCAACGCCGAAGCTGGTGCGGGTCACGGCGTCGCTGCGACCCTGAAAAGCCATGGCGACCGGAAACAGCACTACAGCGGCAGCGCAGGCGAGCACGATCCAAAGATCGGCGGGCGACCAGATCGCCGCAGCGACGGCTACAAGGCCGGCGGCGACGGACAGGCCGATGGCCGATATCCGCACGCCGATGGCGCGGAGATGATCAAGCGATGTGGTGGACAAGGTCGTTGTTTCCCGGGCTATCTGCGTTGCTCGCAAAGATCCGGCAGGGCAGGCAGCAATATCGCCCCGTGGCGCAATGCCACGGGTAGCAGCCTGTCCCGTTCCCCCAGAACCATGATCGACCCCGCCAGCCGGCCAAGGCCGACGATGCGGACATCGTCACTACGTCCCAGCCAGATCAAGGGCGACGCACTGCCCAGCGGCACCACAAGCACCGGGCCGGACGCCGGCGGGGACAGTGCGAGCACCGCCACCCCGGCCACGACCGCGATGCTTTGCAGGACCAGAGCGACAACCGAAGTTTCGCTTCTTTTGATCGATTCGGACATCGGGTTCTCGGATTTTGCTGCCCCGGCTATGGGCGCAAAGCTTTATAATTAAGTTAATGCAGGCCCATCGCGCCCGAGAATCGGTCTTCGATATCCGGTGCCGCTACGGACAGCACCTATCGCGGAGCAAAAGCCCGCCGGGGTAATCCTCCCTAACGCTAAATTAACCATGTTGGCCGCACTGATCGCCCTGCATTCCCGCGAAGGCGATCGAGAGTCCCATGGCGAACGACAAGAAAACCGCCGACATCCCCAGCACCGGGCGCCGAGTCCGCGCCGGGAACCGCTGAGTCATGGCGGGCGCCACTCCGATGACGCGCAAGCTGTGGGCGATGACAGGCCGCAACGCGATCCTGCCCATGGCGACGCTCATGCTCGTCGGCCTGATGGTCATTCCGGTTCCGGCCTTCGTCCTCGACGTTGGCTTCATCGCCAATATCATGATCTCGCTCGCGGTGCTCATGGTGGCGCTCAACGCCGCCAAGCCGCTCGATTTCTCCGCTTTCCCGACGGTCCTTCTGTTCGCGACGCTGTTCCGCCTGTCGCTCAACGTCGCGTCGACCCGCGTCGTCCTCGTCGACGGTCATAACGGTCCCGCCGCCGCCGGCCATGTCATCGAGAGCTTCGGCAACTTCCTGATCGGCGGCGACTATGCCGTGGGCCTGTTCGTGTTCGGCATCCTGATGGTGATCAACCTGGTCGTCATCACCAAGGGCGCCGGCCGCGTGTCCGAAGTGTCGGCCCGCTTCACCCTCGACGCGATGCCCGGCAAGCAGATGGCGATCGACGCGGACCTCAACGCCGGCCTGCTGACCCCCGAAGAAGCCAAGCTGCGCCGCCAGGAAGTCGCCACCGAAGCCGACTTCTACGGCTCGATGGACGGTGCGTCGAAGTTCGTGAAGGGTGACGCGGTCGCGGGCGTGCTGATCCTCGTGATCAACATATTGGGCGGCCTGATCCTCGGCACGCTGAGCCATGGGCTTTCCCTGTCGGACGCCGCCTCGACCTATATCATCCTCGCGATCGGCGACGCGCTCGTCGCGCAGGTGCCGGCGCTGCTGCTCTCGATCGCCGCCGCTGCGATCGTCACCCGCGTGTCCTCGCCGCTCGACCTTTCGGGCCAGATCACCAGCCAGTTCGGTTCTGCCCGCGCCTGGGCGCCGGTCGCCGCGATCCTGACCATCCTGGGCGTCGTGCCCGGCATGCCGCATTTCATGCTGCTCGCCGCTGCCGGTCTCGCAGGCTTTGTCGCCTGGAAGCTCTCCAAGGCGAAGAAGGTCCAGGAAGCCCGCGAGACCGCCGTCGCCGAAGCGGCCAAGGCCCCCGCCCCGCTCGCTCCGAACAGCATCGACTGGAGCGAGATTTCGGACGGCTCCGCGCTCGGCCTCGAAATGGGCTATGGCCTCGTCGGCCTGGTCGACGAGCGCAAGGGGGCTCCGCTGATGAGCCGGATCACCGGCATCCGCCGGCAGCTTTCACGCGAACTCGGCTTCGTCGTGCCGCTCGTCCGCGTGCGCGACAATCTCAACCTGCCGCCCAACACCTACCGCATCACCGTTGCCGGCGTGATCGTCGGCGAGGACGAATGCTATCCCGACCAGCTGCTCGCGCTCGACAGCGGCGATCTCGACGGCCGCGTCGACGGTCGCGAATGCCGCGATCCCAGCTTCGGGCTCGAGGCGGTCTGGATCGCTCCCGACAAGCGCAGCGAGGCGATCGTCGCGGGCTATACCGTCGTCGACCCCGCCACCGTCATCGCCACCCATCTCAACCAGATGATCATGGCGACCTGTGCTGATCTGTTCGGCATGGATGAGGCCCAGCATCTGCTCGACACGCTGAAGGAGTCGGCGCCCCAGCTCGTAGCCGGTCTGACCCCGCAGCCGCTGAACCTCTCCCAGATAGCTGCCGCCTGCCGCGCGCTGCTGGCCGAAGGCGTGCCGCTGCGCGACTTCCGCCGTATCGCCGAGGCGATGGTGGACGCCGCCGGCCAGTCGAACGACGGCATCGCGCTGGTCGAGAACATCCGTTCGCGTATCGGTGCGCTGATCGTCCAGACGCTCGTCCCGGTGAAGATGCCGCTGCCGGTCATCACTCTCGATGCCGGCCTGGAGTCGCTGCTGGCGCAGGCCGTGCGGACTTCGCCGGGTGCGACGCACCCGTTCGAACCGGCACTCGCCAACCGGATTGTCGGCGCAGTGTCGGAGGCGGCGCAGCCGCTCGTCAACGGCGCCATCCGTTTCGCCATCGTCACCTCCCCCATCGCGCGCCGCGCGCTGGCCAGGCTTCTGAAGCCCCATCTGCCCGAGACCCCCGTCATGTCCTTCCTGGAAATCCCGGACGGCAAGGCGGTCGAGGTTGCCGCGGTGGTCGGCGGCGGACCCACTAACAACAGCAGTGCCGGAGCGCTCAGCGCCCGGCCCATGGAGACGGCCGAATGAGCTTCACCTGGCCCCGAGTGTCGGACCTCCCCGGCTCCGCCGCGCATGCGCGCAGCGCCCGGGTGATCAGCATCGCCTGCGGCCGCAGCGGTGTCGGCAAAACCACGATCGCGGCGAACCTCGCCTTGTCGCTGTCGAAGATGCACCGCCGCGCGATGCTGGTCGACTGCGATCCCGGCCCGACCGACGCGACCCGCACAATGGGTTTCAATCCGCGCGAATCGATCGACGATGTCATCGGCGGGCGCCTGACGATCGACGAGATCGTCGTCGACGGCCCTGAAGCGCTTTTCGTCGTTCCAGCCGGGCCGACCGATCGTGCCGGCCGCGTCGATCTCGCGGCGCGCCTCAAGCTCGCCGACGCTTTCCGCCCGCACCGCCGCTCGCTCGACTTCGTGATCGTCGACACCCCGGGCAGCGCCGATCCCGACACGCTCGACATGATCGCATCGGCGGATCTGCCGATCGTCGTTCTCGCGCCGGACTCGGATCGGTTCATGGATGCCTATGGCACGGTCAAGCTGCTCGCGACCGACCATGGCGTGCGCGACATCGCCATCGTCACCAACCGCATCACCGACGAGGCGATGGGCCGCGAACTGTTCCGCCGCTTCCGCGCTGTCGCCGGCCGTTTCCTAGATCGCACGACGCTGAGCTACCTCGGCGGCATTCCGACCGACGAACGCGTGCTGACCGCCGCCGCTCGCCGCCGCCTCGTCGTCGATCAATATCCACACGCCCGCGCATCGCAGGCGATGGTCCATCTGTCGCGCACGATCGACACGCTCGATATCCCCGCACTGGCCGGGGGCGACAGTTTCTTCGGGATGGAGGCCGTGCTTCGTGGGGGCTGAACCTGCCATCAACGAGATGCAAGTCTATGGGCGCGTTCCCAAGAAGGCGCGCCAGGAGGACCTTGTACGGTCCCACATGCAGCTCGTTCGCAAGATCGCCTGGCACGTCCATGGCCGGGTCTCCTCGGCGATTGACGTGGAGGATCTGATCCAGATCGGGATGATCGCCCTGGTCGAGGCCGCCAACGGCTATGAAGATCGAGGCCACGCCTTCTCGACCTATGCGTCGATGCGTGTTCGCGGGGCGATGATCGATCATCTTCGCCGTCATGCGTCGATGAGCCGCTCGGCGATGGTCAAACGGCGCGAGATGCTCAAGGCCAAGGCCGATTTCGAAAAAAGCCATGGCCGCAGCCCCAGCGAGTCCGAACTGGCCCAGGCGATGGGCTTGGACGGCGCGTCGCTGCGCGCGCTGATCGACGAGACCGCCGCGACCTATCATGAGACGATCGACGAGGTCTATTCGGACCAGTCGATGTGGTTCGCCGATGTCGAGGAGCGCGTCGACCAATCGATCGAGCGCGATGAACTCGCGGCCGCCCTGACCGAACATATATCGGCTCTGCCGGAGCGTGAGGCCCGCGTCCTGCAGCTCTATTTCGTCGAGGAAATGAACCTCGAGGAAATCGGGCAGACGCTGGGCATCGGTGCTGCCCGCGTGTGCCAGATCAAGAAGGCCGCGCTCGACAAGTTGCGTTCCTCGCTCCGCGAGTGGCGCTGACCCTCGGCGCCGGGCGAAGGGCTCTGACCGTCAGCCCTGGGCGTTGAGCCCGGCCGCCTCGATTCCCGCCAGCGCGGCGAGTTCGTCATTGTCGGACGTATCGCCGGTCACGCCGACCGCGCCGATCGCCAGCCCGGCCTCGTTGACCACGATCACGCCGCCTGCAGCCGGCACCATTCCCTGCGGCGCCATCGACGCCAGGCTGGCGACGAATGTCGGCCGTTCGACCGCCATCGTTCCGACGATCCGCGACGACACCCCGAGCGCCAGCGCGCCAGCCGCCTTGCCGATCGCGATCTGCGCCCGCATGTTCGACGCCCCGTCGGCGCGCGCGAAGCTGATCAGATGGCCGCCTGCATCGAGCACCGCGACACTGAGCGGTTTCAAGCCGAGTTCGCTCCCCTTCGCCATCGCGCCGGCAAGGATATTGCTGGCTTGTTCGAGAGAAATCCGGCTCATCGGGCAACTCCATCGGAGAACTGTTCGCGGGCCGAACTAGCCCCGGCAGGCGATGCCGTCCAGCCGGCAGCTCAATGCGCTTGCCGCGTCGCCACCGCCTCGATCCGATCGAGTTTCATGCCGACTTCCTGGAAGCGGCTGTTGGTCGCCATCTGGCTCTCGCGGACTGCCTGAACGAACTCGCGAACCGGATCGCGCTGGATCAGACCGGCCTGAAGCGCGTCCATCCGGTGCTGCAGTTCCTCGCTGGTCACGGGAGCGCTGGCCAGCTGCGCCTGCTGCGCCTTGAGCAGTTCGATCTGCTTGTCGCGGACGAGCTGCAGGTCGGCGATCAGCTTGTTGGCCTGCTCCAGCTGCTGTTGCCGCTCGCGCGCGTCGGCCACGACGAGGCTCGCAGATGACACCACCCGCTCGGCGATGATCAACCCGGTTGCCGATACGACGCTCGAAAGCAGGCCGAGGCCGATCGCCAGCTTGGTCCACAATCCCGCTCTGGCATCCTTGCGGGCCTTCGGAGCAGGCTCGGCTTCGCCGACGGCAGGCGCTGTCGCCGTCGCCGTTGGCGCGATCGGGGGCAGCTGGGTCACCAGCGCGTCGATATCGGGCAAGGCGTCGACGGCCATGGTAGGCGCGCGCTCCTCCTCCTCCGCGAAGGCGATGCCCGGAGCAACAACCAGTGCGGGTGGAACGAAGCTCGGCCCCGGAACTGGGGCGGCGTCGACAGGCGCCGCCACGGACGTCGCAAAAGACGCAGGCGCCGGTTCGGCGACGACGGCCGTAGCTGCGGCCGATGCCATGCTTTCCGCCACCAGCTGATCCAGATCGATATCGCCCAGGTCGACCGGCGCGGCAGTGCTCGCAGCCTCTTCCTGTCCCTGGCTTATGCTGGTTTCCAGATCCTCGAGCGCCTTGAGCGCCGCGTCGAAGCCGTTGTCGCTGGAAGAGGAAGTGGCGTCCATCGTTCGATGTCCCGTGGCGATAACCTAGGAAAGAAGAAGGCCCCCGGCGCGGGGAAAAATGCGCCGGGGGCCCGCTGAGACGGCCAGAGGTGTTTAGGCCGTCCCGAACTTAACGCAGGAGGCTGAGAACGCTCTGCCCGCTCTGGTTCGCCTGGGCGAGCATCGCGGTGGAGGCCTGCTGCAAGATCTGCGACTTGGCGAGCGCTGCCGATTCCGTCGAGAAGTCGGTGTCCTCGATCCGCGAGCGGGCCTCAGACATGTTGTTGACGTTCGCCGTCAGGACGTTGACCGCTGCATCGAGACGGCTCTGGATCGCACCGATGCCGGCGCGGACCGTGTTGACCTGGGTCAGCGCGGCGTCGGCCGTGGTGATCGCCGAAGACGCATTGGAGGCGGTGTCGACCTTGACCGTGCTGACATAGGCAGCGGCGACCTTGTCGAGACCGCCGATCGAGATCGCGGTGGTATCGCCCGAATTGACGCCGGTCTGGATCGAGAAGCTGGTCGCCGTCGAAGTGGCGGAGAACAGCGTGTTGCCGTTGAACTTGGTCTTGGTGACGACATCGGTGATCTGCGACTGAAGCGCCGCGACTTCGGTCTGCAGATTGTCACGGTCGCTCGACTGGTAGGTGCCGTTCGACGCCTGGACAGACAGTTCGCGAACGCGCTGCAGCATGTTGCTGACTTCGCCCAGCGCACCTTCGGCCGTCTGGGCCAGCGAGATGCCGTCATTCGCGTTGCGGATCGCAACGCTCATGCCGCGGATCGTCGACGTCATCGACGAAGCGATCGCCATGCCGGCGGCATCGTCGCGGGCGGTGTTGATACGCTTGCCGCTCGACAGACGGTCCATGGCGGTTGCCTGCTGCTGCTGCGCCAGGCGGCCCGCGTTCTGCGCCCGCAGAGACGAAGAGTTGGTGTTGATGACAGCCATTGAGTTAATCCTTCCGCTACTACTCGGCGTGCCGGTCTACTGCACCGTCCTCGCCACGATCGGAGTAACGACGCTTCGAAACCATGCTTAAGGAACAAAGATGGTTAAGCAGGATTAACCCTAATTTTTCTGATTAAGCGTGGATTATGCAGAGATTATAAAGGCCGCTATTCCGGCAGCCGAGATAAAACGACAATATATACGTCACTTTTATATCGGACACTCGCCGAACGCATGCCGGACGGACTTGTGGTTAGACGAAGATTAACCCGGCACATAGGCCCGAGAAGATGGCGGCTGGCCGGCTTGCGGCACGGCGCCGCTCATCCGACCGTCATCCGGACGAGCTGAACGCCAAAGCGCCCCCCGTTGCTTTCGCAACGGGGGGCGCCTCGGCCAGCAACTGAAAGGAAGCTGTTACTTGAGCAGGCTGAGCACGTTCTGCTGGCTCTGGTTGGCCTGGGCCAGCATCGCCGTCGAAGCCTGCGAGAGGATCTGCGATTTGGCGAGCGCCGCAGATTCCACCGAGAAGTCCGTGTCCTCGATCCGCGAGCGGGCTTCGGAGAGGTTGTTGACGTTCGCGGTCAGGACGTTGACGCTGGCCTCGAGGCGGTTCTGGCTTGCACCGAGGCTGGCCCGGACGGTGTTGATCTGTGCCAGTGCCGCGTCGGCTGCGGTGATCGTCGAGCCGGCGTTGGAGGCAGTATCGACCTTGACCGTGCTGACATAGGCAGCAGCGACCTTGTCGAGACCACCGACCGAGATCGAGGTGGTATCGCCCGAGTTGACGCCGGTCTGGATCGAGAAGCTGGTCGCCGTCGAGGTTGCCGAGAACAGCGTGTTGCCGTTGAACTTGGTCTTGGTGATGACGTCGGTGATCTGCGACTGGAGCGCGGCCACTTCGGTCTGGATGTTGTCGCGGTCACCCGACTGGTAGGTGCCGTTCGAGGCCTGCACGGCGAGTTCGCGGACACGCTGCAGCATGTTGTTCACTTCGCCGAGCGCACCTTCGGCGGTCTGCGCCAGCGAGATGCCGTCGTTCGCGTTGCGGATGGCGACGCTCATGCCGCGGATCGAAGAGGTCATCGAGGAAGCGATGGCGAGACCGGCTGCGTCGTCCTTGGCCGAGTTGATGCGCTTGCCGCTCGACAGCCGCTCCATCGCGGTAGCCTGCATCTGAGCGGCCATGCGACCGGCGTTCTGAGCACGAAGCGAAGAGATGTTGGTGTTGATGACGGTCATTGGATCAGTCCTTATCCTGGTCAAAGGGGCGATGATCCGGTGCTGGCCGTTCTCGCCTCGATCCCATTAACGGCCGTGCTTACCCCCGCTTTAACCAGGAAAGTTCACCACGCTCGATTTTTACCCTAAAATCACTCTATATACCTGTTTTTACACGATATATTTTTTGGCTTTCCCAACTTAAGCCCTGTCCCGGAGATCTGCCGGCGCCAGATGAGTGCGTGAGCGGCCCAGATCGTCCGGCAGCCCTGCGGCAATTTCTTGCCGCACTAGACCAAAGGCTTATGCCGGTTCAGGCTCGATATATTATCAATATATATCAGCCGTTTATACAGCCCCTTACGCGTGAGCACAGGGGCGTGGGCGCGGCCGCGCGCCGGCCCGTACGCGGGTGCGCGCAGTCTATTAAGACTTTCGTAGTTAATTCAGCGGTAATCATCGTCCTCAAGGAACTGGTGTGGCTGGCACGCTAGATCCGACGAAGGACGGCGACGATGAAC
>NZ_JAGMXV010000231.1 GCF_018006725.1 Rhizorhabdus sp.
GTTCTTGACCGCGCGCAGGACGCGATATTGGTGGCTGCGCTCCCCCTCGAAGCTCAGCACCGTGTCGACCATATGTTCGAGCACGCGTGGCCCGGCGATCGACCCGTCCTTGGTGACATGGCCGACCAGCACGATGGCGGTGCCGCGCTCCTTGGCGAAGCGGATCAGCTCCTGCGCGGAGGCGCGCACCTGGCTGACCGTGCCCGGCGCGCCCTCGATCTGGTCGCTGTGCATCGTCTGGATCGAATCGATCACCAGCAGCGACGGCGGTGCCTGCTCCATGGTGGTCAGGATGTCGCGGACCGACGTCGCCGAGGCCAGCTGCACCGGCGACTGGCCGAGGCCCAGGCGCCGCGCACGCAGCCGCACCTGATCGGCCGCTTCCTCACCCGAAATATAGGCGACCGGCTGCCCCGCCATTGCCATCCGCGCCGCCGCCTGCAGCAGCAGGGTCGACTTGCCGATGCCCGGATCTCCGCCGATCAGCGTCGCCGAACCCGGCACGACGCCCCCGCCCAGCGCGCGATCGAATTCGGCGATGCCGGTGCTCCAGCGCTTGGGCAACGGGATATCGGCGTCGAGCCCCACCATCTGGATCGCCCGCCCACCCGTCCGCAGGTCGTGCTTGGCCGAGAAGACGGTCGCCTTCGCGCTCTCCTCGATCAGGCTGTTCCACTCGCCGCAGTCGGCGCACTGCCCCTGCCAGCGCGTCGCCACGCTGCCACAGGCCTGACAGACATAACGCTTCTGCGGCTTCGCCATCGATCGGGGGAGTCCTCTGGAATTATGAACAAAAGGGGTACATCATCACCGTCGCCATGACAAGCGACCGACGCGAGGAGCCGCGCCAGCCAGCGACTAAGAGCAATAGCGGGCCGGCTTCCGACAGCAGGTCATTGCCCCGCGCGAAGAGCCAAGGTCAGCATCCGGGCCAAGCGTTCTATATGCGCGCGATCCGATCGTCCGCCCAGCACCGCCAAACGCCAGTAGAGCGGGGCTGCAATCAGGTCGGCGGCCGTTTCGCGATCGATGGAGGACGCGACTTCGCCCCGTTCGATCGCACGATCGATCAAGGCATCGACCCGTTCGCGGCGCGCGCGCTGGAAGGGCCGGATGGCGCGTTCGAGCGCAGGAGTTCTTTCTATCTCCGCGTGAAGATCGGTGATGATCCGCTTCACGAGCGGATGGCGAAGCACGCGGCGAATGGCGAACAGCACGGCTTTCAGGTCGTCCTCCAGCGATCCCTGCTCGCCGACATCGGTGATCGTCAGGCCTACGCGGGACAGAAGATCGCTGGCCATGACCGCCTTTTCGGGCCACCGCCGGTAGAGGGCGGCCTTCCCGACCCCCGCCGATCGCGCGACGCGCTCCAGGCTGAGGCCCGAATAGCCGGTGCGTGCCCATTCCTGAAAGAAGGTCCGTGTGAGCGCCTCGGTCACGTCGGCGCGCATGACGGCTGCTCCCCTGGGAGACTGAGTTCGACCACCCGTTTCGGCGGAACGGTTGCGTTCCATCGCAAAATCCCTATCTCTGGACGGAACGCTACCGTTCCGCATATTCGGAGATAGTCCATGACAGACACTGTTCAAAGCTTCTCGGCAATGCTGCGCCGCGCGCTCGGTGATCGGATTGATCGCGATGCAAACAGCTTCGTGGAGATGATGGCCGAGAACGGGGTGATGGAGTTCCCCTACGCGCCGATCGGCTTGCCGGCCCGGCTCGACGGGCGGGCCGCGATTGCGCGGCATCTGGAAAATGTGGGCGGCATGATTGCCTTCGATCGCATGGGAGAGCCGACCATTCATCCATCGACCGATCCCGATGTGGTGATCATCGAGTTCGCGGGGTTCGGCCGTGGCGTGACGACGGGCGAGCCCTATGACCAGAGCTACATATCGGTGATCTGCACAGCAGGCGGACGCATCGTCCACTACCGGGATTACTGGAACCCGCTTGTCCTGCTGCGCGCAACTAGGGGCACTGCGCTGGTCGATTCGCTCGTTACTGGGACGTCCGATCATGCATGATCGGGTTCTGGTCACCGGCGGCACGGGCAAGACCGGACGGTTGGTCGCGGAGCAACTCGCGCAGCGCGGGCTGAAGGCGCGGGTCGCGACCCGACGGCCTGCGTCGGCCGATCAGGTACGGTTCGATTGGGCAGATGCGACCACTTATGACGCGGCGCTGGAAGGCGCGACGTCCGTCTATCTCGTCGCGCCGACCGATCGTGCCGACCACCTTGCCGCGATGCGGGTCTTTCTCGAACGGGCGGTGGCGCACGTTCCGGGGCAGCTGGTGCTGCTGAGCGCCTCGTCGCTCGACGAAGGCGGCCCCATGATGGGTGAGGTCCATGCCTGGCTTCACGCCCATGCGCCGCGCTGGACGGTTCTGCGGCCAAGCTGGTTCATGCAGAATTTCACGACCCAGCACCTGCCTTCGATCCTGGGCGACGGTGCCATCTATTCCGCGACGGGCGAAGGGCGGGTGCCGTTCATCGATGCCGCCGACATCGCCGCCGTTGCGGTAGAGGCGCTGTCCAATCCTGCGCTGCCGCCCGGCGCCCATGTGCTGACCGGGCCCGAGGCGCTGACCTATGATGCGGTGGCGCATGCCATCAGCGAAGCGATAGGTCGTCCCGTGCGGCATTGTCGCCTCTCCACAGAGGCGTTGATTGCCCGCTATGTCGGCATCGGCATCCCGCACGATTATGCGGCGGTGCTGGCGGGCATGGACGAGGCGATCGCAGGCGGCGCCGAGGATCGAACGACCTCAGAGGTCGAGCAGATGACCGGGCGCCCCGCAACGACGCTCGCTAATTTCCTCGCCTCGCAGCTTGACATCTTTTGCGGGGTTCAGGCGCTGCAGCGCGATGACAATCTTGCCCACTGACCCGCCGCACAGGCCCGCTGATTGAAGCTGGCTCTGATCGCCGCCAGCCGCTAAGTCGCTGTCATGCGGGAGAAGGAATTGCGGCTCGCGCTGGTCTGCTATGGCGGAGTCAGCCTTGCCGTTTACATGCACGGGATCACGAAGGAACTGTGGCGCCTTGTCCGCGCCAGCCGCGCCTTCCACGACGGAGCGGCCAGCGAACTGGGCAGCGAAGCGATCTATCGCAACATCCTCGAACGCATCCAGGCCGAGAAGGGCATGCGCCTGCGGGTGCTGATCGACATCATCGCTGGCGCCAGCGCGGGCGGGATGAACGGCGTTTTCCTCGGCCATGCGATATCCACCGGGCAATCGCTCGAACCTCTGACCGATCTGTGGCTCGACAAGGCCGACGTCGAAATATTGCTCGACCCCGATGCCCGTCCGCTGTCGCGCTTCTCCAAGATCTGGGCAGTGCCTTTCGCCTGGATGCTTGCCCGGCGACGCGGGGGCGCGGTCGAGCGCACCGTCGCGCCCGAAACCCGCGCGGAAGTGCGGCGCAAGCTTTCGGGCTTCGTGCGGGCGCGCTGGTTCAACCCGCCCTTCGGTGGCCCCACCTTCTCGCACCTGATCCTCGACGCCTTCGACGCGATGGCGAAGAGCGAGGCAGGGCCACCCCTGCTGCCGCCACGCCAGCCGCTCGACGTCTCGGTGACCGTCACCGACTTTCACGGCCATAATCAGCGCCTGCGTCTGCACAGCCCCGAAAAGGCCGAGGAACGCGAGCACCGGCTGACCATCGGCTTCACCGACCGCGGCTTCGACGGACGCAAACTGGCGGACCCGGCCGAACTGACCTTCGCCGCCCGCGCGACCGCCAGCTTTCCCGGCGCCTTCCCGCCGTTCAACGTCGCCGAACTCGACTCGGTGCTGAAGGCCCGCAAGCGCGACTGGCCGGGCCGTGAGGCCTTTCTCCACCGCATCTTTCCGCGCGCGGCCGTCAGCGGCAGCCCCGAGGACCTGGTGCTGATCGACGGATCGGTCCTCGCCAACGCGCCCTTCCGCCCGGCGATCGAGGCGCTGCGCAACCGGCCCGCGCGACGCGAGGTTGACCGGCGTTTCCTCTATCTCGATCCCACCGCCAATGTGCAGGCGCCGCCCGAACGGCATAGCGACGGCATCGTCCGGCTGCCGGGCTTTTTCTCCACAATCTTCGGCGCGATCTCGACCATTCCGCGCGAACAGCCGATCCGCGAGAATCTGGAGCTGATCGAGCAGCGATCGGTGCGGATCGCGCAGACCCGCCGGATCATCGAAGCGATCCGCCCGGAAGTCGACGCCGCAGTCGGCGCCGCAATGGGGCGGCAGATATTACTATACCGCCCAAGCGCCGAACGGATCGGGCTTTGGCGCCAACGCGCGCATGCGCAAGCGGCACGGCAGGCAGGCTTCACCTATGCAGGCTACGGCCAGCTGAAGCTCACCACGATCGTCGAGGAACTGGCGGCGATGATCGCCCTGCTCGCCGGAATCGAGGAGTCGAGCGAGCAACTGGGCATTCGCCGCAAATTATCGGCGCTGCTCGCAGACCGAGGCTTCGAGGAGCCCGATGCATTGCGCGGGGGCGATACCAGCGATGCGATCGTCGAGTTCTTCCGGCGACATGATCTGGGCTTTCGCATAAGGCGGCTGCGCTTCCTCGCCGATCGCCTGACCGAGATCGAGAGCGCACATGGCGGCCGCGACCATCCCGGCGTTCAAGCGGCGCGCGACGCGATCTATGCATCGCTTGCTCCCTATCTGGCGCTGCAGATGCGCGACCATTATGAGCCACCGGTCGCGGCTGCGGCGCGCCGCTTCGCAGAGGATCCGGAGACGGCCCTGTCCAGCATCGCTTCCATACGCGACCTGGAAAAGCTCGACGTCGAGACCGACCGGGCGATCGCGGCGGTTCTGCCCAGGCTCGACCGGCGCGACCGACGAACCCTCCTGCTCGCCTATCTCGGCTTCGGCTTCTACGATCTCGCCACCCTGTCGCTGATCCGGGCGCAGGGCGCGCAGGAATTTCATTCGATCCAGGTCGACCGCATCTCCCCTGACGATGCGGGGTCGATCCGGCAGGGTGGTGCCACGGCGACGCTCAAAGGGATCGAACTCAACCTGTTCGGCGCCTTCTTCTGCCGCGCCTATCGCGAGAATGACTATCTGTGGGGCCGGCTCCATGGGGCCGAACGCATGATCGACGTGCTGATGTCGACGCTGCCCGAGGAGCGCGGTTTCACGGCCGAAGAGATCCGGCATCTCAAACGCAGTCTTTTCCACGCCATCGTCGACGAGGAGCGCGGCCGGCTCAGTTCGATCGGGCCGCAGATCGACGAGATCGAACGGGAGATCGGCTGAGCTGTTCCGGTGCCGGAACGGGGCGCTCGGCATATCGACGGTTGACCGCGCCGCATCGCTGGAGGACAAGCAGCGCATGCATTTTCTGAAGACCTTGTTCTGGGTGATCCTCGCCGTCGTCGCGGCGGTGTTCGCGTCGCGGAACTGGACGGCGGTCTCGATCAACCTCTGGGCCGGTCTGACCGCCGACGTGAAATTGCCCGTTCTCCTGCTGATGGGTGCGCTGATCGGCTTTCTGCCGACCTTCGTCCTGCATCGGGCGCGAATCTGGCGGCTCAACCGGCGCATCGACACGCTGGAACGCAATAGCGCCTTGGCGGCGCCCGTCGTCCCGGCTACGGCGCAGCCGGATACGCCCCTGACGGAATAACGAGCATGAGCCGCAGTCCGATTTACGTTGCCATCGACACGCCTGACATCGTCAAGGCGAAGGACATCGCGGCGAAGGTCCGTCACCATGTCGGCGGCATCAAGCTGGGCCTGGAGTTCTTCAGTGCCCACGGCCAGGCCGGCGTGCGCGAGATGGCGGCGCTCGATCTGCCGATCTTCCTCGACCTCAAGCTTCACGACATTCCCAACACCGTCGCCAAGGCCGTGCAGGCGCTGGCTGGACTGAAGCCGGCGATCCTGACCGTCCATGCAGCGGGCGGGCTGGCGATGATGGAGGATGCCAAGGCGGCCGCACCCGCCGGCACCAAGGTCGTCGCCGTGACGGTGCTGACCAGCCTCGACCAGGATGATCTCGCCGCGATCGGGGTCGACGGTGACCCCCACGCCCAAGTGGAACGGCTGACCCTGCTGGCGAAGCAGGCGGGGCTCGATGGCGTGGTCTGTTCGGGCAACGAGGTGAAGGCGGCCAAGAAACTGTGGCCCCACGGTTTCTTCGTCGTTCCGGGCATTAGGCCTGCCGATGGCAAGAGCCATGCCGACCAGAAGCGTGTGATGACCCCGCGCCAGGCGCTCGACCAGGGCGCCTCGATCCTCGTCATCGGCCGCCCGATCACCCAGGCAGAAGATCCCGACCAGGCCGCCCGGGCAATCGAGGCAACGCTCTGACCGCGCGGCGCGTCGAGCAGACCGGCCTGCTCCTGCGCGACGGCGGGAGCTTTTCACTCAAAAGCGACGATGGCCGGGTCTACCGTCTCGAACTCGCCCGCACGCCGGTCGACCTCGTAGAAAAACGGGTCCGCATAGCCGGATTGCTGCTCAATGAAGCTGTACTTGAGGCAGACGGCGTCCAGCCCGCCTGAACGCAATCGATGTTTCCCTATAAAATATCCCAATTTCAATATCTTAAATTCAATCTATTATCACTACTTATATGATAGAAAAACTTTCTTCTCTTTCTAAACAGTAGAGTTAAACAGGCTGCACAGCTGGCGTCCGGCGCATTGCGTCGGTTGCTGGCCCTCTCTCGGGGCAGGGGAAGCGGTCAGGGCCGCGCCTTCTGGAGAGAGGCTGCTGCGATCGAAGAACAGAGGAAAGGGACATTTCATGCGCAACAAGCTCCTGGCGGGAGCGGCGGTCGTCGCCGTTCTCGCGACGCCGGCTTATGCCCAATCGACATCGGCGGCCCCGGCTGCTGCGGAAGCCGACGGCGATGCGTCGCGCAAGGACATCGTAGTCACGGCCCGCCGCCGTCAGGAAACCGCCCAGGACGTTCCCCTCGCCATTTCGGTCGTGAGCGTGAACCAGATCGAAAATACCGGCAATTTCAGCATATTGAGAATGCAGCAGATCGCACCGACGCTGCAGGTCTATTCGTCCAACCCGCGCAACACGGCGGTCAACATCCGCGGCCTCGGCGTGCCCTTCGGCCTCACCAGCGACGGCTTCGAGCA
>NZ_JAGMXV010000232.1 GCF_018006725.1 Rhizorhabdus sp.
CCGCTGCACGACGGCTTTCCAGACTGCGTTCGAGCCGCTCCAGCAACTCCTCCAGACGCGCACGATCGAGACCTGCACCGCCCGCGCGCGCAGGAGCGGGATGGTTCGCTACCGATGCTGGTGCCAGCGGAGAGGCCGCCGCAGCAGCCCATTCGGGAGGCGGCGGCACGCTTTCGGGTGCCGGCGGAGTCTGCGGCGACAGCCAAGGTGCAGCCGTGGAAACGGGCCCGGGCGACTCTACCGGCTGATGAAGCTCGGGCGCGGTGACATTGAGTTCAAACGGAGCCTCGGCCTGCGGTACGACAGAATGGGCTGGGGGCACCTGCGTAACGGCGGGCGATGCCGGTGCAAAAGCCGCAAGGATGTCGGGCACCTCCACCGGAGAAAGCGGCCCGGCCATAGGACCAGGCGCCTGGGCAGCGGCAGGAACCGGCGACACCGGCGTGGCGACGACAGCCTCCTCGGTTGCCGGATCGACCGAAGGCAGATTGTCATCGATCCTGGCGCCGGGCGCCGGCAGCCAGCTCGGCATGCCCGGCGGCACGTCGGACGCAGCCCGTGCCGCCGGGGCGGCCGGGGTTACCGGGATCGAAGGTGCCACAGGGGCCATCGGCGCAATCAACGGCTCGGGCAGAGCTGTCTCGTCTAGCGGGGGCCATGAGGCGCGCCCGGACGGCAAGGGGTCTGCACTCCAAGCCGGTGAGGCAGGTGGCTGAAGCGGCGGCAAAGGCGACGCGCCGAGCACCGGCGGCAGGGGTGGGGCGGCAACACCCGCGCCTGGCAAGATCTGGCCTGTGGCAGGAAAAGCGTCACCGACCCCGGGCAGGAACGGGACGCCACCTGTCGGGGGGTCGCCAATGTCGGTGCGGGCGGAAAGCGGTCGACGCGGATCATTCGTGGTGCCACCCTGCGCCCAGTCATTCTGCCGGGCCAGAGGACTGCCGCCGTTGCCGATCAGGTCGAGCGGGTCGGTCGGACGAAAGGCATCATCATCCTCGTCCTCATAGTCGTCTTCGCGGCCGGGCATGATCGCGCTGAGCCCGGCCTTGCCGAACAGCAGCCAGTCGAGCATGACCCAGCCGATCGCAGAAACCGATATGCCTGCGAGCACCGCCAGGAGGGTACGGTCGTTGGGAGAGATGGGGGGCTCCGCCTGAACCATCAGCTTGGACAGGCGGGTCATTGTCGTGATCGTTTCGAGCAGGCTGATCGGCATGGCCAGCACGAAAAATGCCGCTGCAACGCCCAGCAATATGGCCAGCAAACTGCCCCAGATCAGGCTCGATCGCCGCCGCGCTTTGCTCTGTACCATCGGAACGCCCATATGACCTTCTTCACCCATTAATAAGGCAAAATTGGGATTCCGTTACTTTCCCGCTGCATATTTGCGTTTTTGACGATCATGTCTGCGCTCTAACCCGCGCCGCCAGCTGCTCGTAGACGGGGCGATAGCGGGCGACGTTCACCGCCCAGTTCCGCTCGCGTTCGACGAAGGCTCGCGCCACGTCACGACGCTCTTCCCAACCCGATCGGTCTTGCAGCAGGTCGGCAAGCGCCGCAGCCAGCGCTGGCGGATCGTCGGGGGGAAACAACAGGCCGGTCACCCCCTGCTCGATCAACTCGCGATGCCCGCCGACGTCGGATGCCGCAACGAGGCGGCGCTGCGCCATGGCCTCCAGCGGCTTGAGCGGCGTCACCAGATCGGTCAATCGCATCGACTTGCGTGGATAGGCGAGCACGTCGATCAGGCTATAATAGCGCTCGACCTCATGATGCGGCACGCGCCCGACAAAATGAATTCGGTCGGCGACCGGGGATTTCTCGGCCTGGCGCCTAATGCTGGCCTCCATCGGGCCGCCGCCCACCAGCAGCAGCGCAGCGCGCGGGCGGCGCTCGATCAGCGCCGGCATGGCGGCAACCAGATCGTCGAGGCCCTCATAATCGTAGAAGGAACC
Organism: Rhizorhabdus sp.; assembly: GCF_018006725.1. Taxonomy (GTDB): domain Bacteria; phylum Pseudomonadota; class Alphaproteobacteria; order Sphingomonadales; family Sphingomonadaceae; genus Rhizorhabdus. Next base: position 1,956 of record NZ_JAGMXV010000232.1, read on the forward strand.
GATGAATCCGATCACCTCGGCGTCGGCCAGTCCCAACTTTGCCGCGAGCGCCCGGTCGGGCGGCGGCGGCGCGCCGAAAAGCTCCAGGTCAACCCCGTTCGGCGATACCATGATCTTGTCGGGCGCAACGCCCCGCGCAATCAGATCGGCCCGCAGCCCCTCGCAGATGACCGCAACCGCATCGGCGCGCGACACCACATGGGTCTCCAGCGCCCGGATCGCACGATATTTCAGGCTGCCCTCTCGCCCCGTCCCGTTACCGACCGCTGCATCCTCCCAGAATGCCCGGATCTCATAGAGAAACGGCAGGCCCAGCCTGCGCGCGGCGAGGAGGCCGGCAAGGCCGACCAGCGCCGGAGAATGGGCATGAATGAGATCGGGCTTCCAGTCCGCCGCCACCTCCAGAACGCGGCGACGCAGCGCAGCCACCTCGCGCCACTCGCCGATAGGCGCAGGCCCGTCCGGTGCCGAACCGCTCCGGTAGAACGTCAGCCCCTCCTCGACCGCAGGATCGGGGGTCGGCGCATTGTAACGCGGTCCGGTTACGCCCCCGACCTCCCAGCCCATCGCCTGCTGCGCCTTGAGGATCGCGCGCGTACGAAAAGTATAGCCGCTGTGGATCGGCAGGCTATGATCTAGGACGTGGAGTATCTTCATGTGCGGCGGAACGCGCCTCAAGACGCCCCGCATGTCAACCGGAATCGGGCGGCCCCGTCATGATCGACACGCTTTCATTGCTGCTCGCCCACTTCGCCCTCGCCATTGTCGCGTGGAAGCTTCTGCTGAATCCCTATCTGAACGAAGAGCCGACCCAGTCGGGCCGGCATTTCAAACCCGTTCTGCCGAAAAAGCCGATGAAGCGCCGCGCCGGCGTGGAAATGGGCGAACAGAGGCCCGGATCCGACCGTGCGTGATCTGTTTCTCATCGGATTTCTCGTCGCCCTGCTGCTTGCCGGGCTGCGGCGTCCATTCCTGTTCGTCCTGGCTTATATCTATGTCGACATCGTCTCGCCGCAGCGGCTTTCCTATTATCTGCTGAGTTCGATTCCGATCTCCCTGATCGTCTTCATCGCCGCCTTTCTCGGCTGGGCGATCAACGACGACAAATCGCAGGCCCGCCCCTCTCCCCGGCAGATCATCCTGATCATGCTCTTGCTGCTGTGCGGCTTCACGACGCTGACTGCGGACTATCCGGACGCCGCCAAGGAGAAATGGGACTGGGTGTGGAAGGCGCTGGTCTTCTCGATCTTCATGCCGATGACGCTCTACACCCGCGCCCGGATCGAAGGGGTCCTGCTGTTCATGCTGTTGTGCCTGTCGTCCATCGCGGTGGTAGGCGGCGCCAAGACACTGGCGGGCGGCGGCGGCTATGGCGTGCTCAACCTGATGGTCGCCAACAACAGCGGGATGTACGAAAGCAGCACCATCTCGGCCTTCGCGATCTGCTCGATCCCGCTGATCCTCTACATGGCGAAATATTCGTCGATCGTGAAACCGACGCTGCTGACGCGGCTCTACTGGTATGGACTGGCCTTCGCCTGCCTGCTCATCCCGATCGGCACGCAGACGCGAACGGGCTTGCTATGCATCGCGCTGATGGCACTGCTCGAGCTGCGCGCCGCCAAACGCCGGATGCTCTATCTGGCGATCATGGCCGGCATCGTCATCGGCGGTATCCCGTTCCTGCCCAAAAGCTACACGGAGCGGATGGATACCATCCAGGGCTATAAGGGGGATTCCTCCGCCGCCACCCGGCTCGCCGTGTGGAAATGGACGATCGGCTATGCAGCCGACCACCCGCTGGGAGGCGGATTCAATTCCTACATCGGCAACAAGCTCGAAATCGACATGAGCTACAAGACTGCCGATGGAACGACGGTAAGAGTGGTCGGCTACGATGCCGGCCGCGCCTTCCACAACGCCTATTTCGAAATGCTCGGCGAGCAGGGCTATCCGGGCCTTCTGATGTTCCTTGCGGTTCACCTGATCGGCGTCTTCCGCATGGAGGCGATCCGACGAACATATCGGAAGGAGGAAGGGGAACTCGCCTGGGTAGCGCCCCTCGCGAGCGCGCTTCAGCATGGCCATCTGGTCTTCATGCTGGGATGCTCGTTCGTTGGCATCGCCTTTCAACCCTATATCTATTTCCTGATAGCGGTGGAGATATCGTTCGACCGCTATGTGCAGACTTATGTGAAGAAGAAGGTCTGGAATCCCTTCCGCCGCCGCCGTCGCGAGGTCGAAGCGGAAGCCCAGGCGCAGGCGGAGCGGGAAGCTGCCGATGCGGCGGCCGCATTGGCGGCCGAACAGGCGGCTTCCAAAACGAAGCCGGAACGACGCCGGACGCAGGCGCGTTGGGGCAGCGTCCCCACCAAGTAGACATCCAATGGGAAGCCCATGTCCGTACCCACAAAGACAGCATCCAATGCCCATGCTGCAGCCGAAGACCCCTCCATCGCCAAGTCGCTGAGCGATGCCGAGATCTTCTACGACCAGACCGCCGGATGGATCGCGACCCATTATATGAGCATCGTGATCGCATGCTCGATCGGCGCTGTGATCATCGCCGTCCTCTACGGCCTGCGAATGCTCGGCACACGCCTGTGCAGGCGTGAACATGTCGGTCATTGGCCGAAGATCATCGGCCGGGCGATCGCGCGTACCAATCTCTTCTTCATCGTGACGCTCGCAGCGCGGCTGGTCAGCGGCTATGCGAACCCGCCGGCGGTCGTCTCGACGACGATCGGCTTTCTGTTCACCGTCGCAGCCGCTCTGCAGGCGGCGATCTGGGTTCGCGAACTGATCATCGGCACCGTCGAATATCGAGCCGGCGACGATGACTCGGGCTCCTCCACGCTCGGCTCCGCGATCGGGATCATCCGGCTGCTCGTGACGTCGATATGCTTCATCGTCGCGATCCTGCTGATCCTCGACAATATCGGCGTGAACATCACCGGCCTGGTCGCGAGCCTTGGCATCGGCGGCATCGCCATCGGCCTTGCCGCGCAGGGTATCTTCTCCGACCTGTTCGCCTCGCTCGCGATCATCTTCGACCGGCCTTTCCGGCGCGGCGATACGGTCCGGTGGGACCAGACCGTGGGGACAGTGGAGTCGATCGGCCTGAAGACGACGCGTGTTCGGGCAACGACCGGCGAAGAGGTGGTGATCTCGAACACCAACCTGCTCAACAAGGAATTGCGCAACCTCGCCCATACGATGCGGCGGCGCGCCACGCTGATGCTGGGCGTAACCTACCAGACCAGCCCGGAAACATGTCGCCGCCTGCCAGACATGGTCAAGGCGATCGTCACGGCCCATGACAAGGCGGTGTTCCTCCATTGCTGCATGATCAATTTCGGCGCGTCGAGCCTCGACTATGAACTGCTGTTCGACGTGATCGACGAGGATGTTGAGGTGTTCAACGCAACCCGGCATTCGATATGCATCGAGATATTGGAGCGCTTCGCCCGCGAAGGCATCGACTTCGCCTATCCGACCCAGACGACCTTCACGGCGGCACCCGATGGCCGGATGATCATGCCCTATGCCGAGATCCCGGCCGAACTGCTCCACAAGGGCTGAGCGGCCTGACGGGGAGATCAGGGAGTGAGAGGGTCGGCAACGGCCTGCGCCGCCGCCACCACGCGCAGCAGATTGCCGCTCCAGATCTTCTCGATCGCAACATCGTCATAGCCCGCCGCCCGCAACGCGGTGGTAATGCGCGAAAGCGCGCCGGCATCCTTCATGCCGGCCACTCCGCCGCCGCCATCGAGATCGAGACCGATGCCGACATGATCGGGGCCAACGACCTTCAACGCGTGGAGCAGATGCGCCATGAAGTCGTCGAAGGTCGCATGTTCGACGGGGTAGCGTGCGACCAAAGCCCGACGCTCCGCAAGCAGCGCGCGATACTCGGTCACCGACAGGCCGGGGCGATCGATACGATCGGACAAAGCCCCCAGCGCAGCGTCGCGTTCCGTGTTGCGCGGCAGCGCCTTCAGATAATGCTCGAAGCTGTTGATCTGAATCACCCCGCCCGCAGCCGCCAGCCGTCGCAGCCGCACATCATCGACATTGCGCGGATGGTCGTAGATCGTCTTGCACCCCGAATGCGACAGGATGATCGGCGCGCGCGACTGCGCCAGAAGCTGGTCGAGCACTGCGTCCGAGGCGTGCGACGCATCGACGACCAGCCCCAGCCGGTTGGCCTCCTTCACCAGCTCGCGGCCGAGTGGGCTCAGCCCGTTCCAGCGCGGTCCGCCCGGATCGGTCGAACTGTCGGCGAACTGGTTGTTCGCGAAGTGAGCCAGCCCCAGCATTCGCACGCCCATCGCGTGAAAACTGCGCGCAAGGCTGGGATCGTCTGCGAGCGGATAGGCATTTTCCATGCTGATATAGACGACCCGCTTGCCGGCTTTGGCGATGCGGAGGGCATCGCTGGCCGTCAGGGCAAGCTCCATCGTCTTGCCATGCGACGCGACCATATCGCGGATCGACAGCAGCCGCCGGAAGGCAAAGTCGCGCGCGGCGGCCTTGCCCGCAGCGTCGAGCGGCCCCTGAGGCGTATAGACCACCCAGAATCCGCCATCGAGTCCGCCCTTTCGCATTCGCGGGAGGTCGACCTGGGTGAAGTCGATATCGACATCATGCGCATCCTCGATCCGCCAGCCGGGCAGATCGAGCGAGGCGGGCGTGTCGAGATGGCTGTCGAGCGTGAGCATCGCCTGATGCCCACGCCCCGCTGCGACCGCAGAAGAGGCCGCCAGCAACAGGGACAATACCATCAGCCCAGGGACGGTCCGATCATTGCTGCTGTTGCGTCTGCGCATCCCTGTCTCCCTGCAATCCAGAAAATTGGCTGTCCTTGGGAAGCTGTCCCCCGGCGAGCGGCGATTGCGCAGCCCATGCGGCGTCGCGTCCCGTCGCATGCTCCTGCTTGTCCCGGTCATCTTCAGTCATGGGCCGAGCAGACCATGCGCCGGGCACGATGTCCATGCGCGGTCCTGCCCATGGACCGGGCTCAGCGGCAGAAGCTCCAGCCGCCGCGCTTAGCC
>NZ_JAGMXV010000233.1 GCF_018006725.1 Rhizorhabdus sp.
CGCGCTGGAGGTCGCCGACCACCGAGGCGAGGTCGCGTCCGCGCACGTCGACATAGACCCAGGTCGAGGGCCGGGCATTCTCGGTCTTGAGCATCGGCGGCCCTTCGGCGATCGTGACATTGGCGACCGTGCCGAGGGTGATCTGCTGGCCCGCGGGCGTCAGGATCGGTAGCCCCCGCAGCCCGTCGAGGCTGTCGCGCAATTCGCGCGGATAGCGCACGCTGATCGGGTAGCGGGCGAGGCCCTCGACCGTCTCGCCGATCGTCTCGCCGCCGATCGCGCCGGAGACGATGGCCTGGACGTCGGCGATGTTGAGCCCGAACCGCGCGGCGGCGGCGCGGTCTATGTCGACATCGACATAGCGTCCGCCGGTCAGCCGCTCGGCGAGCGCCGAGCTGACGCCGGGCACGCTCCTGGCCACGGTCTCGACATCATGCGCGATGCGGTCGAGCTCGGCGAGGTCACTGCCCGACACCTTGACCCCGATCGGGCTCTTGATGCCCGTCGCGAGCATGTCGATGCGGTTGCGGATCGGCGGCACCCAGATATTGGCGAGACCCGGAAGCTTCACCCGGCGATCGAGCTCGTCGACAAGGCGTTCGGGCGTCATGCCCGACCGCCACTGGTCGCGGGGCTTGAATTGGATCGTCGTCTCGAACATTTCGAGCGGCGCGGGATCGGTCGCGGTCTCGGCGCGGCCGGCCTTGCCGAACACGCTTTCGACTTCGGGCACGGTCTTGATCAGGCGGTCGGTCTGCTGGAGCAGCTCACTCGCCTTGGCGGCCGAGAGGCCCGGCAGCGCCGAGGGCATGTAGAGCAGGTCGCCCTCGTCGAGATTGGGCATGAACTCGCCGCCGAGCCGGCTGAGCGGCCAGGCCGTGGTGGCGAACACCAGAGCCGCGATCAGCAGCACTGCCTTGGGCCGCTTCATCGTCCAGTCGATCGCGGGCCGGTAGATATTGGTGAGCCAGCGATTGACCGGATTGGCCTGCTCGGCCGGAATGCGGCCCCGGATCAGCCAGCCCATCAGGATCGGCACCAGGGTCACCGACAGGATCGCGGCCGCGCCCATCGCATAGGTCTTGGTGAAGGCGAGCGGCGCGAACAGCCGGCCTTCCTGCGCCTCCAGGGTGAAGACCGGAATGAACGACAGCGTGATGATCAGCAGGCTGAAGAACAGCGCCGGCCCGACCTCGGCCGCCGCCTCGGTGACGACGATCCAGCGCATCTCGCCATCGAGATGTCTGTCCGGGTGATCCTGCTCCCAGCGTTCGATCCTCTTGTGGGCGTTCTCGATCATGACGACCGCCGCATCCACCATCGCGCCGATGGCGATGGCGATGCCGCCCAGCGACATGATGTTGGCGTTCACCCCCTGGAACCGCATTACGACGAACGCGGCCAGCACACCGAGCGGCAAGGTCAGGATCGCGACCAGCGCCGAGCGGACGTGCCAGAGGAACAGGGCGCAGACCAATGCGACGACGATGAACTCCTCGACCAGCTTGCGGGTGAGGTTCTCGACCGCGCGATCGATCAGCTGCGAGCGGTCATAGACCGTGACCACCTCGACGCCCGGCGGCAGGCTTTTCCTGAGATCGGCGAGCTTGTCCTTGACCGCCGCGATGGTCTCACGGGCGTTCTTGCCTGACCGAAGAATAACGACGCCGCCGGCGACCTCGCCTTCGCCGTTCAGTTCGGCGATGCCGCGCCGCATCTCGGGGCCGACCTGGATCGTGGCGACATCGCCGAGCCGGACGGGCACGCCGCCCGCCGCAGTCTTGAGCGGGATTGCCCGGAAATCGTCGAGCGTTTTCAGATAGCCCGAGGCGCGGACCATATATTCGGCCTCGGCCATTTCCAGCACCGAGCCGCCGGCTTCCTGATTGGCTTGGCTGATCGCCTGCACTGCCTGGGCGTGGGTTACGCCGTAGGCCGCGAGCTTCACCGGATCGAGCAGCACCTGGTACTGCTTGACCATGCCGCCGATGCTGGCGACTTCGGCCACGCCGGTCACGGTCTTCAGCTCGTAGCGCAGGAACCAGTCCTGCAACCCGCGAAGCTGCGAGAGATCGTGCCGGCCGGTGCGGTCGACCAGCGCATATTCATAGACCCAGCCGACCCCGGTCGCGTCCGGCCCGAGCGCGCTGCGGGCGCTGGCCGGCAACCGACCCTGGACCTGGTTGAGATATTCGAGCACGCGGCTGCGCGCCCAGTAGAGATCGGTGCCGTCCTCGAAGATCACATAGACGAAGCTGTCGCCGAAGAAGCTATAGCCGCGCACCGTCTTGGCGCCGGGCACCGACAGCATGGTGGTGGTGAGCGGATAGGTGATCTGGTTCTCGACGATCTGCGGCGCCTGACCCGGATAGGAAGTGCGGATCACGACCTGCACGTCGGAAAGATCGGGCAGCGCGTCGATCGGGGTCGAGCGCACCGCCCACAGGCCCGCGCCGACCAGCGCGAGCATGCCGAGCACGACGAAGAAGCGGTTCCTCACCGACCAGCGGATGAGATGGGCGATCACTGGCCCGCCACCTTCGCCATATGCCGCAGCGTCGGTCCCGCCGGGGGCCGGTCGAACCCGAACCGGACCCGGTCACCCGCCTTGAAGCCGCGCGCGATGCCCGGATTGGCGAGCGCGAAGGTCATCGTCATCGCCGGCCAGTCGAGCGCGGGAACGGGCTCGTGGCTGAGCGTCACCGAATTGGCCGTGATCCGCTCGATCTTGCCCGTCGTCTCGTACAGCGTGGCTTTCGACGCCGGCGCGGCGATGGTCGCCGATGCCGCACCGCCGCCGATCGGCCGCGCCTCGATTCCCGACAGGCTCGCCTCGGAATCGATCAGGAACTGCCCCGAGACGACGACGTTCTCGCCGGGCGACAGGCCGGCAAGGATCTCGGTCTCGCCGCCTGCCTCGCGGCCGATGCGGACCTCGGCGGGATGATAGCGCCCGTCGCCTGCGGCCAGCATGACGAGCGTGCGCCTGCCCGTGCGGATCACCGCTTCGCTCGGCACCAGCAGCGCCGGCTTGGCATCGCCGCCAAGCGCGACGCTGGCGAACATGCCCGGCCGCAACCGGCCGTCCCGGTTGGGCAGCTCGATCCGCACGGTGAGCGTGCGGCTGTCGGCCTGCGTGGTCGGCAGGATCGCGATCACCCGGCCGGCGAAGCGCTCGCCGGGGAAGCCCGCCAGCGTGGTGCTGGCATTCTGGCCGACCCGGACATCGCCCGCGCGCGCTTCGGGCACCGCGGCATTGAGCCAGACGGTGCCGAGCCCGCTTACCTGGGCGAGCGTCTGGCCCATGGCGAGCGTCACGCCGGCACGGGCGTCGAGCGTCTGGATCGTGCCCGAGATCGGCGTCGTGATCGTCACCACGCCGTTCGGGCGTCCGCTCCGCTCGACGCTGGCGATGAGGCCGTCGGACATGCCCATCAGCCGCAGTCGCTGGCGCGCGGCCGCGGTGAGGTCGGGCTTGCCGAGCCGCCTGACGCTCAGATATTCGGTCTGCGCGCCGCCCCATTCGGGCAGGAGCAGGTCCGCGATCGGCGCGCCGGCGCGGACCACGTCCCCGGGCGCTCGCGCATAGACGCGGCTCACGAACCCGCCCGAACGCGCCTGGATGACGGCGACGTCGCGCTGGTTGAAGTCGATCGTGCCGGTGACCTCGAGGGCCGAGGCAAGGCTGCCCATCTTCGCCGCGACGACCCGCAATCCCAGGCTCTGCCGCGCGGCGGGATCGACGGCGACCGTGGGGGCCGCGCCGGCGCTTCCTCCGTCCGCGTATCGCGGCACGAGCTGCATATCCATGAAGGGCGACTTGCCGGGCTTGTCGAACTTCTGGTTGGGGAACATCGGATCGTACCAGTAAAGGACTTTGCCTGCCCCGGCGGGCGTGGTCGCCTCCGATTGCGGTGCCTGGCGATGGCCAGCCCAATAGCCTGTGCCGCCGGCCAGCAGCGCGACAGCCAGGATCGATGCGCCCCAGCGCAGCGCGGATTTATCGAGCGTCATGGCCGCTCCTCCCCATAGGTGATAGTGATGCGGACCGCGTCGCGCGCGACGTCGGCTTCGCGGTTGAGCGCCTCGACCTCGGCCTCCGCGAGCCCGAGCGTCGTGAGCAGCGCGGCGCCAAGGTCGAGCTTGCCGGCGCCATAGCTGTCGCGGTCGAGCTCGGCGCGGTGCCTGGCGAGTGGCACCAGCGTCTCGCGGGCATTGCGCAACCGGGAGAGATGCATGGCATGGTCTGCGAGATCGGCGTCGAGCTGCGCCACCAGCTCGCGGCGGATCGCCTCGCGGTCGAACCGACCCCCTTGCGCAAGGCTCTCGCTTGCAGCGATCCTGGGGTTCTGGCGCTTGCCGGCGAACAGCGGCAGGTCGATCGACACGCCGACCGAGGCCATGTCGCCGTACATGGGATCGCGCCGGCCATAGGTGACGCCGACCTTCCAGTCGGGGCGCTTGTCGGCGCGCGCGAGACGCACGTCCGCTTCGGCGACTGCGATCCGCGCGTCCTGCGCGCGCAGGGCGGGAAGCGCATCGATTTCGGCCCGCAGCCGGATCGGATCGACATCGAGCATCGGCGGGTCGCCCGTCGCCTGCGGGTCGGGGTCGCCGGTATAGCGCGCGAGCCGGGCCCGCGCCTGCGCCACCACCGCAGCCATCTCGGCGCGGCGATCGGCGATGGCGGCGCGGAGCTGGTCGGGCTCGAGCGCCTGGCTCGGGCGCGCGCTGCCCGACGCCAGGCGTGCGGTCACGGTCTTCTGCAGGTCGTCGAGGCTGGCATCGAGCAGGTCGAGCTGCCGGAGCCGGCGTTCTCCATAATAGAGATCGACCCAGGCGAGGGCGGTCTCGAGCCGCACGTTGCGGCCTTCGACCAGCTCGCCCGCCTCGGCGATACCGATATCGGCCGCGGCGCGCGCGGCGCGTGCATGGCGCTTGGCGAGATTGGGGAAGGTCTGGCTGAACCCGATCGTCGCCATAGTGAAATCGTCGCGCGTGAAGCTGCCGGCATTGGGGCCGCTCACCGGGAAGTTCTGCAGGCCCAGGTCGAGCGTCGGATCGGGCAGGCGATCGGCCGCGACCGCCGAAGAGCGGGCGCCGGCTGTCGCCGCCGCGCGCGCCTTGAGGCTTGGCGCGTTGGCGGCAGCGAGCCTCACTGCCTGCTCGTAGGTGAGCGGGCCGGCCGACACCGGCACGGCCCAGGCGCTCGCAAGCGTCGCACCGATAGAGAGCAACAGGCGTCGCACAGCGCGCCTCGGCATCATGATCATGGATATCATCCCCTCATGACAGAGGCGGCGCGCCAAGATGTGACGCGCCGCTCCGGAGCGGGTTTAGCCCTTGTCCGACCTGACTGCGCCGCGCATGCAGTCGGCGGCGCTTGCCTGCATCATCGCGCAATCGCAGCTGGCCATGTCCCGGCTGTCGGGCACCCATATGCGGACACGCGCAGGGCCAGTCGCCCGCGGACCATATTGCGGCGCCGACCGCCATTCCCAATGGCCTTGCGGCGTGCGGCTCGCGTCGGTTGCAAGCGCAGGCGCGGCGAGACTGAGGGCCGCCACAAGGGCGGCCGGAAGCAGTTTGATCATCACGAAAACCTTTGACTGAAAAGAAGGAAACCGGGCGCGCACGCATCGATCGATGCGCGCAGCCCGTGCTCGTTCAATCAGGCAAGGCTGGTGGGAGGATCCGGCTCGGGCGCAACCGCCTTGCCGGTCAATATCGTGTCGGTCGTCCAGAAGCTGGGCGCGTCGTAGAGACGCGCAGGCGCAACGCCGCCTGCCAGGTCCGCTGCGACCAGCGGGATCACGCACCCCATCGCGGCGATGCAATCGAGCGTCAGGCCCTTGCAGGGCTTTTCGCTGGGCGCAGGCTGCTGCTTGGCCATCATCGCCATGCAGTCCGCATCCATGCCCTTGGCCAGCGGCGCGCCTGCCGCCTGCGGCACGCTGTGCGCGGCCGCCATCTGGGCTCCGAAGAGACCGGACAGCGCTCCGATGACGAGCAGGAGGGCGAGCAGGCGTTTCACGGGCCTCGATATCTAGCGGGTTTCGCGGGCGCAGCCAACCAAAGTCTCGCGCCGCGCGGATTTTGAAGTGCTGACGGCTGATTCCGTCAACTCCGCGTCAATAAAGATCCGGCCCGGGGAAGAAGATCGGCTGCGGCCTCTACGTATATCGAGGCTGGACCCGGGACCGTAGTCCCAAGCCTGAAGAGACGCTCTTCCCCTCGGCAAAGTCCGGGCGGTGGCTTACCATCCAAGGAGGTGAATATGGTCAGAAAAACTCTCATGGTCGCGCTTGCCGGCATTTCGATGCTTGCTGCCGTCCCCGCTATGGCCCAGGGCATCGGGCACAGCCTGTTCATGCGCGGCTCGATCGTCGACACGGGCAGCAACGGCACGGTCGTCTGCATCGGCAAGGCCGATGGCGCCGAGGTCGGCCAGAAGCTCGAGGTCTATCGCGTCGTGACCCATCCGGGTCCGTCCAAGGGCGTGGCGCCGACCTATCACCGCCAGCTCGTCGGCCATGTGACGATCGACCATATCTTTGACGATCACTTCGCGCACGTGTCCGTCGCCGACGGCACGCCTGCCAGGCACGACATCGTCGAGCTTCGCAAGAACTGACAAGCCGGTGGCCCGGCGGCACGGGCTGCCCTGCGACGCGTCGGGGCAGCGGGCCGCCGGCGACGAGGAGACCGTTCGGGGTCAAAGCGAAACCGCTTGACCCTGGACCATGGTCCAACCGGCATGATCGAGCGGATGACATGGGCAATTTCAAGATCGGCGAACTGGCCGCGGCCGCAGGCGTGGGGCGGGATACGATCCGCTATTATGAGCGGATGGGCCTGCTGCGCGAGCCCGCGCGCACGGCAGCGGGCTACAGGCTCTACGACGCGACCGACCTCGAGCGCGTCAATTTCATCCGCTCGGCGCAGGAGCTTGGTTTCACACTCGAACAGGCCCGGCAGCTGCTGGCGCTCAGGG
>NZ_JAGMXV010000234.1 GCF_018006725.1 Rhizorhabdus sp.
TCGCCGTACTGACGCTGCTCTTCCTGTCCCAGCAATGGTTCTCTTATCAGGTCCTTTATCAGAGCAAGATACGGATTGGGCCGGTGCGGGTTGCCCATGCGCTGTCGGTCTGCTGGCTGATCATGAGCATCTTGTGGATGTGGCCACGACTGCAGCGGACCTGGCTGATGCGCCAATGTGCGATCATCGGATCCAACTCCTTGCAGACCTTCGTCGTCAGCGTTGCGCTCAGCTATGCCGCCGGCTTCATCTGGATCGAGTTCGCGCCCAATCACGATGCTTATATCGCGCTCTGCCTCGGCAGCGCCGCGCTGCTGGCGGGTTTCGCCAATGCCTATGCGGCCCGCAAGGCGCGCGGCACGGTCCGCCCGATCGCGCAAACCGCAGATTGACGGCCCTATAGCCAGCCTGCGCTTGCCTTTCCGGCCCCTGACGCGCATGGGGAGCCGCCGATTAACGAGTGGAACGGGATATGGCGACGAATTGGACGCCCGCGAGCTGGCGTCAACATAAGGCAGTGCAGATGCCGGAGTATCCGGATCAGCAGCTTCTCGCAGCGACCGAGAAGGAACTCTCCAGCTATCCGCCGCTGGTGTTCGCCGGCGAGGCGCGCGGTCTGCGTGGCGCCCTGGCGCAGGTCGCGGCAGGCAAGGCCTTCCTCCTGCAGGGCGGCGACTGCGCCGAGAGCTTTGCCGAGTTCCATCCGAACAACATCCGCGACACCTTCCGGGTCCTTCTGCAGATGGCGGTGGTCCTGACCTATGCCTCGAAACTGCCGATCGTTAAGGTCGGCCGGATGGCCGGCCAGTTCGCCAAGCCTCGCTCGGCGGCGACCGAAGAAATCGACGGCGTCTCGCTGCCCAGCTATCGCGGCGACATCGTCAACGACATCGGCTTCGAGGAGGCCTCGCGCCAGCCCGATCCGCAGCGCATGATCCGCGCCTACAGCCAGTCGGCGGCGACGCTCAACCTCCTGCGCGCCTTCGCGCAGGGCGGCTATGCCAATCTGCATCAGGTCCACGCCTGGACGCTCGACTTCATGGGCCGCAGCCCCTGGGCCGCGCAATATGGCGAGGTCGCGAAGCGGATCGGCGACGCGCTCGACTTCATGGCGGCCTGCGGGATCAATCCCGAGACGGTGCCGCAGCTGAAGGGCACGGATTTCTATACCAGCCACGAGGCGCTGCTGCTCCCCTATGAGCAGGCGATGACGCGTGAGGACAGCCTCAACGCCGGCGAATATTACGACACTTCGGCCCATTTCCTGTGGATCGGAGACCGCACCCGCTTCGAAGGCTCGGCGCATGTCGAGTTTCTGCGCGGGATCAACAACCCGATCGGCCTGAAATGCGGACCGAGCCTGGAGCCCGACGCGCTGCTGCGGATGCTCGACACGCTCGATCCGAACCGCCAGCCGGGCCGTATCACGCTGATCACCCGCTATGGTCACGACAAGATCGAAAAGCATCTGCCTGCCCTCGTCCGCGCCGTAAAGCGCGAGGGGCGTCAGGTGGTCTGGTCGTGCGATCCGATGCACGGCAATGTCGTCAAGGCGCCGAACGGTTACAAGACCCGGCCGTTCGACCGCATTCTCGACGAGGTGCGCGGCTTCTTCGCCGTCCACCGTGCTGAGGGCACGCATGGCGGCGGCATCCATGCCGAGATGACCGGCCAGAACGTGACCGAGTGCACCGGCGGCGCGATGGCGCTGACCAACGAGAATCTCGCCGATCGCTACCACACCCACTGCGACCCGCGGCTCAACGCGGGCCAGAGCATCGAACTGGCCTTCCTGCTCGCGGAAATGCTCAATCAGGAAATGAAGGAACGCGAGCGGGCTGCCGCCTGACGCTAACGCCATGGAGGAGCCGGACGTCCGATGGCGGGCGCCGGCTCCGGGCCGCTCGCCCGGGAATCAGTGCCTCGGCTGCTCCAGAGTGCGCTCCACGCACTGGAGAATCCTATCCAGCATCGTCACAAGATCATCGTCCGACCGGCGCACCGCCTGCGCAATCCGATCGAGCAAAGCCGGCACGGCCTGCTCGCCATGAAGGGCAATGAGGCCCATGGCCTCGTCGGTTACATCAGCCTCTGATCGCATGACCGCAAGCTAACAGCATCGCCTTGTCAGAGGCTATTTCGTAATTCTGCCTGCGATTGTCCGACGATCGTCCGCCAGGCATCAGCTTTCGCTTGACTCCCCCCCGCCCCCTTCATAATGACGCCGCTCCGCAGCACGGCCCCTTCGTCTAGCGGTCTAGGACGTCGCCCTCTCACGGCGAAAACACGGGTTCGAGTCCCGTAGGGGTCACCAGCGATATGCTCGGCTTCCGGTGGCGAAGCGCACTGCGGAACATGACCATCACATCAAGTCACACAGCCGACGATACCGGCATATTCGTGCTTTCTGTCAGCGTGCCTGCGCAGTCAGAAACGAGTGGTTCTTTCAATTCTGTTCTGGCGGAACGAGCTTTCTGGCCCACGGAATCTTACAAAAATCATTTACCGAAAAATACTTAAGAAAAAATACAGCAGAATATCGCATTGAGCGACTGCGGCATTCCCCATACTCTTTATCACCGACATTCGTCGTGTTGCGGAGAGCCTTGCCATGCCTGATTCCGACCCGTCTCCCGAGAAAGCGAAGTCTGGCTGGACTGCTCCGCGGCTGAAGGTCATCGATGTCTGTGAGACAGCCGGAAGTGGCGGCGCCGGTTTTGATTTCGCATCCGAGACGAGTTGATCGCGCGCGTCGAGTTGGTAGCGAGCTTGATCCGAAGAACCGCTCACCAACTGCTTTGCGATCATCTCCGCGAAGGGTGAACTGGCCTAGCGGTGCGCGCCGCGCCTCTCGATGCCCGCTACTCCCCCATCCCCGCAGCAAAGGCGATGCGCAGTGCCTCCGACAGGCTGCGTACGCCCAGCTTGGTCATCAGATTGGCCCGATGCACCTCGACCGTGCGGGGGGAGATGTCGAGGTCATAAGCGATGGTCTTGTTCGGCAGGCCCTTGGCCAGCCCCTCCAGCACCTCGCGCTCGCGACCGGTGAGCTTGCCCAGCATGACATGGGCTTCCTCGTTCCGCTCCACATCCGCAGCGTTCTTTTCCAGCCTCGCGTGCGCGGCCTCGATCGCGGACATCAGCACCGCCTTCTCGAACGGCTTCTCGATGAAGTCGACCGCTCCTGCCTTCATCGCACGGACTGCGATACTGATATCGCCGTGACCGGTCAGGATGATGACGGGCATCGTGATCCCGCGCTCGTTCAGCGCCTGCTGCACTTCCAGCCCGTCCATCTCCGGCATGCGAACGTCGAGCAGGATGCACCCCTGCTCTGCCGTCTTGGCTTCCTTCAGGAAGGCAACGCCGCTCTCCCAGGTCTCCACCGCATAGCCCGAAGTCGACAGCATGAACTTCGCCGATCGCCGGATCGAATCCTCATCGTCGACGATATGCACGAGCCGCTTTTCAGCCATCATGGTCCTCCGTTTCTATCTTGACGATGGTGAACTGGAAAATGGAACCGCCAGCCTCGCCAGGTTCATACCAGATCCGTCCGCCATTGGCCTCGACGATGGTTCGGCAGATCGACAGGCCCAGCCCCATGCCATCGGTCTTGGTGCTGTTGAAAGCGCGGAACAGATCCGCTGCGATCTCGGGCGCGACGCCGGGGCCGGTGTCCCGGACAATGACACGGACAAAGCCCCCCTCTTCGGGATGAGTCGACAGATGGAGTTCGCGCGCCATGCCGCCCGGCAGGGTGGACATGGCCTCGACCGCGTTGCGCATGAGGTTGATCAGCACCTGCTGGATCTGGACGCGATCGACCAGCACGGGGCTCGCCTGCCGGTCGATGTCGAACTCGACATGCACGCCCTTCTCGCGCGCGCCGATCAGCGCCAGCTTCGCCGCCTCGTCGATCAGCGTCGGCAGATCCTCGACGGTCTTCTCGACCTCGCCCTTGGCGACGAATTCGCGCAGGCGGCGAACGATCTGCCCAGCGCGCATCGCTTCGCTCGCCGTCTCCGACAGGGCCTCTCGGATGATCGGAAAATCGTCCTTATGCGGCTGTTCCAGCATGTCGCGAATTGTCTCGACATAGTTCATGACTGCGGTGATCGGCTGGTTCAGTTCATGCGCGAGCGTCGAAGCCATCGTTCCCATCGCGCTGACCCGCGCGACATGGATCAGGTTGGAACGGAGGTCCTCGATCCGCTCCTCGGCCTGCATCTGCTCGGTCAGATCGCTGATGAAGCCTGTGAACACCGGCTCTCCCTCGACGGCCGCCTCGCCCACCGCAAGCTGCATCGGGAAGGTCGAACCGTCGCGCTTGAGGCCGGTCACGGTGCGGCCGATACCGATGATCCGCCGTTCGCCGGTGGCAAGATAGCGCTCGATATAGGCATCGTGCCGCTCACGGTCGGGCGAAGGCATCAACCTGCTGATGTTCGAACCGAACACTTCCTTTTCCGAATAACCGAAAAGGCGTTCCGCTGCGGCGCTGAACGAGATGATCCGTCCGCGCGAGTCGATCACGATCATCGCGTCGGGCACGGTCGACAGGATCGATCGCATCTGGGCCGCACTTGACTGAAGCCCATTCTGATCGGAACCTGGGCTGCTGCAGTCTGGGCCATAGGCTTCTATCGGAGGCATGGCTTCGCGCTCGTCCCCGAAACGGTGACAGCGCAGCTCCTGAAGACATATTGGGATGTGCCGGAGCGGCAGATCGCGACATCCGTGGTGCTGGCAGCGCCTGCACTGACGGTTGACAGCGCTCAGCAGCTTATCGCTGCGGCTTGCCATGATCCGGAGCTTCCGAATGATCTGCGATAACGGAAAAGTGGGACGTCACGTCCAGGAAACCCGTCGCCACGACGGCCTGCGTGGTCGCTTACGGGCACTGCGAGATGTTTACGACAGCGCCGGCGGACGCTTGCCGTGCCGTCTTCAGGCATGATTCCCTACGACAATGAGGGTCGCGCCACCTCCGACGGCCGCTCCACCTCCGTCGGCACCCTCGCCATCGACCGCTTCCTCCGCCCCGTCTGCTATCAGTCAGTCCCCGATGCGCTCTACCAGAGGCTCGGGTGATGAACTTTTAGTCAGGCGCTGTCAGACGAACGAGGCCGTTGCCCGGGGTGTGGCTGCAACGCTGCACGACGCGCTGGGCATCTGGAACCCCGACGCCATCGAGAAGCAACACGCCGCCTGGCTGCGCCCGACGAATCGTCGCCGTGCGAATTCGTTCAAGCACGTTACAACCGACAGCGTTCTTGCGCAGATTTTCCGTCCGGCTGCTGCCAAGCTCGCTAAAAACTGGCGCGCCTGGCAAGACAAAGCTAACGAGTATGTGTCGCCGTTCGTACTTCTATAGTGCCGCCCCTGGCCGCCATGTCCAGCCACTCTGCGTCGCTTGCGCCGCTCCGAGACAAGATGGGCCTTGCTGCACGGGGCGGGTGCCGTCGCTTTCAGCCGACCGTGCGACTCGTTGTGTGCTGCGATCTTTGATCGCCGGTTGCAGCAAAAGCCAAGGAATCCAATCAATCTATCGATTGGCCGCCAGATCGCGTTCGATCGCCGGAAGGGCCGCTTTGATCCGCTTGTCGAAGCCCGAGATGAAGCGAAGCGAATATCTGCGGCCCTTCGTTATTTCCGGATCGGCCATCACGTCGGGAATGTGCTTTTGCAAGACGGCCATGGCTCGTCGATCGTCCATCAGCTCGCCCAATTTCGACTTTACGGAAAAGGTGGGGGCGGCAGCGGTCTGCGCTGTTGCCGGCGCCGTGACGGCCTCGTTGGCGGTAGCGAGAAGAATGCTCATCGAAAGGACGTGTCGCAACATGTGTGCCTCGTAACGTAAAGTTTGAGAAAAAATGCGTGGGCTGCGGCGTCATAGATGGGGGGCGTCTCGACCGCAGCCCACGCCCAGGCTACCGGAACGACCCGAAGCGCGCCTGGAACCATTCGCGAACGTCGTCCTCCGCTTTTTCGCGTTCCACGCCGTATCGCTCCTGAATGTGGCCGATAAGCTGTTCAGTCTGGCCGTCGATGATGGCGAGGTCGTGGTCTGTCAGCCGACCCCATTGCTCCTTGATCCAGCCCTCGGCTTGCCGCCATGCGCCCTTCAACTGATCGTCGTTCATGATCTTCTCCTTGAGACAATGCTCACCGGCGACGGTCCGTCTGCTCGGTCGCCGGTGTGGGAGGACTGAAGAGGTCGGCAAGGCGCTTGGCGAAGGAGCGAAGGCCTGATCGGGCCTGGCCGAGTTGCGTGTAGGACAGGCCCACCTCGGTAATCTTGCCGCCTCGCCGCGACCAGGAGAGCGCGGCGATGCGCGCTCCGGTTCCGCCGTCCAGGACTTCCGCTTCGGCGGCTACGCCGCCGTTGCTGACAGGTCCAACGAGAAGCGATGTCACGGCATTGATCGCGACATTGGCCTTACGCGCATCAACGATGGCCGTACGCACTCTGAACACGCCCGGACCACTCTGCCCGACAATCGGCAGCGCCCCGCCAAGCCGCTCGATCAGCGCTTCGCGGAAAACGTCTGACAGCTTCGTCTTGTCTTCTTCGCTCAAGTCCTCGACCCGAACTTCGGTCGGTTCGATCATCACGGCATGAAAACGGCGCGCATCGAAATCTGCAGGCGGTCGCTGCTCAAGTAACGAGTCGGAAGAGCCGACAGGCTCCAGACCGCTATAGTCACTCAAAAAACCGGTTCGCGGCGCGGGACCCGCTGCGCAAGCTGTGACGACGAGCGATAAGGCGCAAATGGCAATCTTTGGTGACATGGACCTGCATTCCCCAAGTGGCGTGGCGTTTGAGGTGAAGATCGCCTGTATCCGAGCGCTAGACAAGGATTTTCTGCCGCAAGCGGCACCTGCGGTCGCGCAGACTGCTGGATCTGGACGGATCAGACC
>NZ_JAGMXV010000235.1 GCF_018006725.1 Rhizorhabdus sp.
CGTCATGGCCGATGCCGATCGCGATCAGTTCGACGGGAGACTTGTTCTCGATCCAGCCGATCATCTGGCGCAAGTGCCGCTCGAGATAGGAGCCGTTATTGACCGACAGGGTCGAATCGTCGACCGGCGCACCGTCTGAGATGACCATCAGGATCTTGCGCTCCTCGCGCCGTCCGATGATCCGGTTGTGCGCCCATTGCAGCGCCTCGCCGTCGATATTCTCCTTGAGCAGCCCCTCGCGCATCATCAGGCCGAGCGACTTGCGCGCCCGGCGCCATGGCTCGTCCGCCTTCTTGTAGACGATGTGCCGCAGGTCGTTGAGCCGTCCCGGCGCGGGCGGACGCCCCGCCGCCAGCCAGGACTCGCGCGACTGCCCACCCTTCCAGGCACGCGTCGTGAAGCCGAGGATCTCGGTCTTGACCGCGCAACGCTCGAGCGTGCGCGCGAGAATGTCGGCGCAGATCGCAGCGATCGAGATCGGCCGCCCGCGCATCGAGCCGGAATTGTCGATCAGCAGCGTCACGATCGTGTCGCGGAAATCGGTATCGCGCTCGATCTTGTAGCTCAACGAATGGGTCGGATTGACGACGACGCGGGCAAGACGCGCCGCATCGAGCAGCCCCTCTTCCTGGTCAAAGTCCCAGCTGCGGTTCTGCTGCGCCATGAGGCGACGCTGGAGCCGGTTGGCGAGCTTGGTCACTGCGCCCTGCAGATGAACCAGCTGCTGGTCGAGATAGGCCCGCAGGCGGGTCAGTTCCTCCTCGTCGCAGAGTTCGGTGGCGGCGATCTCCTCGTCAAAGCGGGTCGTATAGGCGTGATAGTCGAAGCTCGGCGGCAGATCGGACAGCGGTCGGTTCGGCCGAACGGGCATCATCCCTTCCTCGCCGTCGTCGCCGACCTCGCCTTCCATGTCGGTCGGCGCGTCGTCGTCCATCTGACGCTGTTCGCCCTCCTCGTCGCCGCCCTGCGACTGTTCGCTGCGGGTTTCGACCTGCGAATCGCTCGACCCGCCCGAATCGTCCCCCTCTTCCTGCTGTTCTTCGCCCTCGCTCTGTTCGTCCTGGCTGTCGTCCTCGCCCTGATCGGGATCGGTCTCGGGGACATCGCTGGCGTCGATCAGCTCGAGATCCTCGAGCAGGCGGCTGACGAGCTTGGCGAAGGCCGCCTGGTCGTCGAAGGCGAGTTCGAGCGCGTCGAGATCCTTGCCCGCCTTGCTCTCGATCCATTCGCGTACCAACCCCAGACCGGGCTGGGCCATGGCCGGCGCGGGCTGCCCGGTCAGCCGCTCGCGCACCATCAGCCCGATCGCGGTCGAAAGGGGCACCTCGTCGCGTGTCCGCGCACGCACCAGCGGGTCCGAGCGCAGACGGACGTCGAGCGCGTGGTTCAGATTGTCGCGCACGCCTGCCATGGCCCGCGAGCCGATCGCCTCGATCCGCGCCTGCTCGACTGCATCGTGGATCGCGCGCGCGACCGGTTCTGCCGGAGCGATCCGCTCGTGCAGGGCCTCGTCGTGGTGGCGCATCTTGAGCGCGAAGCCGTCGGCGAAGCCCCGCGCCTCCGCCACCGCCTGAGCGGGCAGGTTGCGCGACGGCATCGGCACGCGGATCTGCTTGTAGCTGGCGGACGGGGTTTCGGCGGTGAAGTTGAGCTCGATCTCCGGCTCATGCGCCATCGCACGCGCGGTCCCGCCGAGGACCTGACGAAAGCTCTCGATGGGCGATTGTTCGGCCATCAGTCCAGCACCCTTTCCCGGATCACGCGCTGCGCCCGATCGTCGACGCCGATCGCGGCCAGATAGGCGTCGAGGCCGCCATGGTCGCGATCGAGGCTATCATACATGGCATCGAGATAATCGGCATCCGCCGCCAGCAGCGGACGCAACACTTCCGGATCGACCGCGTCATATTGGTCATAGCCCCCGCGCGAGTCATCGAACAGGCGGCCGAAATCGGCAAAGCGATTGGTCAGCAGATAATCGTCGAACACCGTCTCGCGCGGCACGCCCAGCATCGACAGGATCAGCGCCGCTGCGACCCCGGTGCGGTCCTTGCCGGCCGAGCAGTTGAACAGCAGCGGCACCTGCCCCTCCGCCAGCCGCGCGAACAGGAAGCGGTAGGAGGGCGCGTGGTCGACCAGCAGCTCGGTATAAAGATGCAGCATCTTGGCCCGCACCGCCGCCGCATCGGGCAGAGTGCCGCGCAGAAGTTCGCCGAGCACGCCGCTGCTCTCGGCATAGTCGCGCGACCAGTAGAAAACGCCTGCCCGCTCGCACCAGCTCGATGGGTGGCGTTTGCGTTCGCCTCCGCGCCGCAGATCGCAGACCGTCGCGATGCCGAGCGACGCCAGATGGCGTTCATCGGCCTCGGTCAGATAGGACATCACGCCCGATCGGTAGAGCAGCCCACGCCGGACGGTGCGGCCGTCGGTGGTCGCATAGCCGCCCATGTCGCGCAGGTTGAACCCGCCTTCGAGCGGCAGCAGCGGCGAAAGGTCGAGCGTGGCCGTCATGCCTTGCCGACGACGCTCTCCGGCAGATCCTTACCGAACACCCGCTGATAATATTCGGCGACCAGCGGCCGTTCGCTCTCGTCGCACTTGTTGAGGAACGACAGGCGGAAGGCAAAGCCCACATCGTTGAAGATCAGGGTGTTCTGCGCCCAGCTGATCACTGTGCGCGGGCTCATGACGGTCGAGATATCGCCGGCGATGAAGCCCTGGCGGGTCATGTCGGCGACCTTGACCATATCCTCGACGGTCTTCTTGCCATCGGGCTTGTCATATTCGCCCGACTTGGCGAGCACGATCTGCGCCTCGATCGCCGCCGGCAGATAATTGAGCGTCACGACGATGTTCCAACGGTCCATCTGACCCTGGTTGATCTGCTGCGTGCCATGATAGAGGCCGGTGGTGTCGCCGAGGCCTACGGTGTTCGCAGTCGCGAACAGGCGGAACCAGGGGTTTGGCCGGATCACGCGATTCTGATCGAGCAGGGTCAGCTTGCCCTCGGTTTCCAGCACGCGCTGGATCACGAACATCACGTCGGGACGACCCGCATCATATTCGTCGAAGACGAGCGCGGTCGGCGTCTGCAGCGCCCAGGGCAACAGGCCCTCGCGGAATTCGGTCACCTGATGGCCGTCGCGCAGCACGATCGCGTCGCGGCCGACAAGGTCGATGCGGCTGATATGCGCGTCGAGATTGATACGGATGCACGGCCATTTCAGCCGGGCAGCGACCTGCTCGATATGGCTCGACTTGCCAGTGCCGTGATAGCCCTGAACCATCACGCGGCGGTTATGCGCGAAGCCCGCCAGGATCGCCAGCGTAGTGTCCGGGTCGAACACATAGGCCGGATCGACATCAGGCACGCGCTCGTCGGCCTCCGAGAAGGCGGGCACTTCCATATCGGTGTCGATGCCGAACATCTCGCGCACCTTCACCATCCGGTCGGGCGCTTCCAGCACCGTCGCGGTGCGGCTGTCGGGCTGGACGTTGGGCAGATCGGTCATAGCTGTGCCTTTGGGATCGTCTTTGCTGCTTAAGCGAAGGCCGGGCGGCCTTTGAGTTGCGTATAAGCCGAAATCACATCCTGCAAAGCCTTCTCATGACTCCGGTCCCCGCCATTTCTGTCAGGGTGATAGCGCCTGACGAGTTCGGCGTAACGTGTCCGAAGAGCCCTTCGATCCGCGTCCTTGCCGAGACCCAGCACCTTCAACGCCTTGCGGTCGGAGTCGGTCAGCGGCCTGCCGTCCTTCCGCTCCTTGTCCGCCGCGCGGGCGAATCGGGCACCGATCGCGTCGAGCGGATCGACGAAGTCCGCCCAGCGCGGCGAAGAGCCCGCCCCGGGCGAAAAGGCCCGGGTTTCGCGGTCCCAGCCGCCATAGGGGGTCTGCTCCGCCTCGATCTCCTCGGTGCTCATGCCGGTGAAGAAATTATAGCCGCTGTTGAAGGCGCGGACATGGTCCAGGCAGAGAAAATGCCAGTCCCCCGGCCCGTCGAAGCCTGGCCGCCGCCCACCCGGCACCGGCGCGCGAAATTCGCCGGGAGCCTCGCATCCCGGCTGGGCGCAGATCTGCCGGCTCCCTTCGACCCGTCCATGAAACCGCGCGCGCGCATTGCGGGCGGAAGATTGTTCGCTCAAGTATCGCCTCGTTCGATCCAAACCCCCTATATAGGCAATATGAGTCAGACTCCCATGGGCCCCGTGGCCGCAGAAATAACCGCCCGCCTCACCGAGGCGCTTTCCCCCACCCGGCTGGCCGTGATCGACGACAGCGAGAATCATCGCGGCCATGCAGGACATGACGGTTCCGGCGAGAGCCATTTCACCGTCGAGATTGAAAGTTCGCATTTCGCCGGCCAGAATCGCGTCGCCCGCCAGCGCGCCGTCAATGCGGCGCTGGCGGACCTGCTCCGCGACAAGGTCCACGCGCTTGCGATCAAGGCCCGCGCGCCGGGGGAATAGATTCCGTACAGACCTGATTTCGCCTCAGGAACTTTCCGCGCCCTTGCTCCGTTTCCCCAGCACCTCGAAAGCGGAGACATATCATGCTGAAATGGGCGCTAATCTTCCTCGTCGTCGGGCTGGTGCTCGGCGCCATGGGCTTCGGCGGCGTCGGTGGCGCCTTCGTCGGCCTCGCCAAGATCCTGTTCTTCGTCGCGATCGCGCTGTTCGTCATCTTCGCGCTTCTGGCGCTCTTCGCCGGCAAGAAGATCAGCGACAGTCTTTAAGCTAGGAGGCGGGCCGCGTCTTCCGCCCGCTGGGCGAAGGACGCGGCTTGCGCTATTACAAGCCGATGAAGATCGTCATGCTTGCGGCCATCGCCGCGTTGAGCCTTTCTCCGGTCGCCGCACAGGCGGCCCCTAACGGCTTCAGCGACCAGTTGAAGAAGCTCTCTCCGCTGCAGCAACGCGCGACATTGCGCCGTGCGGTGCTGGACGAAGGCCAATATTGCCGGAAGATCGGCCCGGTTGCCTATCAGGGCCCGTTCAAAAATCTCGAAATGTGGACGGTCCAGTGTGACCGCGGCGCCAACTACGCCACCTTCATCGGGCTCGACGGATCGGTCCAGGTCCGACCCTGCGCCGACCTGGCGAAACTCAAGCTGCCTGTCTGTCGCCTGCCGAAATAGAACGCGGTCCTCCCGTCAGGCGCCCATAGCCAGCAGCATGACGACGAAGATCAACGCCGCCGTGTAGGCCGATAAAATAAGCGCCACCATCCGCCAGAAGGCGCCGAAGCCGCTCAGGCCATAGGCGCCCTTCAGCTGCCGGTACATGTGCCAGGGCGGAAAGAACACCATCAGGAAGAAGGTCAGCGACAGGCTGATCCCAATGCCGGCGAGCACGCTCGCGCCGATGACCATCAGAGTCATCGCCGAGAGCGAATAGGTCGCGAAGACCGCGTGATCGTAAAGCCCGACATCGCGACGAAAAGCGAAGAGCAACCATATGAAGGGCAGCGATATCGGGATCAGCGCCCATGAGAATTTGTAGGCGGTCGACTGCATCTTGTAGGCGGTGAGCTCGGGATTGCGGGTCAGATGCCTGAATGCCAGGTCGATCGCCGGAACGCCGGTGTCGATGTTGAGCTTGAGCCCCTCGACATCGTCGGCCTTGGGTGGGCGGATCTGCCCCGTGGTCACCAGCCGCAGCGCCGCCTGTTCAGAACGAAGGTCGCCAAGCTGCTCGTTGAGGTCGGGCGTCTTTTCGCCACGAGCGTTGCGCGCCTGCTTTTCGGCCGCCAGCGTCGCGATCCGCTTTTCGACGCCGGCGAGCTCTTTCGCCGCCTCGGTGCGCGCCTCCGCGAGCTTCACCGGATCGCCCTGAAGCCGCATCGGACCGAAGGGCCCGCCGACGAGCCCGAACACCGCTACCATCAGAAAGACCGAAAAGAGAAACAACGCCATCGGCGAAACGAATGTGATCCGCTCTCCCCGGATGTAGCGACGTGTCAGTTCGCCCGGCCGCCAGAAGAGCAGCGGCAGCGTGTGCCAGGTGCGCCCCTCGAAATGGAATACGCCATGGGCAATGTCATGGAACAGCGCGCTGGCGGTACGGTGTACATGAGCCGACTGGCCACATCGATGGCAATGCGGCCCGATCAGGGCCGTGCCACAGTTCAGGCAGTCGCCGCGATGATCGTCGCGGGCACCATGCTCAGCTTTGCCTGCGCCATCGATCGTGCGCGCGACGACTGTCCCCGTGGCCATATCGGCCATTGCCTCGAATTCCCCCGACATGGGTGAAAGTTAGCATTGCATCGGACCAAGTGCGAGTGACTTTGGGCGGGCCGCGGCTTTGTGCTACGGCGCCGCCATGACCGAATTGTCCGCCCTTTCCGCCACCGATCCCGTCGCGCTCATCACCTCGATGGGGCATGATGCGCGCCAGGCCGCTATCGCCCTGGCGACCGCGCCGACACGGCAGAAGGCGCACGCACTGATCGAAGCGGCCGCCGCCATGCGCCGATCGGCCACCGACATATTGGCGGCCAATGCAGGTGATGTGGAGCGCGCCCGCGGCAATGGGCTGACGGCTGCGATGATCGACCGGTTGTCGCTCGACGAAGCCCGGCTCGAAGGAATCGCCGCCGCGCTCGAAGCCGTCGCCGCACTGCCCGATCCCGTCGGCCAGATGATCGACGAGAGCCGCCGCCCCAACGGCATGCTGCTCCAGCGGGTGCGCGTGCCATTGGGCGTGATCGGTATCATCTATGAAAGCCGGCCGAACGTCACCGCGGATGCGGGCGCGCTCAGCCTGATGTCGGGCAATGCCTGCATCCTGCGCGGCGGATCGGAGGCGACCGCCACCAACCATGCGC
>NZ_JAGMXV010000236.1 GCF_018006725.1 Rhizorhabdus sp.
GCATCGCGGTGCGCCGTTCCCCGAAGCGCTTGACCGTGCGCCCCAATATCCCCTTCTGAACCGTGATCATCGAGAGGCCGGCGAGCGCCAGCGAAGCGCCGACCATTCCGTCCGTCCAGCCATATTGGGCGATGGCGAAATAGGCCCAGGTCGCGGGATAGACCATCGACGCGATGTTCCAGAGCAGCAATATCCCCGCGAGACTCAGCACGCCGGGCAGGCTGCGCGCGGCAAGCAGCGCTCCGACGGGGTTGGCACGCGCAATGCTGAAGCGGCGACGGTTTTCCTGCGCCAGGGTTTCGGGGAAGAAGAAGGCTCCGAACAGCAGATTGACGGCCGAGAAGGCCGCTGCCGCATAGAAAGGTACGCTGTGGCCCAACTCGCCGAGCAGCCCGCCGATTGCCGGGCCGATGATGAAACCGAGGCCGAAGGCCGCTCCGACCAGGCCGAAGCGCCTTGCGCGGTCCTCGGGCTCGGTAATGTCCGCAAGTGCCGCCGTGGCGGGGCTGAACGAGGCGCCGAACACGCCCGCCAGCAGCCGGCCGACGAACAGCCAGGTGAGGTTGGGCGCAAAGCCCATCAGCAGATAGTCGATCGACAGTCCGGCCAGAGCGAGCAGGAGAACGGGTCTGCGCCCGAAACGATCGCCGAGATTGCCGGCAAGCGGCCCGCAGAGGAACTGCATGAGGGCATAGACCGTTGCCAGCCAGCCGCCCATCCACGTCGCTTCGTCGAGGGTAAGGTGGCCGACCTCCATGACGAGGCGCGGAAGGACCGGAATGACGATACCGAATCCGATCGCGTCGATCAGGATCGTGACGATGATGAAGATCGTGGCATTGCTCTTGCCGCGCGACGATACCGACATGCCGTTCCTATTTCCCGTCGGCTTGGTGAGCCGCCTTTTTCGACCGCATCATGATCCCACTCGCAGCGGGCATGCACAGCGGCAACCCACGCATGTCCGACCACCAGCTATTGCCTTGGCGGCCACATTGCCGTTCCATATCCGAAACACAAGGATGACGGGCTCGCGCTTCTCGCCCATCATTCCTCCAGCAAGGAGAGCCCTATGACCCGAATAGCCCTGTCCTATGTCGCAACGCTCATCGTATTCGCGATCGTCGATTTCGTATGGCTGAAATATTCGGTCGACATCCTCTATCGCCCGGTCATCGGATCGATCCTGGCGCCCGAACCGCGCATGACGCCGGCGATCATCTTTTACGCCCTCTATATCGCCGGCCTTGTCTATTTCGCCGTCACTCCGGCGCTGAATGCCGGCCAGTGGCAGACCGCTGCGATCCAGGGTGCGCTGTTCGGCTTCTTCGCCTATGCGACCTATGACCTGACCAATCAGGCGACGCTGGTCGTCTGGTCGTCGAAGATTACGATCGCCGACATGATCTGGGGCTCGTTCGTTTCGGGGGTCGGCTCGACCGGCGGCTATCTGGTCACAAAGGCGATTATGAAGGGGTAACGGGATGAAGGTGGAGGGCGGCTGCCATTGCGGCCTCTTGCGGTACGAGGCCGAGATCGGCGAAGGGCCGTTCAAGATTCTCGACTGCGACTGCTCGATCTGTTCGATGAGCGGCTACCTCCACCTCATCATTCCCGAAAGCCGCTTCCGGCTGCTCGACGGCAAGCAGGACAGCACCACCTATCGCTTCGGGTCGGGCAAGGCGCGGCACATCTTCTGCTCCCAATGCGGGATCAAGAGCTTCTATCGCCCGCGCTCGCACCCGGAAGGGATCAGCCTAAACCTGCGCTGCATCGACGACTGGCAGGACCTGACCGTCGAGATCAGCCCCTTCGACGGGCGCAGCGCTTAGCCGCGATCAGGCCGAGGGTTTCAGCCGATAGTGGCTGACCGCCCAGGGGCGCCCCCCGTCGAAACCGAACAGGCCTGCGGTCGCAAGGAAGAAGAGCCGCCAGCGCCGCTCCCACAATTTGCCGTCCGCACCATAGGTCTGGCGGAAGATTTCGGCGATAGCCGGCTGGTTTGCGTCGAAGCGCGCGAGCCAGTCGAAGGCGGTGCGCGCATAATGTTCACCGTTCCAGCGCCACTCCTCCTCGACCGTGAACAGATCGGGGAAGTGCCGGATCAGGCCATGGCTGGGCATGATTCCGCCGGTGAAGAAATGCTGCGCGATCCAGTCCGCCTTGTCGGCATGGTCGAAGCGATAGCTCGCCCGGTCATGGGTGAAGATGTGGATGAACAGATCGCCGTCGGGCTTGAGCCAGCCCTTCACCTTGGTCAGCAGCGCGCGCCAGTTCGACATATGCTCGAACATCTCGACCGACACGACCCGGTCGAAGCGGTGGTCGGCCTGGAAATCGTTCATGTCGCAGGTGATGACGGTCAGGTTGGTCGATCCCTGTGCGCGGGCGAGCTTCTCGATATGCTCGCGCTGCGAATGGGAATTGGACACGGCGGTGATGCGCGCGCCTGGATAGCGAGCCGCCATGTAGAGGCTGAGCGAACCCCAGCCGCAGCCGAGTTCCAGAATCTCCTGACCGTCCGCCAGCCCTGCATGGGCGACCGTCTGCGCCAGCGCGGCCTCCTCCGCCTCGCCGATGCTGCTGCCGGGCAGTTCATAGTAGCAGCAGCTATATTTGCGGCGCGGGCCGAGGCACAGATCGAAGAAGGAAGCGGGCACCTCATAATGCTGGGCATTGGCGTCGTCGGTGTGGATCGCGATCGGGAAGCTGTCCATGTCGCGCGCAAAGGCTGCCTCGACGTCGGGCTGGACCGCCAGCTTGCGCGCGGTGCGGCCGACGAGGAAGCGGACGCCCGCCAGCGTCACGGCGTCGGGAAGCGGCAGCCGTTCGACGGCTGCGGTGGCGGCGGCGATGATGTCCATCAGTTTTTCCTGGGCGGTAGTGGGAAGAAGGCGCTGGTGCGCGCCATGTAGGAACGGAAGGCTTCACCCCGGCTCTTGAGCATATGCTGCTCGAGCAAGGGGATGCCCGACACATGGACCAGCAGCCAGTACATCAGCAGCGGCCCGATGAGTGCCAGATAGCCGGGCCACCAGTCGCCGCCGATGTCGATGGCGATCACCGGATAGGCGACCCAGCCGAGCCATTCGAAGAAATAATTGGGATGGCGCGACCAGGCCCACAGCCCCTTGTCGCAGACCTTGCCCTTGTTGGCGGGATCCTTGGCGAAGGCGCGCAACTGGCGATCGGCAACCCCTTCGCCCGCCACCGAAACGACCAGCAGGGCAAGGCCGATCCAGTCCGCAAGCGAAAGGGCGGGGCCGGGGCGGTGGGCTGCGGCGAAGACGGTGACGACAAGGCCGACGCCGCACAGCGCCTGAATCTGGAGGAACAGGAACAGGCGTCGCTGGAAGCTGTCGCCCCATTCGCGGCGGAACTCCGCATAGCGCGGATCCTCGCTCTTCGCCTCGGCGGTCCGGGCGAGGATGTGAAAGCCCAGCCGGAGCGACCAGAAGCCGACCAGTCCGGCGACCAGCCAGATGCGGGGCAGCGGCGCGTCGCTGCGGGTCATCAGCGCGACGATCAGCCCGCCGATGCCGATCGCGAAGGACCAGAACACGTCGGCCCAGCCCGATTGGTGCGTCGCTTTCTGCACGGCCCAGGCCGAAGCCATCATCACGGATAACACGGCCGACGCGACCAATATGCTGACGATCGGATTCAAGAAAATGTCCCCCCGGGCCGCGCTGTCCTAATCCCATACGAGGAAAGCCGCCAAGCCGTTGCACGAAATTTCGCATTGCGCTTTGCCGACGCGGGGGTAGCAGTCGAGGCAGGGCAAAGGCGCAACCTGTTCGTCCGTCGGGCCGTAGCTGAAGGCGGGCAATGCGTTGGGTAAAGGGTAGTGGGAGCATGACCAATTTCCGCAGGGGACGGCGCATCGCTGTCGTCGGCAGCGGCATCACCGGCCTTTCGGCCGCGTGGCTCTTGTCCAAAGACAATGAGGTGGTGCTGTACGAGGCGGAACATCGTCTCGGCGGACATACGAGAACGATCGACGTCGACACGGGTGCTGGCGGCGTTCTGGGGGTCGACACCGGCTTCATCGTCTTCAACGAGCGCACCTATCCGAACCTGATCGCGATGTTCGAGCATCTGGGCGTGCCGACCCGCCTGACCGACATGAGCTTCGCGGTGTCGCTCGATGACGGAAAGCTCGAATATGCGGCGGGTGACCGGCTGTGGCAGCTGTTCGCCCAGCCCTCCAACATCGTCTCGCCGCGCTTCTGGTCGATGCTGCGCAATCTGGTCCGCTTCTACCGCGACATGGGTAAGCACAGTGGCGGTTTCGGCGACATGACGCTGGGTCAGCTGCTGGAGCAGGGCAACTATGGCGCGCCATTTCGCGACGACCATCTGTTGCCGATGGCAGCTGCGATCTGGTCGGCGCCCGCGCAATTGCTGCTCGACTATCCGGCCGAGGCGTTCGTGCGCTTCTGCAATAATCATGGGCTTCTCGATCTTGGCCAGCGCCCGAAATGGCGCACCGTCGTCGGTGGCAGCCGCACCTATATTGAGCGTCTGATCGCTGGTTTCCGGGGTGAGGTGCGCCTCGGCACGCCGGTCGCTCGGATCGAGCGCAAGGCGGGGCAGGTCACCATCGTCGACGGCACGGGGCATTCCGATCGCTTCGACGATGTCGTCATCGCGTCGCATGCCGATCAGGCGCTGGCGATGCTCGCCGATCCGAGCCCGCAGGAGCAGGAATTGCTTGGCGCCTTCCGCTACAGCCGCAATGTCGTGGTGCTGCACCAGGACGCCACCCTGCTTCCGAAGCGCAGGATGCTGTGGGGTGCGTGGAATTATTTCGGACGTCGCTATGCCAATGATGCGACGGGCGATCTTTGCGTCAGCTACTGGATGAACCGGCTGCAGGGCTATGAGACCCGCGACCCGCTGGTCGTGACGCTGAACCCCCACCGGCCGATCGACCCCCGACGGGAGATCAACCGTACCAGCCTCGATCATCCGATCTTCGATCGGGCGGCGCTCGACGCACAGCGCCGGATCTGGGCGATCCAGGGGCAGCGCAACACCTTCTTCTGCGGCGCGCATCTGGGGGCAGGCTTCCACGAGGACGGGTTGCAGGCTGGGCTGGCCGTGGCCGAGATGCTGGGCGCGCGGCGGCCATGGACGGTCGAGGACGCGAATGGCCGTCTGGCGCTGGATCTGGCACCGGTGCGGGAAGCCGCCGAGTGAAATCTGCCATCTACGCAGGGGAAGTGTTCCACCGGCGTTTCCGGCCCCGCAGCCACGTCTTGCGTTACCGCATGTTTCAATGCCTGTTCGATCTCGACGAGATCGACCGCATCGATGGCTCGTGCCGGTTATTCTCGCGCAATCGCTGGAATCTCTTTTCCTTCCGCGACCGCGACTATGCTGATCGGTCGGGTCAACCGCTGCGGCCCCAGATCGAAGCGCTGATGCGGCAGGCGGGGCAGGAACCCGACGGCGGCGCCATCCGTTTGCTGACGATGCCGCGCATGCTGGGCCATGTCTTCAATCCGCTCAGCGTGTGGTTTTGCCACCGCCGTGACGGATCGCTGTCGACGATCGTCTATGAGGTGACCAATACCTTCAAGGAGCGCCACAGCTACGTCATTCCCGTGGTCGATTCCGCGAGTGACGGTACCCTGATCCGCCAGGCCTGCGACAAGGCCTTTTATGTTTCGCCCTTCATGGATCTCGACATGCGCTATGAATTCACGGTCGAGCCGCCGATGGAAAAGACCCGTGTCGTCGTCGCGGGCGGCGATAGCGACGGGCCGTTGATCGTGGCCGCATTCGGGGGCGATCGTCGCGAGCTCAGCGACCGGGCTCTGCTCGGCGCCTTCCTGCGCCACCCGCTGCTCACACTGAAGGTCGTCGCGGGCATCCATGTCGAGGCCCTCTGGCTGTTCCTCAAGAAGGTCGGCGTGCGCCGGCATGTCGCGACGCCGGGCGACGGTGTCTCGATCGTGGTGTCGGCATGAGCGTCGCCTTCCGCCGCGAGAGCGACGAGGAACATCTTGAACCCAAGTTCGAACTGCCGATCCCGCCCGGCCCCAATTGGGTGACCGAACGCGGCGCGCGGCTGACGGCCGAAAGGCTGGAGGCGATCGAGTCGGCTATTGCCGAGGCGGTCGAGCGCAAGGCCGGCGAAGACGAGATCAAGGCGCTGCGGCGCGACCAGCGCTATTGGGCGACCCGTCGCGCGACGATGGAGGTGCAGCCTTCGGCAACCGGCGATGTCGCCGCCTTCGGTACGGCGGTGCGGTACAAACTCAACGGCAAAGAATCAGAGGTGTGGATCGTGGGCGACGACGAGGCCGATCCCGCCGCCCGCGCCATATCTTTCTCGTCGCCGCTGGCGCGCGCTCTGATCGGTGGGAGCGAGGGCGAGTATGCTGATTTCGGCGGCAAGGCCGATGCGATCGAAATCGTCGAGATCCGCCCGCTCGGCTGACCGCTCATGCGAAGAAGGCCGCGCTCCTTTCGGATCGCGGCCTTCGCTTTTGCCCCTGTAGCAAAATCGGTGATCAGGCGGCGACGGCGCCTTCTTCCGGGTCGCGCAGCACATAGCCGCGGCCCCAGACGGTCTCGATGTAATTTTCGCCACCGCAGGCCAGTGCGAGCTTCTTGCGGAGCTTGCAGATGAACACGTCGATGATCTTGAGTTCGGGCTCGTCCATGCCGCCGTAAAGGTGGTTCAGGAACATTTCCTTGGTCAGCGTGGTGCCCTTGCGGAGCGAGAGCAGCTCCAGCATCGCATATTCCTTGCCGGTCAGATGGACGCGGGCGCTGTCGACCTCGACCGT
>NZ_JAGMXV010000038.1:0-13501 GCF_018006725.1 Rhizorhabdus sp.
ACCATGTGGCGGCACCTTCCGCAGTTCTACCGGCAAATGTTCGGAAGCGGCCGGGGGCGGATGGCAATATTTCCAATAGAAATCAATGGTGTAAGTGGATTTTTGCGGCGGAAATCTGCGTTCTGACCCGCAAATAGTTCCAATAGCAAGATTAGCAAAATCACATGTGATTTTGCGTTTAGGCTGGCGCCACGATTAGCTCCGGAGCAATATCTAGCCGTCACCGCGAAATAGAAGGGGAACTCTCGTGGTCGATCACCGGACCCCAGCGCCTGGATCCCGTGTCGGTGCCGACGGCTCGAAGCGGAAGCTTCGACCCGGTCAGGATCGCGGATCGCAGCCCGTCTCCAGCGCCCGGGCGGGGCGGAAAAAGGAGGTTCCCCTGCAGGTCTTCGTGAGCGAGCGCCTGCGGGACACGCTGAAGGGCGAGGGCCGCACCGGCAATTTTTCGACGCTTGCCGGCTATCTCCGCCATATCATCGACCGCCGGGCCGGAACGGTGGCGGTCGCCGGTTCGGTGCCGGATGCGCGAGTGCCGGTGCTGCTTGTTGGGGCTGCCGACCAGGAGCTGATTCGAGCGTGCGTTGCCCAGTTCCGGATGGCCGGGGTCAACCTCAACACGCTCCTGCGAGATCTCCACGTAGCCCGCCTCGACGCTCGGACGAATGTCGATTTCGCGCGACGGATCGAGGACACCATAGGGGCGCTGGAAAGTAACAGAAAGAGCCTGTATGATGTCCTAGAAATGTCCATAGTGAATGGACACAGGAGGGTGCGTTGACGGCTAGCATCCATGACTTCCGCACGTCCAAGGAGCTGCTGTCGGGTTACGGCCGTGATGCGGTCGTGGGCTGGGGACCTCAGTTCGGCCCGATTTTCGAGGCGGCCTTCCTGGTGGATGCAGGCGATCGGTTCGAGATCCTTGCGAGCCTGCAGCAGGAACTCAGCGATGCCCTGCTCGAACGGATGGTATTCGAGAGAACGATCGGCAATCGCCCGACCGCGGATGATGTGGCTATACTGGCGGAAATGGATGGGGTGATCGTCGAGCAGGGGGCCGCTATTCTGGCGCTCGCCATCGCCCGCCCCGACAGCGGAGGGCGTCATGATGGCCGGGCAACACGAACATGAGCGTCTCGATGGTGACCTTCTCTCCCAGGAGGCAAGCGTGACCGGGGTGGACGGCGCGCGGCGGAAAGAAGAGCGCAAGGGGATCGACCAATTCGTCGGCCGGCGGATCGCCGAGTTCCGGGTAGCGAAGGGGCTGACCCAGGAAGCGCTGGCGCAGCGGCTGGACCGCAGCCTGAACGATGTCCAGCGCTTTGAAAAAGGGGCGCGCGCCAATGCGGGCGTCCTTCTTCAAATTGCCGGCGCACTCGATTGCGATGTGAGCGATCTGTTCCGGGGGGCCCGGATTGGAGACGGTGAGCCGGGGAATACTGCGGCGAAGGGTGAGCGCGTCACCCTGGAGATCAGCCGGGCGGTAGCTCGGATCAATTCACCGCACGCCAAGACGGCGCTGCTCGAACTCGCGCGAGCGATCGGCGATGCAGAGCAGCGGGGCGCGGTGATGGCGGCCGGCTTGGCGGACCTGATCAATCCAGCTGCGGCGGCAGCGCCGAACGCAGAGGGGCAGACGGCCCCCCCAAGGCGTCGCGCCGGTCGGTCCAATGGCTAGCGATCCCGGCTATTGGGCTTTTGCGAGGGTGCTGTCCCGGGCGGCACTGGATGGGCGCGCCGAGGGCACTTGGCCCGGGCCCGGCCGGGTCTTCTGGACGGGTTTGGTCGACGACGCCGGCCGGGCAATCGCGAGCTGCTTTCCCGCGCAGGCAGTCACGTTCCACGACGCCGGATCGGTCGCCATGCTGCGCCGCATCTTTCCCGCACTGGCCGCCTACGAGCCGACACGCCTGCTGATCTCCAGGGTGACGCGCTCACCCTTCGCCGCTTACTCGCGGCCTGGGAGCTCGTCAACGCCACGCGGTACCCTTGATCGGCCTCCCTTTTCGCTGCCGTGGGGGCCAGGCTGGGCTACCGGATCCTCGGCGAGCCTATTCGGGCATGACTGATCCATGAGCTCCGCCACCCCGGCCGCTCAGCTCCTGCTGTTTCAGATCCCGGCCCAAGGTCCAGCTCCAGACGAGGACGGCGCAACGAACAAGCCCGGGCGCAGAAAAAGGCAGCCTCAAAGGGTGCGGAAGACCCTGCAGGCCGAGCTTTTCGTCCCGCCGACCGTGCAGCGCCGGCAGCCCAGGCGGTGCGCGATTACCGAATCCGACGGCGTGCGCGCCATGATCCTGGCCTTGCGGCGGCGCGGCTATCGCGTGACCCGGGTCGGGCGGACGAAGGTGCAGGTCGATGGGCGGAGCTACGACGTCGGCTTGCTGGCGGCCGCGCTTGGCGAGCTTCTGGAAGCTCGCCGCGGCCGCCGTGGCCCCCGCGTGGCCGAGCTCGAACGAATTGGGCGCGAGGACGCCTCGGCATGAACGCCGTGGCCTCTGCGATCGAGCGGGGCGCTCTCGCCGCACGCGCGGCCGCCACCCGACGGGATTCGGGCGGTAGCCCGGGTATCGTCAAGGTGATCTCGGGCGCGCGAAGCAAGGCCGGCGCACACGCGCTGCTCCGCTATGTCGGAAGGCTCGGGGAGGACATGTCCGATCCCGACGCGCCGGGGCAGCCGATCGGGGATCGGGACGTCAGGCTGTTCGATGGCACCGGGCTGCCCATCGCAAGGGACGAGGCCCGTCGTGTCCTCGAAAGCTGGGAACTGCTGACCGATGCCGAGAATCTCACGGGCCGGGCAAAGAAGGCGAGGGACGCCGGCGAGCCTTGGGCGGCGCTGCCGGACGAGGAGCGGCTGCGCCTGGTCCAGGTTCGGCATCTCGTCTACAGCGCGCATGCTCGCGATGCCTGGGAGGAGCGGCTGCTTGAAGCCGCGACGATCGCCGCGGTCAGGGAAACACTCGTGGCGATGGGGCATCGCGCCATCGTCGGCATGCACCGCGAACACGGTGGCCACCCGCATGTGCATGTCATTGTCCGTGCCGCGAATGACGATCCCGGCGGCGAGCGTCTGAGGTTCCGCCCGGACGGCCGTCTGGTCGACGGGTTGCGCGAGACGTTCTCCCGCCACTGCCGCGAGGTTGGCCTCGTTGCAGACGGGTCGCGCTGGTCCGACCGCGGGGAAGTGATTGCGGCGGCCGAGCGAGGCGAGTTGCCCATGCGCGCGGCCGCGCCGCAACGGAAGCCAGGCAGGCCGGTTCGGCGCGGCCGTGGCGCCGGGCCGGGCCGCCTCGCCGAAGCGTCACCCGACTGGTGGGCAGAATTTGGCGCCGACGCTCTGTTGCGGATGCAGTCCCGCCGGCGGCGCGCCCGGGCGGTGTTCGAAGCGCATCGGGCCGGGGTCGCTCCCGACCGGATGCCGCCGGACCCCGTCCCCGCGCCCTCGTCGGCGGTCCGGCAGGTGGGCGGGTCAGGCACGGCACCCGCGGAGGACGCGGGGACGGGCGCCGGCGGCCTGCTGCGCCGGTTTGTCAGGCGGCTAGCGGCGGGCAGAGACCGCGCGACCGAACCCCGTGCCGGCCACGGACCGACGGGCGGGGCGGGCGGCGAGATCCGCGGCCGGGCTCGCGAGCTCCTCAGTCTGTTTCGCCGGCACCGGGCTTTCGAGATCGACGGGCGGGACGAATCGATCGAGGCATTGCGCAGCTATGCCCGGCTTCGTCAGGCTGATCGAGGGCTCGCCGATTGGTATCTGTCCTCCCAACCGATCGTGTTCGGTCCGGTCACCACCGGCGCCGACAGCTTGCGTTCGGACCCCGAACTGGCTGCGCTGCTGGACAAGCTCGATTTCGCGCGGGAAGCGCCGACGCTGATCGGCCCGAACTCCGGCTCGCTCCAAGACCGCCGTCCCGCCAACGACCTTGCGATACGGCAGCTTGCAGCACGGGAGGCGCTCATCCGGGGCCTGGAAGGCCTGGCCACGAGCATCGAGCGGGTCTGGCCTGACGACGCCGGCGTGCTGCGGAACGCGATCTCGCTGCGGGATCGCGCCTGGCGCATCGAGAAGGTACCGCTACGCTCGGTGCTTGCGGAGCCCTCGATCCAGGTGTCTGGCGGTCGTGACGCGCCTGAGCCTTCGCAGGGTGGCCGAGGGCGCCGCGATCCGGATCCCGATCGCGGCCGCGACGGGCGCCAGTGAAATAATCCGCCGAACACAACAACAATCGCCTGCACCCGGGCGTCTTAGCGCCGGGGTCCGGCTTCGGGCCCCGTCGGATTAGGTTGGGCCGGGTTCAGCGGCACGTTCGCCGCCCCGTTCGCACCCCGAGTGGAGGTTCAGTCCTCATCGGCCTGCTCGATCCGATACACCTGAAACCTGATGAGGCGTATCAACATGGCAGGCAATCCCGAGAAAGAAACCCAGTCGTTCCTCGCCGCGAAAGGCACCGGCTGGGTGCAGTTCGTGCCCTATTACAATGACAAGAACTCGCCTTTCCTCGATTTCGTCATTAAGATCGTTGAAGGCGTCGAGAAGCATGACGGCGGTAGTGCCGACTATACGAGCATGGTCCGGGTCAATGTCTTCGGGGACCAGGCGAAGAGGTTCGCTGACCTCAAGGTCGGCGAGGCGGTGACCGCCACCGGGCGCATGTTCACCCAGATCCGGACCACGCGGGACGGCGACCAGAAGGTCAACCTGCAGGATGAACACGGCAAGCCGGTGTTCGAACACGTGATCTCCATCGACGACAAGAACGGCGAGCTGGCCGAGGCCAACCTCGGAGCGATGCCGGCGGCCCGCGGCCGTTCCGGCGATCGCGAGCCTGCGAGCCGCGGCGGTCGCGGTGACCGCGATGCCGGGGGCACCAAGGAACCCGCCGGCGGAGGTCGCGGCGGCGGGTCTGGCGGCAGCGGTCGCGGCCGGGGTGGCCGTGATGCCGGCAGCGAACAGCAGCGGGCGGCCGGCGGCCGCGGCCGCCGCTGAGAAGGGCGGCCGGGACCTCCGCTCCCGGCCCCTTCGATCACAGACCTCGGAGAGCGCCATGGCCGCCCCAGGTACCGGTATCTACACCGTCGTGTCATTTTCCGAGGCAAGCTTCGAAGCCGTCTGGAAAGGCTACCGTGCGGGAACAGGCATGGACGCGGTGATGGCCGACCAGAAGCTTGCCGCCGCGGATGCCCGCTTCGTTGCCTGCCTGCAGGGGAATTTTCGACGGGCTTGCGGCCCGCTGGAGCAGATCGAACCGGAGATGGCGAGGGCCGCCGCGGGCGGATTCCGCGGGTCGACCAGCCGCCGCGAGGCGGTCGTCTGGACCGCCGTCGGGTACTGGCTGGCCAGCGGCGAAACCATCGTCCAGCAGGTCGTGGCCGGTGCGGCGCCCGAAGCCATGCAGCTCGTCCGGCGGCGCCTGGTCGAGGAGGCGCGCTGCGCGCCGAGCGACGCACGGCTCGTCGGCTGCTGCGTCGGGGCCGCCCTGGCAGCCGTCACCGCAGAAAATCTTCCCCTCGGCTGGACATTTCGCAGATGAGCAGACTCTCCGCCTCCGGTCCTACGCTCTACCTCTTCGAAAAGGGCTCCGTCCTCCAGGCGTCGCGCCCGGTGCTGGAGCGCCTCGATCCCGGAGCCGTCCTGGTGACGGCATCGGGTAACCTCTATGACACCGTGGAGCCTGACGAGATCGACCCAGGCCTGAAGGATTGGCGTGCGGTCATCGATCGCACGATCTACTTCGCCGATATTCCGGTCTCCGCATCCGGCAACGCGATGAACGGAAAACGGAAGTCCGAAATCCTTGCCCAGATCGCGGCGGCGGCGAGAGGCTGCAAGACCATCGTGATCGCCACCGACGACGACCGTGAAGGCGACAAGATCGGCTGGGACATCGTCGAGCACAAGCTCGACTGGCGCGGTCCGGTCCGCCGGATGCGCCCACGCGCGGTGACAGCCGAAGCAATCGAGCGCGCGTTTCGCGACATGATGGCGGCCGGCGAAAGCGGTGCCGTCAGATCGTATTGCGGCGCCCTGGAGGCGCGGGGTCGTCAGCACGCCGACTATCACATCGGGATGAACGGCACCCGTCAGGCGACGGTGAGGCTGCGCCCGCCCGGCGAGACGGGCGTCTGGCGATATGGTCCCGTCCTGATGCCGACCCTCGACATCCTGGCCGAACGCGAACTCGAGATCCGCGACTTCAAGCCGGTCGACTACTTCAAGGTGCGCCTGCTCGTCTCGACCCCTGCAGGCGACATCCTAGTTCTTCTCCACAATCCCAAGGAGCGGATCTTCGAACGCGCCAAGGCTGAGGCGATCGCCGAGGCCTGCCGCCGGTGGAGGGGTGGGCCGGTGGCTGTCGAGACCAAGGAAACATGCCATGCGCCGCCGGCTCTCTACAATCTCGATTCCATGCAGCTCGCCGCCGGCCGGGCGTTCGGGTTCTCGCCTTCCGATACGCTGAAGACTGCGCAGGAGCTCTACGACAAGGGCTATATTTCCTATCCGCGCGGAACGGGGACGTTCCTGCCGTTGGACGAAGCAACCGATGCGGCCAGGGTGATTGCCGCCACCAGGGGCCATCCGGCGCTCGGCAACCTCGCTATCCGCGATCCGATTGTCCGACCCACGGTCTATCGTGCCGAGCGGAAGTCCGCTTCCGGCGAGAGCGATGGCCCCGCGCACTATGCCGTCGTGC
The DNA here is from genome assembly GCF_018006725.1 of Rhizorhabdus sp. GTDB lineage: Bacteria > Pseudomonadota > Alphaproteobacteria > Sphingomonadales > Sphingomonadaceae > Rhizorhabdus. Next base: position 6,693 of record NZ_JAGMXV010000038.1, read on the forward strand.
CCACGACCTCGCGCTTCCAGCCGTCCCAGGTTTCGCGCGAGGCCTCGCTCCTTTACGAGCTGATCGCGCGGCGCTTCGTCGCGGCCCATCTTCCCGACGCGGTCGACGATGCGACGACGATCAAGCTGCTCATCGATGGCGCCGAGTTCGCCGCGCGCGGCACCGTGGAGCGGGAAGCGGGCTGGCGCGCGGTCGAGCGCCCGGAGCGGGCAGGAAAGGTCGCCCGCCGCAGCACCGAGGCCGACGAGGACGGTAGCATCGCGCTGCCGGCAGTCGATGACGGCACCCGCGTCTCGACGGGCGAGGCGTCGACGATCGCGACGAAAACGGCCCCTCCGAAGCGCATCTCGCTTGCCGAGCTGCCGACGATCATGGCCAGGCTCATCGACTGGGTCGAGGATCCGGCGCTGCGCGCCGCTCTGGACAATGGCCCGCACGAACCGCCGAAGGGGCTGGGGACGCCGGCGACGAGGTCGCGGATCGTCGACAACCTGTTCGCGGCAAAATATGTCGAGAAGCTGAAGGCGAAAGGCCGTTCTCAGGATCCCGCGCTGGTGTGCACCGAGCTTGGCCTCAAGGTTCGCAGCGGCTGGCGCAGCTTGTGGCCGGACCATTGCGAACCGGTGCGCCGCGCTCAGACCGAGCAGGCGATTTCCGCGATAGGGCGGGCCAGGTCGATGGACGAAGCATCCGGGCTGCTGGTGCGGTGGAAGGATCATGTCCTCGGCGAGGTCGAGGCGATGGTCGCCGCATTCGCGCGCGGGCGGCCCAGCGCGGAGCTTCAGGGCCGTGCCGTCATGGGCCTCAAGCCCACGCCCAAGATGGTCGGCTTCGCCGAGGAGCTGGCTCGCCGGGCCGGACTGACCTTGCCCGAGAATTACGGTCAGGATGCGAGCGTTTGCCGGAAGTTTCTCGACGAGCAAGCGGCGCCGCGGCAGCAGGCTGGTGGCAGGGCAGGTCCGCCGGGCGCCAAGCCGGCAACGGACAAACAGATCGCGCTCGTGGAAAAACTCGTGCGCGAACGCGGCGCCGAGCCGCCGCCAGCCGGCTGGAAGGCTGATGCCGCGGCCACGTCGGCGTTCATCGACCGGCACATCGGGACGGGGTCCCGCGGTCCAGTCGGAGGATCGCACAAAGCGGCGGCCGAAGGTCGATCGCCGCTATCAATCACCAGGCGGAACAGGAGAAAGCCACGATGAGCATTGCGACGAGCGATCCGGACGCCGGTCCCAGTACGATGCCTGCCGATCCGCTCGAGGAGCTCCGATTGGAGGTGCAGATGCTCCGGGAGGCGATCGAGGCTCTCGCTGCAGCTGGTCCCCAGCCGCTGGCTCCCGCCGTCAGAAATTTCCTTCCTGGAACATCTATCGAGCTGGTGGCACGCTTCATCCGCCTCCACGAAGCCCGCCAGCAGATCGTGGGCCCGAAGCTGACCTTCGAGCTTGAAACCGACGACGTCGATATCATTTCCGCAATCGACAGAAAGCTGGCGCTGCTTGCTCGGCAAATTCTCGTGTCTCCAGAGACGTTGATCGAGGTCCGCGCGCTCGGCCGCCTTCGCGACGTGACCAATTGCGCCGTGCGCGAGGCGGTCGCGAAGCGAGGCCTCTGGGAAACGCTCGAGCCGTTCCATGTCGATGCCTCGGTCGTCGAGCACCCCGGATTTGCCGGCCGGCTCGAGGTCTACCTCGGGAGCCTTCCGGCGAGCTGAAGGACATGGGCTCATCGCGATCAACCGCAGGGGCTTCGGGCTCGAAGCAACAGCAATGGCGGCAGGGGCTTAAGAAAGCCGGCCTGGTCGAGGCCCGTGTCTGGGTGCCTGGCTCCGCCAAAGAGTTGATCGTCGATATCGGCACGCGCATGGCAAACGGCGAGGACGCAGCCACCGTCCTCCTGGACGCAGGCCGCGGTCTCGCTCTACCACCGGTACCGCTTCCGTTTGGCATCGCGGCGCGGGAGACTGCCGAAGGCGAGTTGGCCCGTGAACGAGACCAACCGCCCTGCCAGCTTGCAGCAGTCCCGCAGGGCCATCGTGAGGCAGCTTCGGTGGTCGAGGGCGGCGCTGCTTTCGATGTGCCCGACCCGCAGACGATTGGCGGCAATTCGCGATCGGATCCGGCGGCCGCGGTTGCGGTCGACGGCGCTGGTTCCGACGCGAGCGCGCCCCCGGGACGACCAATGATCAGGGAAGCGCCTCACCGCAGCTTCGGCGCCAGGATTGCCGCGCTCGTGGTCATCTTCGGTATCGGGATCGTTTTTGGCCGCTTTGGCCTGCCTGGCGCCGGGCCGGAGCTTGCCGTCGCCTCCAGCAGCGCTGGTGTCGGGGCGGCGCCGTTGCCCGTCGCGGCCCGCGGCATCGAGATGGAAGCCCTCGACAAGCGGATCGCAGAGCTAACGCATGAGAACGATCAGCTTGCCGTGCACCTGGAGGGATTGCTCGGCGAGATCTCGATCCTGGCGGCCGCATTGGACGACGAGTCCCGCAAGGCGGAGTCCAACCCCTCCTTTGTCGCATCGCCAGCACCTCGGCTGGATGTGGCGAAGGTCTCCCGCACCCCGGATGACGGCCGGAGGCGGGTGGGGAAGGGCGCCAGGAGCACTTCAGCCTCAAGGAAGGCCGCCAGCTCGCCGAGCCCGGGCAATGAAGCTTTGGATCCTCCGATGAGCAGCCAGCTACCGCCGGTGCCGCTGCCCTCCAGCGCGAGGCTTGCGGGATCGGCGGAGGCGCGCAGATGATTGCCTCAGCGGCCGGCGTCCATCCCCTGGTCCGGGAGTTTCTTGCCCTCGATCCGGACCCGGTCGATGTGACAGTCCTCGAGTGCCAGACCCCTGAAGGCGACTGGATCGAAATGGTCCGGTCGACAGGCCGGCAAAGAGCGATTGCCGAGGCCCGTCAGGACGAACTCGCGGCCCGGATCCTTTCGTCCCGGGCGGCAAGGCGGTCGGCGGTCGATGTCTATCTGAGCTGGGAGATCGCTGCGCGTCATGTTCGCTCGATGACGGCCGCCGAGGCGCCGAGCGCGACCTCGGCGCTCTATCTTGCGCTCGAACGTGCCGATGACGAAGCGCTCGATCGGATCCTCGCATCCCTCTCGCCGCAAATCGTGAACCTCGGCGGCGGCAGCTGGGCGTGCGCGACCGGTGCCGCCAACGTCGAGGGTGATGCCGGCGTCTATGCGGTCACCGTATCGGCCCATGGAGACGAGGCCGTCCATCGGTTCGCAGTCCGGCCTGCCGACATCGACCGGTGCGACATCGGCATCGCGCCAAATACCGCCCCTCGGGAGCTGCGCCGGATGGTGCAGGCTATCTGGCGCATGCGCGGCAGGGTGTTGATCTGGGAGACCCAGGAATGACGAAATCTCTGGCCGCGCCGCTTCTGGAAAAGCTGAACGGCGAGCAGCGGGCCGCGGCGCTCGAAACGGAGCGGCCCAGCCTTGTCCTGTCCGGCGCCGGGACGGGCAAGACGACGCTGCTTATCGCCAAGGTCGGGGTCTGCCTCGATCGCGGCTACGAGCCGCATCGGATTGCGATCAGCACCTTCCGGGCGACGCTGGCCCAGGAGTTCCGCGTCCGGGCGCAGCAAGCGTTCGGACGCCGGATAGCGCAGTTGCTGCTCATGGGCACCTGTCACTCGTTGATGGGCAGGTTGCTGCGCAGCCGGCCGGAAGTCGCGGGCCTGAGCGAGCATTACGAGATCGCCGACGAGGCGGCAAGCAGGCGTGCCATGACCGAAGCGGTCGAAAAATTTCCCCAGCGCCTGGTCGACCCCTCTGATCGCAAGCAGATGGCGCGGGTCGGCAAGTGGCTCGGACGGGTCAAGGCGGCCGGCGTGCCCCCGGCAGAGGCCGAAGCGTGGGTCGACGAGCTGCTTCAGGCCAAAGCGATCGTTCGCGACCAGGAAGGCGAGGGCGCCGCGGACGGCGAGGATTTGGAGCCCGAATTGCGCCGGCTGGCCGCGATGTGGCCGGATCTCGGCGGCACCGAGTTGCCCCTCGTTCGCGCGGCCGCGGCAGTCTATCCTGCCTATCAGAAAATTCTCCGGGACCGCGATCTCGCCGACTTCACCGACCTCATCCTCTGGCCCGTGCTGGCGATGCGGAAGGATGCCGGCGCGCTGAGCGATTTCCAGCGGTGCGCAAGCACCTGGCTGGTCGACGAGTATCAGGACTCCTCGGACCTGCAGGTGGAGGCCTTCGACCTGCTTGCGCGCCGACATCGCCGGCTTGCCGCGATCGGGGACGACGATCAGAGCATCTACGGGTTCTCCGGCGCCACCACCTCTGGCATCCTGGGATTTCCGGACCGGTGGCCGGATGCCCAGGTGTTCCGGTTGATTCGAAACTACCGCTGCAGCCCCATCGTTCTCGATGCCGCGAATGCCCTGATCGAGAAGAATGCGGACCGATTCGCGAAACGCCTGGTCAGCGGGCATCGCGGCAAGCGTGGCGAGAACATCGTCATAGCGTCGGCCTCGAGCCGAGAGGACGGCGCATTCTGGGCAGCGGGGTTCATTGCCGATTGGCTTGAGGAGCTGGGCGACGACGGCACTGTTTTCGTCCTATACCGCCAGAACTGGCAGACAAGGGTGCTTGAGGAGGCTCTCGTCGAAGCCGGCATCAGCTACGGGCTGGTCGGCGACGTCTCGTTCTACGAGCGGCAGGAAATCAGGGATGCCCTTTCATATCTCCTGCTCTTCTCGGCATCCGCTGCGCCGGAACTTGGCCGTCAGCTGCCGGCCGCGACATCGGCGGTGATCGGGGCGCCGCGAGCGGACGATGCCGTTGTCGCAGCCTGGGAGCGGATCGCGAACATGCCCGTGCGCGGCCTGGGAAAGAAGTCGCTCGATGCGATTCACGAATTCTGGGTCGCCAACCCGGAAACCGAGGATCTCCTCGCTGCAGGGCTCGAGGCATCCTCGAGCCTGAAAGGCAAGGCGGCGGAAGGCGCGGCCAAGCTGGCGGACCTGCGCGACCGCTGGTTGGAGACGTCGGGCAAGCCGCTCGGCGACCGGCTCTGGGCGCTTCTCCGGTTCTCGGGGTATCTGAGCTTTTGGGAGACCCACGATGACCCGTCGTCCGACCAGCGCCTGAAGAACCTGGAAGAGCTGGCGCGCGTCGTCGACGGGATGACGACGATACCCGAGGTATTCGGTCATGCGGCCTTGTCGCTCGACAGCGTCGACGCCGAGGCCAAGGTTCGCCTCATGACGTTCCACGCGTCCAAGGGGCTGGAAGCCGACATCTGCCTGCTCGCCGACATGATGGAAGGCATCGCTCCGACGAAGCCGGCGCTGGTCGCCGAGGAGCAGGGCGAAGGCGCGCTCGTTCAGGAGGAGCGCCGCGCGGCCTATGTCGCCCTGACCAGAACCATCGTCCAGGCGGCCGTCATCGTGAACGACGTCGGGCAAACTTCGCGCTTCCTGGACGAAATGCTGGACGGCGTTGAAGATCACGAGGTCGAGCGGGTTCTGGCGCCGGCGCGAGGCGCGCGGAAATCCCGACGGCCGCGCGATGCCGCAGAATAGGGTGCCGCAACCGGTGGAGCAGCCTGTCGCGCCGACGACGGCGGCGGGCCGGGCCGACCGGGCCGTCGTCGAGGAAATGCTGCTTCGTCTCCCGGCCGCCGCCGCCCGGCAGGTCTACGACCAACTGGCGAGCGAACTCCGCCCGCATATGCGCGATCCGCGCTCGGCGGCCGGCCAACTGCATCGGAGCCTGGTCCGATCGCTGAACCGATCCCGACCGAACCGGCTCCAGCGCCTGTTCTACTCGCTTGTCGAGGCATTCTTCTCGGACGATACGACGCTGCTATGCACCCCGAGACCGGTGCCCGGCTTCGTGTGCCGAGCCGATGCGCTGGGTATCTGGAAGGCAACCGCGGCCGCCCTGGGCCCACGGCTCTTGACGATGGCGCGCGAAATTGACGTGCTGGCCGAGGATCTTCTCGTCGACGAGGCCATTGCGTTGCCGGCCGCGCAGCGGATCAGGGACGAATTGCGCAAGGTCGCACTCGATCTGCTCGAACGCGCGATGGCGGACAGCGCGAAGCTGGCCTTGCTGCTGCGCGCGGTCGGCGCTGTGCGCGCCGCCGCCCTGGCGCAGCGGCCGCCGATGTTCGGCCCGGTGTCCGGAGAGGCGCAGGTCCGCCGATGGAGCGGGCCGACCTGGTGCCCTATGTCGACATCCTGCGCTTCGGCGAGGCGATCTCGACGGGAGCGCGTGCCGCCTGCGAGCTGTCCCGGCGCCTGCCGATCGGTGCGGCCGAGGCCGATGCGCTGGCCACCGGGATCGAGGCTGCGATGTCCTCGGTGGCGCGGCGCCTGGAACACGAAGGGGGACATCCCAGCCTGTCCGCCTTCGTACCGATCGCGGCGCTTCATGCCGCGCAGTCCTATGCCCCGGTGGTCGCGCTGATGCGCCGCGGATTCTATCCGTCGGTGGCGCCGATCGTCCTGCAGGCGCTGCTCGGGCACTATTCGGCATGCGTGACGGGGTTGGTTTGCGCCTTCGCGCCGGTCGTACAGACGTCGATGTCGGCGGCGGGGTTCGGGCTGTCCGATCGGCTGCGCGAGTATCTCGAACGCCAGATCGACCGATTCGAGGCTCTGCTCGGCGCGCTCTCGGAAGCCGGGCTTGCCGAGAGCGACGACGAACGGCTGCAGTACCTTTTCAAGGATCCCTGGACCGAGCTGCGACGAACTATCGTCGAAAGGATTTGCCCGCTGATCCTCCGGCGGCTCGACGGGGGATTGGAGCCGCGCTGGCTCACGGGCTCGCAACACAAGGAACTGGTGGCGCTGTTCATCG
>NZ_JAGMXV010000038.1:13511-28814 GCF_018006725.1 Rhizorhabdus sp.
GCACCCTGGTTTGGCGCTGGCGCCACGTCGCTGGCAATTCGGGTACGACGTGGCGGAGCTTGCCGACTGGAGGGATACCGTTGGCCGGAGCCTCGACGTCGCCCTTAACGCCGCCTGCCGGGCGGACATGATGCAGGGCGCCGCATCGGACCAGCGGATCGAGCGGATCGGCCGCATAGCGGAACTCTATACATCGGTTGGATGGGAGCCGCAGCGGGGTATGGCTCCGACAATGCAGGGCCTCGGCCGGCTGTGCATGGAGGTTCTGGCGCCAGGTCGTCGCGGGCGGGCGCTGCCGGCCGGCACACAGCTCGTGGTCCGGTCCTTCCTGGCGATGATCCGGACCGAATTGCGCAAGAGCTCGTACAAGGCGGAGTGGCACGTACAGCTCGAGAGCGCGGCAAGGCTTGCGGGCATGTGACGCGACGCTCTGGGTCGACTGCAGTTGCCGTCATTCGCCGGCTCCCGCCGCCTCGAGATAGTCGCCGACGATCCGCTCCAGTTCGTTCGGCGGCCAGCCACCCCGCGTCCAGGCCGATAGCCAGATCCTTCTGACGCGCCCGAACGCGCCCGGACGGTCCGTGAGCGCCTGGACGGTTGCGAGGCTCCCGTTTGCCCCGAGATACTCGATGATCCGGGTGCTCGCCGCCGCGAAATCGGTGAACACCACGGCGAGTTCGCGTTCGAGGCCGATGCGGGCGGTGGTCGCCGGTTGCGGGCGGCGGCCGGCCGGCAATTCCAGACGAATGTCGTTATTGCCCTGGCGCCGGTAGCATCGCCCTACCTCGCGCAGGATCTCGACCCCGAGGTCGAGGCGACGCCAGTCGGCGCTGCTGCGCAGCTCCGCCTCCATGGCCGCGCGGGTCTGCAGGCTGATCTCCGATAGCGCTGCGTGGGGCCAGGTGATCAGCGCCGACCGGACCGCGACAAGCAGTTCGTCATGCTTAGCGCGGTCGGGCTCGGCCAGATCCGAGGGGAGGGGTATGCGCAGTGGAAAGGCCGGGGCGGCGGTCGTCGCATCGGCATGCCAGGTCAGGTCGAGTTCGGGTACCAGGCGCGACAGGAGGTCGGCATCCTTCGGCGCACTCTGCTTGGGCGGACTGGCCGCCATGTTCTTCTTCCATGATGCTGCGGTCGTGGCAGGGATTCGTGACGCGTGGGGGGCAGGCGACTTCACGGGCGAGACCCCGATACCGTGCGGCTGCCGACATCGCGCTGGCGGCGGAGCTGGTCCCGCCTTGCCTGCGCCGGGTCGGGTTCCCGGCCCCGAGCCGACGACCGGCTCCTCTGGCCGACATGTCCCGGCACCACGCATTGGCGTTGCCACTCGGCCCCGTCCATGCGCTCGATCAAGCCGCAGATATAGGCAATCTGGCAGTCTACCCGGTTGCAGTTGTAGGCGGCCGCGGCCAGCGTCCAATCCCGATACCGGTCGAAGAGCGTCCTGAGGTAGCGGACGCCGTATTCCGTATTGAGGACCGGGTCGAAGGCGTTCTCCGGCGCGCCGAAGGCGGCCGGATGAAAATGGCGGTTCACCTGCATGCAGCCCATGTCGATCGAAACATCCTTTACCCCCTGCCTTCGCCAATGTTCGATCCAACGAACGGCTGTGCCGGGATCCGGGGCGATGACGGCGCGGCCCGCGACCCCGATGGCCAGCGGCTGGTTGCTGCTCTCGCGCCAGACCATTGCCTCCACGATCGCCTGAGGGACAGCATGGCGCCTCGCCGCATCCCTTGCCGGGGCAAGGCAATCGCCGGCAAGCGCGGATGAGGGCGCGATGCCGGCTAGCGGCAACACCATCAATAGGACTACCAGGATCGACCTCATCGCCTTCCCGCTCACGCTGACAGCATCCAGACGCGGGGCGCTCCGGTATTGTCTTTGTCGCTCGCAAAAGATTTTTTACGACAGCGCTCAAATCACCTTCGATTTGCGACAAACGGCTATCGCCGAACGTCATGTCGGCAATGACCCAGTCTGGATCGGATCGAAAGCCGCGCCGCCGGCCCGCGAAGGCCGTGCAGAGGGCGATTCTTGCGCTCTTCAACCCTTCGAACGACGAGCTCGATGCGCCGGACCGCGAGCGCGCGCGGCTTGGCGCCGCGCTGGTTGCCGCCGCCGGCGGCATGTTGGTCGACGACCAGGCCGCTCGACCCTCGATCCAGTGGCCCGCTGGCGCTGCCGACGACGACCGGCCGGTCATTCTGCAGCTGCTGTCACTGCCGCTCGACCACGAGGGGGCGTCGTCGCTCCGCCATGCCTTCGGCAGGGAAGTAGCCCGGCTGATGCGGAGCCTGGCCCTCCGCCTGGGACCGGAAGGCACCGTCCGCGTCGTCGGCGGCAGCCGGCGCGACGCTGTCCGCGGACTGCCGGAGCCACGGCTCGAGGGCGCGAGCTTCAGGCTGGGCCTGACCGCCGGCACCGGCGGGCGCCCCGTCTTGCTCTATGACGACCGTCTCTCCGGGCAACGCCTGTGGCTGCCGCCGGCCGACCTCCTGCGGCAGGATCTGGCCGAGAGGCTCGTTTCAACACTGTCTGCCCCGTCCAGGCGGGCCGAGACGCGGGTCCCGGCCGAGCAAGGGGCCTTCTCGCTCGGGGCAGCCGCGGACTGGGTGCCGGCATCGGAGACCGACCTTCCTCTCTTGTCCGTCCGATCCGCGGACGGGTCGCTCTCGCTCGATGAATGGCTGCGCGCGGAAGACCCGGCGGCGACGGCGGAAATGTTCGCCAGCGGTGACTGGCGGTTTTTGCGGGTATTGCCGGATGTCGCCATCGGCAGCCGTGCTGAAGGACAGGAGCGGCGGAACGCGCTCCAGGACCTCGTGGCCGATGCCGCGGAACGCCTCCTGCCCGGCGGCGCGGCCGATCTGCTCGTGTGCGATGCCATCCTCGCCGCCAGCCGGGCCGGTGGCGGGATCAGCGGCCTGTACTGGCTCGATGCTGGCTGTATTCCGGTCGTCACCGATGGTAGGCTGCGGGTCGTGCCGATGGTCGCGACCACGGCCGAGGATCCCGTATCGACATTCGTTCACGAGGCCTATCATGCAGCGGACTATGAAGGACGCCTCGACGATGTCACACGAGACCTGCTCGCCGGCGCTGCCCGGCGCTTCCCCGAGCGCTACGACATCGGGCGATATCCTGCCGGCAGCCAGTCCGTCGAATACGGCGCCCATCTGGTCGGCGACCGAGCGTTTTGGCGGGTTTCCGATCCCCGTGACCAATCCGCGGCCGGCGAAACGGGGACCGGTCCCGCCGCCGCCCGAACCGATAGAGCCGATGTCAACGGCGGCGCTCGAGCGCTTGCTGGCGGGCTCGAAAGGGCTGACGCGGCAGCTGACCCGCCGGATGTTCGGGCTGCCGCCGGAGGGCTGACGGCGCCCGAGCGGGCGGCGATTGCCGGCTTCCTGGCCGGCGATTTCACCCATAGACCGATCGATGAGCGAAGGATCGCTCGCGAATTCGGCATAGACCCGAACTCGGCGCAGGCGCTACTCCGGTTCGCACTGGGTGCCGATGACGGCGCCGGGCGGTCGGCTCAGCCGCCGGCGGCCGAGGATTCCTTGGCGGCGCTCCACCGGGAGGTGCCCTCCGCGGACCGGTTTGCGGCCGCGCTTGCCTGGCAGGCTCGGGCGCGGCTCCGCTGGCTTGGACGCATCACGCCCGGCCCGATCCGCTGGAACGAGGCGGATCGCTCCTGCTCGTTCGAGGGCCGCGATCCCGCCGGGGCCGAGATCGGCGTCACGATTGCCGCCGACGGCGAGCGGTCCGCGTCCCTCGTTGTCCGCGGTGGTTCGCCCGAGGCCGCGCGGGTGCGCGAACTGCTCGATCCGGCCTGGCAGCGCGCAGTTGCCGACGGGCGCGATGCTGGCCGGGCGGACGCCGACCAGACGGGAGATCGCGTGGCCGCGGACCAGTCGGGAGTGCAGCCGCCGGTTTCAGGACGGTCCGCGGGTGTCGACCCGGCAGGCCTTTACCGCATACGGAATCCCGCTGGGGAGGCCGGCGCCGGCGGTCCGCGGACGGGGTGGCGCAGGCAGTCACTGACGCTGTGCGCCTTCGACCGGCAGGACCGGCCGGTCGAGCTGGCGCAGGTGCCGGCGCGCGTCCGCGGACAGTTTGCCGTCGCGCCGATGCTCGTCGCGACGACGATCGACGTCCTCATGCCGGTCCAAGCGGCGAGCCCCGAGGCGCGGGCCCGGCTGGCCGCCTTGTCCGGCGCGCCGAAGGCACACCCATCCTCGCTGCGTGCCGCGGACGAGGACAGTGTGACCTATCTGGCCCGCCTGATCGCCGGCGACAGTGGTCGGTCGGCGCTGACCGAGCTGTCGATCGAACCGGTCCTTAGAGCGAGAGCGGCAGCGGGAGACCGGATGGCCGCGCGCCTGCTCGACGATGCCCGCGGTCATTGGGCCGATCTGCATATGGGCCGGGTCTCGATGATCCTCGGGGTCGACGCGGAATACCGGGTCTCAGCCGCGACCGATGCCCGCCGGTGGAGCATCTACGACCGGGCCACCGGACTGCCGCTGGCGGGTGGATTCGCCAGGCAGGGTGATGCGCGGGATGCCGTCGTGCGCCTCGGCCGCAGGCTCCGCGCCGCGCCGCTCCGGCAACGCTTCAGCGCCCTGTCCGCCATCGCCGATGCTCGCCGCGGGCTCGATCGCGCACGGGTCGCGGCGCGACAGGCCGCGGCGCGCGCCGCCGAGGCGACGGCGCGTGCCGCAGCTGATCTACGGGCAGCGCGGGCGGCGGTCGGCGCCGCCCGCGCAACCCTCGCCAGTGCCCACAGATTTCCCGGGAAAGCAGATATGGACAACAGCGCGCGCCAGCTATCCCTCGGATCACTGGGAGTGGTGCCACATGCGGTTGCGGTCCCGGAGATGGCCTATGGCCCGGATGGCCGCATTCGGCCGGAAGCGCTCGAGAAAGCCTGGAGCATTGCCGGTGCGGCGTGGTCGGCGGCCTCGGCCGATCTGGGCTATGACGCACCTGCTGCAGGGATCGAGCTCGGCGCGCTCAGGGCGGCGATCGACTACCATGCACAGATCGGCCACGTTGCCGGTGTGGGGACGGCACCCGGCCTGGCGGGCGCCCCGCCTGGCGCGGTCAGCGCACAGGCAGCGCGCGCCGCACTCGAAACGCTGACCGTCATCTACGCCCTACCGATGTCGGTCTCGCGAAAGGCGAGGGATGTTGCCGGGCTGATCCCGCTGGCGCAGCTCGCGACCAACCTCGAGCCGTTCGCAGTCATCGGCGAGGCGGCGAGGTCGATGACCGGGACTGACCCAGCCGCCGCGAGCCGGCTTGCGGCAAGGGCGTTGGCCTTCGTCGGCACCGCCTCCGTGCGCGGATTGGAGGATCAAGCGGCCGGCGACGGCCCGCGCTTCGCGCTGGCGCGGCCGGGCGTTGCCCTGCGGCCTCTGCCGGCGCAGCTGGACCCGGGCGGCAACTACAACGATCCGGCGCTGACTGCTGCAAGCGCACAGATGATCCTGCTGGCCGAAGCGGCCGATGTCGATGCCGAGGCGCTGGCCGCGCTTCGTGCCCACCTCGACGGCGCCCGGCAGATAGCGGCGGCGCTCGTCGCCATAGGCAGCCTTCCCGCCTGGGACGAGGCCGAGGTAGCACGGCTCGCCCGCGCCGGATGCGAGCACTTCGAGAGCGTGGCCGCCGGCTCGCCGATCGAAGGGGAGGCAGCCCGGCAGCTGGGCATGGCGGTCCGAGGGGCGTTAGCGAGCCTGCCCGTGTCGGCGCGCCGCCGCGACGAGGTGATGCGGCTGGTCGGCCCGGCCTTTCTGCTGCTTCGTCATGGCGGAACTGCGGCGGATGCCTGCCGCGTACTGGCCGAGCGGCCCGATCGGGACGACGGGATCGACATCGCCGAACTTGCGCTCGCCGCCCTGGTATCGCCGGCGACGCTCCTGGCCGACGGATACGGTGACGACGGCAAGGGGTTGGCCGACCAGCGCGACGAGGAACTGTGGAGATCGGTTGTCGTCGCCGATCTCCGCCGGCGATATCGCGATGTCGACGAAGCAATGCCAGCGTCTGGGCCGGTTCCTGCGCCGGTGGCTGGGGAGGCGGCCGGGCCCGGGCCCGCGTTCGCGCTCGACCGCTTGCCGGACCCGGTCCTCGACGAGGAGGGGCGGTATCGGCCGGTCGCGATCCGCGCCGCGGCCGGCGAATTCCTGGCCGTACTGGGCGAGCCTGCCGGCGACCCCGCCGCGCTTCGGTCAGCTGACGATATCCGGGCAGTTGTCGGCGCGCTGCCGGATCTATATGAAGCTGTCTACCAGGCCGCCCGGGCGCCAGGGACCCGGCGCGATATGATCGGCTACGACGTAGCGCTCGCCAGGTGGTCGTCCTCGGTGCCGTCGGATGCCAGGCCCGAGGTCGAGCGATGGCGTGAGATCGTCGCGACGCTGCCGGTCGGCCGCAGGCGGGCGCAGCGCCTGCTGGCGAGGCTTGGACCGTTGATCCATGTCGCCCGGTTGGCCCCCGAACTGGCAGACCATGTGGCCGATGCATCCTTGCGCCGTGCCGCGGGCGCGGATTTTGCCGGGGAGACGAGCCGGCACGCCGGCGTGCTGATCGACCTTGCCGGCAATCCGGGCCTCGCTGGACTGCCGCTGGATTCGATACTCTGGCACTACGAGCAGCAGGCATCGCGGCGCTTTGCGCTGGGCATCGGCGCTTTCGGCGACGTCGCGCCCGCGCTGTTGCAGCTGGCGGGGGACGGGATGTACCGGACCGAGGCGGTCGCCCGCGGCGCCGATGCGATCGCGACGCTGCTCCAGCGCAGCGACCTCGACGCGCGTCTGCCCGGTTTCCGGCCGCTGCAGCAGCGGCTGCGCCAGCTCGGGCCGATCTATCAGGCGGTCAGGGCACTCGCGGACCGGGACGTCGACACGGTCCCGGCGGCCCACCCCGCCGGCATCCCGCCCTTCGGACCGGCTACCGGCGGGGTGGGCGACAGCATGCCCGTGATCGAAGCTGCAATCCGCGACCTCGACATCGGCGAGCGCAGGCGGGCGGAGCTCCTCCGGGACGCGGCGCCGGCGGCGCTGGCCCTTGAGCATCTGCCGCTCGCCATGCGCCTGCTCGACGCGGCCGGGACGACGATGAGTGTCAAGGCGGCACGCCATGTCGCCGCCGACCTCGTGGAGCTTGCCTTGTCGCCGGCGAGCCTGGCCATCGCCGGGCCCGGCCGCGAGGCGATTGCCCGCGACATCGATCGCGCGATACCGCAATCGACCTCGCCCGTGCCTGCCCTGCGGTTCTCGCTCGGGACGGATGCACCGGGACCGCGGCTGACGCAGAGCGGGCGATGGCGGGTCGAGTCCGTTGCCGCGGCGCTCGGACACCTGACCGAAACGGCACACCGAGCCGCGGAAGCCGCGGCGCAGCGCGCCCGCTCCGTGTCTCTCGGCGCCGCGCTGCAGATCGCCGCGGGCAAGGCCACGCTGCCGAAGGCGTGGGAAGTCGCCCTCGATCAGGCGGCAGCAATCCTGCGCGTCTACCAGGTGCTCGACCTGATCGCCGACGGCGCGAGCGATCCGGTCTTGGCCGCAAGGCAGGAACGCGAGCGCCTCGAGCTCGCCGCGCTCGCCCAGCTGGCCGCCGTCGAGGGGCGTTCCGCCGCTGATCCGCATCCGGCGATCGTGCCCGAGCTGAGTGATATCGCCGAAGTCGCGGTTGCGTTGCTCGGGCTGTCACATGGCGCGGCCGACAGGCTGCGCGCCGATCTGGCGCCGTTGCTCGACGTCGCCACGGCCGCGAGCGAGCTCGATCGGGTCCTCGACCTGGTCGCCGCGGGACAACTGCCGGCCGGACGCGCAAACGACGTGGCCAACGCGGTACTTGACCATGCCGGAAAGCCGGGAGCCCGCCGGTTCGACCCGGCCCGCCGTCTGCTCGACGGCGAACGGGCGCTCGCTGGTGCTCTCGGCGATGAGGCGCTGGGCGCCGAGCTCGACCGGGCCATCGCCAACCGGGCCTCGGTCACGACCGGCAATCCGGACCAGCGGTTCGCCCTCGGTGCGCGCGATCACCGGGTCCTCCTCGCCGGCCAGGAGGGCGACGGCGCGTCCGGCACCGAGCCCCGGCGTGGCCGGTCCGCCCGGGCGCGGCTGACGACGGTGCTCGAGGCGATGGAGATCCTGCGTGTCCTGGAGGCCGAGGACCGCCCGGCGACGCCGCGGGAACGGGTGGTCCTGGCTGCTTATCCCGGGTTCGGCGGCCTCGGCGAGGCCGTGTTCGGCGCCGGTGCGAACGACTCCGACCGACGGCCCGACACGGCCGGGCTGGTCCGCGATCTTCGGCGGTCGCTCGACCGCGAGACCCTCGTTTCGGCGCAAGAGTCGATCCTCAACGCGCACTACACCGATCCGCGGATCGGCGAGGCGATCTGGTCGGGCCTGGTCAGCCTGGGCATCGGTCGCGGCGCCGGCAACATCCGACTGCAGGAACCCGCGGCCGGTGTCGGGGTATTCCTAGGTACCGCCCCTGGCCCCTTGCGGCGGCGCATCGATGCTACCGCCGTCGAGGCCGACAGTCTGTCGGCCCGCATTCTGGCGGCACTCTATCCCTCGGCCAACGTGATCGCCTCTCCCTACGAGCGGACGATCTTGCCGCCGGCATTCTTCGATCTGACGATCGGCAACGTGCCGTTCGGCAATTACCGCGTGCACGATCGCCGTTATGCCAGACTCAAGCCGAGCATCCATGATTATTTCATCCTGCGCGCCCTCGACCATACCCGTCCCGGCGGGGCGTGTGCACTCATCACCTCGACCTATACCCTCGATCGCCTCGACCCGGCGATCCGCGAGGCGATGGCGGACAAAGCCGAGCTGATCGAGGCGCTGCGCCTACCAGCTGGAACTTTCGCGCAGAGCGCAGCGACCGATGTCGCGACCGATCTGCTGGTGCTGCGCCGCCGCGAGACGCCGATCTCGGCACTGCCGGCGCCGGAGGCGGCTGCGGCGCGTGCCGCCGCCTCCAGCTGGATCGAGCTCGGCCAGATCGAGGATGCCAACGGCGGCCAGCCGATCCGGCTGAACCGCTGGTTCGTCGAGGATCCCGCCCGTGTCCTGGGCAGGGTGGCGCGGGCCGCGTCCGGCCGGTTCGGGCCCGACGAGCCGGAGGTGATCGCGGTCGACCAGGCGGGCCAGCCGTTGCGCGGCGATCGCCTGGTCGAGCACGTGGCCAGAACCATTGCCGAGCGGCTGGGCCGGCTCGATCAACGCACTTTCCGTCCGCTCGGGCGCGACCCCTCGGCCCAAGTGCCGCCTGCCCCACAGCTTCGCGATGGGGCGTTCTTCATCGATCCGTCGAACGTCCTGCGCCAGATGAGCCGGGGAGAAGCGATTGCCCCGGGCCTCGAGCCGCGCGCCGAACGAGTCATGCGCGGCGCGCTGCAGCTCCGCGACCGGCTGAGGGCGGTGGTCACCGCCCAGCGCGACCAGCGGCCGGAGCCGGAGAGAGCGGTGGCCCGCGCGCGGCTGCGCGCTGCCTACGAGGCCTTCGTCGCCGATCTCGGGCCGCTGACGTCGCGCGAGAACCGTCGGGTCATCGCCCTCGATCCCACGGTCGCGCTGGTCCTGGGCCTCGAGCTGCGCGAGCCCGACGGCAGCATCAGCCTCGCCGCCATCTTCCACGGCGACACAGTCCGCCCATACGAGGCGCCGGCGAGGGCCGCGTCTCCCGCAGACGCGATCGCGGTGTCGCTCAACGAGACGGGACTGATTGATCCGGCCCGGGTGGCGCAGTTGCTCGACATCAGGGAGGACCAGGTCGGCCGGGCGCTCGAGGGGCTCGCCTTTCGCGACCCCGTCGTGCTCGACCGGAGCGGCAAGGCTGGCCAGCTGGTCCCGGCCGATCTCTACCTCTCCGGCGATGTCGCAACCAAACTCGAACTCGCCCGTGCCGCGGCAGCGGCCGATCCTGCATTCGTCGCGAACGTCGCGGCGCTCGAGGCGATCCAACCCGCACCGATACCGGCGGCGCTGATCGCCGTCGACATCGGATCGTCCTGGGTCCCGCCCGGCGACTATGCGGCATTTCTCGAAGAGGCGCTCGCGCTTCCGGCGGGGTCGGTCACCTGCTCCTATAACCCGCTCCGGCACGGTTATACTCTGGAGCTGGCGGACCGCGCGAGGAAGCGGTTGGGATCGGTCGCGGCGAGGCGAACCTTCGGAACCGAGCGGTCGCCGGCGCACCGTCTGTTTCTCGACCTGCTAAACGGCCGGCCGCTCGAGGTTGCGAGCAATGGTCCCGACGGCGGGATCGATGCCGCCGCCACGGCGGCGCGCCGCGCCGCAGCCGGGCGGCTGAAGGATGCGTTCGGCCAGTGGATCTGGCGCGACCCGGCGCGAAAGGAGCGGCTCGCTGGGCTGTACAATCGGCTGCACAACTGCTGGGTCGAGCCCAGGCTCGACGGGTCCCACCTGACGTTTCCGACGATGGATCCCACCTGGGCGGCGATGCTCCGAGACGTCCAGCGCCGCGCGATCTGGCGCGGCATACAGGGCAATCTGCTGATCGACCATCAGGTCGGCCTGGGCAAGACCGCCGATCTCATCGCCATCGCGATGGAGCAGAGGCGGCTCGGCCTCCGGCGCAAGCCCGCGATCAGCGTCCATCTGCCGACCCTCAGCGGTTTCGCGGGCCAGGCCGTGGCGATGTATCCCGGCGCGCAGATCCTCGTCCAGCCTGCCAAGGATCTTACGCCCGAGGAGCGCCGCGCCTTCCTGATGTCGGCGGCGACCGGCGACTGGGACCTCATCATCGCGACCCACGAGACGCTCGACAATCTGCCGCTGACGCCGAGCAACGAGGAGCGGTTCGTGCGCGAGCGGATCGCCGAGGCGAGGTCGGCGCTCGACGACGCCATTCCCGACGGCTACCGGGCGGCCAACCCGGCGCAGCGCCGAACCGCGAAACAGATCGAGGCGACGGTGAAGCGCCTCGAGGTGCGTCTGCGCGAGCTGATGGATCAACCCAGGGCGGAGGATTTGATCTACTGGGAGGATCTCGGCATCGATCAGCTGCTGGTGGACGAGGCGCACAAGTACAAAAACCTCGTGATGACCAGCTCGATGACGGATGTGAGGGGCTTGCCGTCCGGAGAATCCAAGCGAGCGGTCAGCTTATTCCAGAAGTCCCGGCTGCTCGCCGAACGGCTGGCGGCGCAGGGCGCCGCGCAGTCGGGCCTGGAGCAGGGGCTTACCCTGGCAACCGGCACGCCGCTCGTGAATTCGGTCGCCGAAACCTACGTCTGGCAGCGCTATCTGCAGTTCGATGCCCTCCAAAGGGCTGGGCTGATGACGTTCGATGCCTGGGCCACGGTATTCGCAGGAACATCGACCGGCCTGGAGATCGGTCCCGATGGACGGTTCAAGAGTGTCCGCCGCCTGCGGGAATTCAACAATCTCCAGGAATTGCGCAGCGCCTACGGCCAGATCCAGGATTATGCCGACATCGGTGGCGTTGCCGGACTGACCGTGCCGCGTCATCAGACGCATGTTCTGACGACGCAGCCATCGGACCAGCTCAAGTCCTACATCGCCGATCTCGGGCGTCGCGCGGCCGCGCTGAAGCACGGCCAGCAGGACGATCGAGACAACATGCTGGCTATCGCGACCGACGGCCGCATGGCATCGATCGACCTGCGGCTGGTCGACCGCAACGCCGCCGACCATCCAAAATCGAAGGTGAACACCTTCGTCGCGGAGGCCGCGCGGATCGCGGCCGAACATCCGAAGACCGTGCAGCTGGTTTTTCTCGATCTCGGCCTGCATCCGACGAAGGCCAATCGCGGGTTCTGCCTTCGCGAGGATATCATCGAGAAACTGGTGGCCGCAGGGATTCCGCGCGATCGCATCGCCGATTTCACGACCGCCTCCAAGGCGAGATCGCGCGAACTCGAGGCAGATCTGCGTGAGGGCCGCCGCACCATCGCCATTGGCAGTTCCGCGCGTCTCGGCACCGGCCGAAATGTCCAGGATCGGGTCTACGTGATGCACGACCTGGACACGCCGATGACGCCGAAAGATATCGATCAGCGTCGCGGGAGGGGCGAGCGCCAGGGCAACCAGCTGAGCCAGGTGCATTCGGTCCATCATGTTGCCGAGGGGACGCTTGACGCATTCCTTTGGCAGCTGATCGAGGCCAAGCGCGGCTTCATCACCGCCTTCCGCTCGGGGGCACTCGCTGACCGCACGCTCAGGGATGATTCCGCAGATGAGATCTCGGCCGCCCAGATGCTGGCGATTGCCACCGGCGATCCGTTGCTGGTGCTGCGCGCCGAACTGCGGCAGAAGGTCGAGGTCCTTACGAGGTCCTGGGCAAGGGCGCGCAACGATCGCGAGTTTTCGGCCGATGCCATCAAGCGTGCGACGGCGTCGATCACGGTCGACCGGCTGCTGCTCGACCTAGCGGTGCGCAGGGCCGAGGTCGCCGCCAGCGCCCTGGCCGGTCCGCCCGCCTATCTGCCGCAGGAGGAGGGCGCATCCGCGGTAAGCGGCCGGCTCGACGCCGCCGCGGCCCTCGTTCAGGCGGTCGAAGTGCTTGCCGCGGCGCGCAAGGCGCGGGGGAGCTATGTCGCCGCGCCTGAGGAACCGATCGGCCGCTGGCGCGGCTTCGAGCTCGCCGCCGCGGCCGGTTACGGCTACCAGCCACCCCAGGTCATGCTGCGCTTCCCCCTGGGCGCCGATGCCGGCGGGCAGCATCGTCTGATCCCCGTCGAGATTTCGCGGACGAGCAACCTTGCCACTGCCTCGTCGCTCGACCTGGCGCTCCGCGGGGTGATGCGCGAGCAAGCCGAGATCCGCGAAAGGATCGCCCGGCATGAGGCCGACATAGCGGCGGCGCAGCGTGTCGTCGACGCGGTATTCCCGGATGGCGAACGCCTCGAGAGGATGCAGCGCGCGCTCGCGAGGCTCGACCTCGTCATCGTGTCGGAGAACGGTCCGCGGCCCGAGGATTCGATACTGGCAGATGCAAGGCGCCTGGCTCCGGACAGGGAGGCTGCCGAGGCGCGCCTTGACGCGCTCGTGGCAAGTCGCCCCGGCGGGCCCTCCGCCCAAGCCGGCGCGGCGCTCGATCGGGCCCTCGATTATCCGGCGTGGTCCCGCGCATCGCGGATGGAGCAGGCGTCGGCAATGGGCCAGGTCCTCAGGGAGCATCTCCGGCCCGCGGTGGGTTCGGCCGCGCTCGACCTGCCCGCGCCGGTCTGGCGGGATGGCGAACCCCAGGAAATGAGTACGGCGAGCACTTTATTTGGGCGCCGCGAGCCTGATCTTACGCAACTGGCGGATGGTTCTACCGGCGATCAGCAAAAAAACAGTGTTGGCACCCCACATTCCGTGCCGGACGGTCGTCAGGGAGTCATGGACCAGTCCAATCGACAGGCGCGCGCCGGATCAGCGGCTTTCGCACTCGGCCGGGAGGCCGCCTGGTGTGGCGAACAGGGCGGCGTGCGCGTGTCCGAAAGCGCCGCGCGCGCCCTGCGAACCCTCGCGCGCTCGACGGCGCCCGACGGGTCGATCAGCCTCAGCCGACTGATCGGCAGCGACCCGCGCGACCTGCGTGAGCTGTTCACGCATGGTGCGCTCGTCACGCGGCGGCCGCGGGGCAACACCGGTCGCCCCCGGGTCTTGCTCGGCGCCAGCGCCGCGGCGGTCATCGGGGCCGAGCCGGCTCAGTCTTCGCCGGAGACCGGGCAGGGGAGGGACACTCTGCTGCCGTTGGAGCGTCGCTTCGGCGCGCTGCTCCAGGCCATAGGCAGGCCTGTCTCTGCCCGGCTCGCGGTCCTGCTCGGCGGCACCGCGGCCCGGCGACTGCAGGCGCGCGGCCTGGCCGAGCGCCGCGACGACGGAACGGTCGCTTTGACACCTCGCGGGGCAGCCCAACGGTTCGCGCTCCGCTCCGGGGAGGGGAGCGGGATGCCGGCCCTGTCGCCGGCCGCCGAATACCTGGCAATGCTCGATGGCTCGGCGGTGACCGCCCTGCTGCCCGAAATGCGCCCGATCGAACGTCTTGCCGCGGTGGAGAGAGCGCTCGAGGCACTCGAGCGGAACGGCACTGGCCCCGCCGCGCTGCTGCCCGACGGCATCCGCCGCCAGGAACTCGAGCGCTTCCTGGCGGTCAGGTCGAGCTATGACGATTGGCGGGGCCGCCTCGGTACCGAGGAGTCGTCTCTGGCCGAGCTCGGCAGCATCAGCCTGCTGGCGGCCCGCCGCGCCGGCCGCCACTTCAGTCTCGATGTGACCGCCGAGACCGGTCGCCGCGGCGACGAGCCCGTCACGGGATCGCCGTCCCTGCCGGTGCCCCGCCACCCCATGTCGATACTGGCGGCGCAGCTGGTGCCGAGGCGCGCGGAACTGCCGGTGACGCGGTCGGCCGCCCCGGATGGCGGTCTCGCTCACCGCCTCCTCGCCATCGGCCCGGTCCCGCTGCTCGATCCCCAGGCAACGGTCGTGGAGCGACGCCACCCGGATGTCGCGGTCGGCCGCCGGCTGGTCAGCGACGCTAACGGGGCAGAAAGCCTGCTGGTCGAGCTGACGGCCGGTAGCAGCCAGGCGCTCGCCTCCGCCCGCGAGACCATCGAGCGGGACGGCAAAGCGCTGGCCGTCCTTGCGCTGCCCGCACCGCCGGCGGACGCGGCGCAGGCGCAGCGCCGGTTCCTGGCTACCCATCTGCTGGCGTCGAGCCTGCAGGACGATCTGCGCGGGATGCACGCGGCCCGGCTCATGGCGTCTCCCTCGGTCCGGACGGCGGCGCGCCTGGCGACGCGGGGCGGGGTGATGGCCGCAGGGGTTGCGGCCGCAGCGACGGTCCTGCCCAAGGAACGCGCAGGCGATCTACTGTCGCATGCCGCATCGATCGCTTCCTGGGCCGCAGAGGCGGCGGGCAGGACGGCGCCGCTCGCGCCGGCGGCCGCGGGTCTGGCGGAGCTGGCGACGGAGCTGAGGCAGGCGTCGGATGAGGTCGCCGACCTGCCGCCCGCCGGGATGCCCGTCCAATCCTATCTCGAGAAACTGGCAACCGCTCTCGACGTCGCCAAGGGTGCGGTCAACCAAAGCAGCGCCGTCGCGCGGGCTGGCATAGAGCGGCTCATCGACCAGGCCGATGGAGCGTTCGGTCGCGTGGCAGGATCCGTGCTGGACGCGGCCAGCGCGATCAAGGCCGATTACGGGCATTTCGTGCAACTCGCCGCCGATACGCTCGACCAGGCTTCGGCCGGCCTGTCGGCGGCGTCCCAGGTCGCGCTGGTCCACCTTGCGCAGGCCGGCA
>NZ_JAGMXV010000237.1 GCF_018006725.1 Rhizorhabdus sp.
CCGGTGTTGACGTTGAAGCGCTCGAAGAAGCCGTCATTGGTCAGGAACAGCGTGCCGCCCGGACCACGGTTGATCGCGGCGCAGGACTGCGGATCGGCGTTGTAGAGGCAGTTCTTGAGCGCCAGGTTCGGATTGACGCTGCCGATCAGGTCCTTCACGCGGATGTTGAAATAGTCGACCGAGATGGTGAGACGGGGCACGAAGCTCGGCTCGAACACCGCACCGAAGGACCAGGTGTCGGCCTTTTCCGGCTTCAGATTCTCGTTACCGCCGATGATCGCGTTAAACTGACCCGCGGGGTTGTCGACGATATTGCCATATTGTGCGGCGGTAACGCCGGTGTTGGCGCACTGCGCAAAGGTCGCGAACGGCGTCGGGCCCGAGCAGGGATCGAAGGTGCCATTGGCGAGTTCGGTCAGCTCGACCTCGAACTTCGAACGCGACGCGAACAGTTCGACGACGTTCGGAGCACGGACGGCGCGCTGGTAGCTGCCACGGAAGCGCACTTCGCTGACCGGCGACCAGTTCAGGCCCAGCTTGTAGGTGTGGGTGTTGAAGCCGGTGTTGTAGTCCGAATAGCGATAGGCGCTTTCCAGCGACAGCAGCTGGAAGAAGGGACGCTCCTCGACGATCGGCACGTTGAGTTCGGCGAAGAACTCCTTGGCAATCGTGTTGCCCGACACCGGGAATTCAGGCTCGGTCGAGTTCTGATAGGCCTGGTCGGGGTTCAGCTCGAGCGTGTTCTTGCGATATTCGACACCGAAGGCGATGCCGACGCCGTTGTTCGCCCAGGGCAGCGTCATGCCATATTTGCCGAGGTCGCCGCTGATCGAGGCGACGATGTCGGTGAGCGCGGTCTGGCCGGTGATCTGCTGATCTTCACCGACATAGGCGATCGAGGCATCGCTGGCGCGGTTGCCGCTGACGAGATCGAGCGGAGCGCAGCGCGTGTCGTCATTGGCGGAGATGGCGTCGGCGTTGATCGCGCAGACGGCCTGGCCGAAGGTGGCCGAACCGGTGCGGCGGTCGATGACGGCGTTCAGCGCGTTGGCGAAACGGACCGTGTTGGCATTGCCGACGAAGCGGCTCTTGTAGCTGACTTTCGAATAGGAACCGAAGACGTCATAGCTGAAAGCTTCGTCGATCTTGCCGCGCACGCCGCCGACCAGACGGAAGGTGCTGTGGTTGATCTGGTCCTGACGGTTGCCGCCTTCGACGTTGCGGCGGCTGATGATCAGGCCGTTCGCGACGTCGGAACCGAGATAATTGCCCGCCGCGTCATAGCGACCGGCGCTCGAGAGGCCGGCAACGCCGCAGAGGAACTGCTGCTGCTGCGTGCTGAGGAAGGCGTTGTCGCAGTTGAGACCACCGCCCTGGCCGGTGATGCCGCCGGTGAGCACGCCCGGGGCGATCTGCGCCGTGGACGTGTCGTCCATGTAGCTGATCTCGAAATAGGGAACGATGCTCTCGCTGATCTCATAATGACCGATCGCACCCAGCGTATAGCGCTCGTCCGGGCGCTGATAATAGTTGGCCGGGGCGAAGTTGTAGGTGCGGCGGCCTTCGACGAACTGGCCATTGTCGGCGCGGAACTGCGACGGCACGCCAGCAAGACCCGAGGTGTTGGCGAAGTTGGACGGGAAGTTGAAGCCCGAGCCGCTGCAGGCATATTCGCTGCCGCCGACGCCGGCCGCACCGAGCGCACAGGCGCTGTAGTCGTAGTCGGCCTGCAGGATCGGGTTGATCTTGCGATAGGTACCATAAGCGGTGATGTTGCCACGGCCGTCGGCCATGTTGCTGCCCATGACGATCGAATAGTCCTGGGTGAAGCCGTTCCAGACATTCTTGTCGGGCTTCGGATAGGCGCCCGGGACGATGGCGTCATTGCGATCGAGCAGGTCGCGGAAGCCATCCTGACCGTTATTGTGCTGGAAGCCGCCGACATTGGCGGTGATCTTCAGACCCTCGAAATCGTCGATCAGGTTGAAGTTCACGACACCCGCGATCGCGTCCGAACCATAGACCGCCGAAGCGCCACCGGTGAGGACTTCGACGTTGCGGATCAGTGCGGTCGGAACCTGGTTGACGTCGGACGGAGTCGACTTGGGCGAACCATAAGGCAAGCGACGGCCGTTCACGAGCACCAGCGTGCGCGAGGGGCTGAGGCCGCGAAGATCGATCTGTGCGGTGCCGGTCGCCTCGTTCGAATTGGCCGAACCCTGGGCGGCGAAAACCTGCGGCAGCTGGTTGATGAGATCCTCGGCGCGGGTCGTGCCGCGGCTGACGAACTCGGCGCTGTTGATCTGCGTCACCGGGCTGACGCTCTCCATGTTCACGGAGCGGATGCGCGAACCCGTGACGACGATGTCGGCCGCCGGCGCATCGTCTTCGGCGGCCTGCGCGAACGCAGCCTGCGAGATGATCAGCCCCATGAAGGCGGAGCCCGCCAGCAATGTCTTCCTATCGATCAACCTAGCCATGAACATTCCCTTTGCATTGCGCGCCACGTAGGACGCAGTCTCCCTTCGGGTTCGCCAACGGCGCCCCGGCCCAGATCCTCTCTCGGTGTCGTCGAAGTCCGGCTGCCGTGCCGGATCAGTATCTCCAGCTCGTCAGATCGGCGCCCTTCGGCGCGCTTTCCTCGATCCTTTTCAATATCTTCGGTAGGTAGAAGCTGTTGTAGCGCAGGCGCGATATCGCGTTGCCGTTGGCGAAATCGCCATTCCAGCAATGCTCCGCCCGGTCGCCATAGAGCACCTCGCCCTTGTAGGGCGGGTCGGCCTTCTTGAGGAAATCCTCGGTCAGGTAGACGGCGTTGTTCAGGTAGAAATTGTCCATGTCGCCGACATAGATGTGGATCTTGCCCTGAAGCTTCGGCCCCAGCGTTTTCCAGTCGCGCTCCATGATGTAGCGCAGATCGTAATTGTCGCGCCAATAGGTCGCGACGCTTGGATCGATCACGCCCGTGCGCTTGTCCCAGATCCGCTTCGGATAGCCGTCGGGGCCGTTCGGCGAGAAGACCGCCTCCCAGATGTCCCACTGCCCGCCCGAGCGCGTCTTGTCGCCCATGACGAGTTCCCAGCGGTTCTCCATCTCCATCGTGTACGGGGAGTTGTCGAGATAATCGCGCTTGCCGGCGCGGGCCACGCGGGTGAACGGCCCTTCCAGATAATAAGCGTTCTTGTCCTTGTAGATGTTGGTCAGCATCAGCTGGCGGAAGTCGATCGGATCGGGGCAGGCCGCAAAAGCGCCGTTATAGTCGTCCGGATATTTGACCTGCACGCCGAGCGCTTCCCAGCCGCCGGTCGAGCCGCCGTAGAGAAAGCGCGCCCAGCCCTGGCCGAGGCCACGAAACTTCTTCTCCAGCGCCGGGATGAACTCGTGGGTGATGGCATCGCCATAAGGCCCGAGATTGGCCGAATTCACCGCATAGCTGTCGTCATAATAAGGATTGGAATGGTCGATCTCGACAATCAGCACCCGGGGGAATTTCTCCGAGATCCACTGCTTGTAGAAATTATACGCCTCTTCCTGCTCGGTGCGGTTGTAGCAGGGCAGATTGAACCGCTCGCTCGGCTCGCACTTCAGGTTCGGATCGGGGGGAGTCGTGCGGAAGCCGCCAAAATCCTCGGGAAAATGCCCGTGGAAGATCATCAGCGGATAGCGTGCCTCGGGATGCTTGTCGAAATCCTTGGGCACCAGGACGTGCCCACGCAGGTAGATGTCGCGTCCCCAGAATTTCGACAGCTTCTCGCTGCGGAATTTGAAGTGGCGGATGAACTCGCTGTCCTTGGGTTCCTCGATCGCCGGATTGACCTTGTCGAGGATGATCTCGACCTCACCCGGCTTGGCGGGGTCGAAATCGATCCACTGCGGCGTGCTGACGAGATTGCCCGGCTCCTTGCGCCAGTTCTGCCCCGCCCCGCGCGGCGCCGGCAGCTTCACGGTCTTGCCGTTCTGAAGCTTGTAGGTGTCGTAGCGGTGCAGCAGCGCCTGCACATAATAACGACCTGCCGGCACCTGGCTCATTGCTTCGGCTGGAAAGCCGAGAACATCGGCGCCGATCGTCGCGCTCGCACCCGGCTTGAGCCCGTCGACGTTCACGCCGAACATCTGCGCGCCGAAATAATCGGGCCGGGTCTGGTAGCGCGGCTCGCTCTTGCCGTCGGGCGTGAGCATCAGCATCACGCGGCCGTCGAAAGGACCGTCCTTTGCCGTCGCGGGAACGGTGACCTTGAACGTCTCGGCAGCTACCGGCGACGTCGCCAGCGCCAGCAGCGAAACCATGGCGGCTGCGGCGAGCCGGAATCCCTTATGCTTCATCGGTCACGTCCCCCTGATCTTCTCTCGCCCCCGCCCCGGCTCAGTCGGCCGGGATCAGGCGTATTTCGGTCTGGCGCCCATCGAGGAAGCGGACCTGCTTTCCGTCGAAGAAGGCATTTTCCTCGGTGCGGAACTCGACATCCTGGCCGCCCCATTCCGGGACGTCCTTGCGGGCCGACAGTTCGATCGACCAGGTCGTGTTCGCGTGGATCGGATTCTCACCGCGCGGATCGGCGTTCTGATTGTCCCAGAAGCCGACCGACGGTCCCGCCGCATGACCATGATAGCCGAGCGGGTGCGAATAGATTGACGGCTTCAGCCCCTGCGCCAGCGACTTGGCGCGGGCGGCGGCGAGCGCCTGATTGCCCGTCGCGCCCACCTTGTAGGACGACAGCAGCGCATCCTGGACCTTGTTGGCATCGGCAAGCCCCGCGCGCAGGCCGGCCGGGACGGCGGTCTCGCCGGGCCTGGCGACATAGGCCAGATGCTGGGTATCGGTGTTGAGACGCAGATAGGTGATGCCGAAATCGGTCCACAACATATCGCCGGGCTGGATAACGGTATCGCCTTCGAGCATGCCCTTCTGCCCCTGGCGGATGACCGCGACCGACGGCTGGAACCAGACCTTGAGGCCCAGATCGTTGACCCGCTGGCGATACCACCAGACGACGTCGTCGGTGGTCGTCTTGCCCGGCGTGATCACCTTGCGCGAAAAGGCATCGGCCATGATCGAATGCGCCAGACGGAGGATGCCGGGGTAGATGCGCATCTCCATCGGCGTGCGCGCCTCGAGCCAACCGACCGAAAGACGCTCCCCCGACACGATGCGCGAACGATATTGCTCGGGCAGCGCAGCGGTCATCTCTTCATATTGGCTCAGCGTCATGCCATCGGCGAAGGCCGACAGCGCGGAGGTGTTGATCGCGATGTTCGCCGGGTTGCGCGCGGCGATGATGTCGGCGACCGCCTTCCACTGATCAGGCTGCTTGTCGGGATCCCATGCCGGCTGGAACAGGCCACCGAGCCCATAGCGGCTGACGGTCAGCCGCTCGACCGGCTTGCCGTTGCCGGGATCGAAGAAGATCAGGATCGTGCGCCGGCGGGCGTGCATGCTTTCGGCGTTGAGCATGGTGGCGACCACCGGCTCCTCGAAATATTCGCGCGCCATCAGCACCCACATGCTGATCTTCTGCTCGCGCATCAGGCGCGGCACGATCGTATCGAGGCGGTCGGCGAGAATCGCGTTGATCAGCTTCGCCTGCTCGCGCATCGGCAGGATCTCGGGCGCAACCGGGGCGACCTGCTCGACATCGCTCATCGCCACGCTGTCGAGCGGCGCCTGCGCAAACGCAGGAATAGCGATCGCCGACGCCATGCAACCGGCGGCCAGACGCAATGCAGCGAGCCGAAAACCTGTCCTCACCAAATCCCCCTTGCGACCATTATTATGTGATATTGGCTATATTTCGGAACTGTGTCAACCGCCTCGTACAGCAGCCGTTGCGGCGTTGCCGAAATATAGTTTCGCCCTGATTGGATGGTGCGATGCAAAAGCTCGCTCGGTCGGCGGCGCAGTGGCGCCGAATGTCGACGGGCCGATCGGTCCCGGGCAAGTCCGATTGTCGGTCATATCGGGCACGAGCAAAATCGTTGGAAACGATTGCTGTCACATTGGCATCGACCATGATCAGAGAGAGACCATCGATGACCAAGACGACGCGCACGACGCTGGCCACTTGCATCGCCGTGATGGCGATGTTCCCGGCCCAGGCGCAGCAAGCGCCGGCAATGGACATGACGGCCGCTGCAAGGCGCGCCGCCGCGACGGTGCGGACCATGACCGCCGACGAGAAGGTGATACTGACCCACGGCATCATGCCGCTGGGGCTCAGCAAGACCATGCCCCCCATCCCGAGCGACGCCATTCCCGGCGCCGGTTACATTCCGGGAATCCCCCGGCTCGGCATACCAGCGCTGAAAGAAACCGATGCCAGCCTCGGCGTCACCTATGTGATGGGCGCGCGCAAGGACGGGGCGACCGCGCTTCCATCCGGCGTCGCGCAGGCAGCCTCTTGGAATCCCGATCTTCTCTATCGCGGCGGCGCGATGATCGGGTCCGAGGCGCGGGCCAAGGGGTTCAACGTGCTGCTGGCGGGCGGCGTCAATCTGATGCGCGATCCGCGCAACGGGCGGACCTTCGAATATCTGGCCGAGGATCCGCTGCTGTCGGGTGTCCTCGTCGGCGCCGCCATTCGCGGCGTCCAGTCCAACCACATCATCTCGACGATCAAGCATCTCGCGCTCAACGGCCAGGAAACCGGCCGCAAATATGCCAATGTCCGGATCAGCGAGGCGGCAG
>NZ_JAGMXV010000238.1 GCF_018006725.1 Rhizorhabdus sp.
ATCGTCACGCCCCGGATGGTCGATCCGAACAAGGCCGCCGTCGCATCGATCCGGGCCCCCGCCGGGTCGAGCCGCACCGTGCCGTCGATCCGTCCGCGATTGACGGTGAAAGGGACGGCGGCCGCAAAACTGGCCCGCCGGGCGCGCAAATGGCCTTCGATCTTCTGAAGCCCGCCATCGACCGAGAAGGTCAGCGGCCCCGTAACCGTTCCACCGGCGAGGTCGACCCGGCCGGTGAAGCCTTGCGGATCGGAACGGATTGAACCGCTGCCCTCGGCCCCGCTGACCGATACCGCCGCCACGGCGATCGTCGCGGCTTGGCCGGCCGGCATCAGGATCGCGCCCCGGCTGTCCCACGGCCCGAGATAGGAACCGCCCGCCGCCCGATAGGCGAAGCCCTGCGGCGTGGGGTCGAGGTGAAGGACGGTGTCGGTCAGGCCGAGCGCAGGCACCGGCGAAGCCAGCACCAGATCCACCCTGGGCCGGCTGATATTGCCGTCGAGCGTCAACTGGAGCGGGCCGTAACGCGACTGGGTGCCGCTGCCCTTGAAATAGAATGTGCCATCCCGGCGCCGGAAGCCGGTGCCGCTGATGCGGATGTCTGGCGCGGTCAGTTGCAGACGCTCGAAATGCAATATGCCGTCAGCGCCACGCCGCAAGCGGGTGTCGATATAGGGTAGTCCACCCGCGAGCGAGCGCAGGAAACCATTGTCGAAACGGCGCACCCAGGCCCGGCCTCGGCCCGTCACCGATGTACCGCGCCCGCCCGAGCCCGGCAGGACCGTAAGCTCCGAATTGACGTCGACGATGCCGATCCCGGGAATGAAATAGCGGAGCAGCTTGCCCGTCAGGGCAACGTCATAAGCGCCGGTCTTGAGGTCGAGACGCAGGGACAGGTCGCCGGCGAGCTTGTCGGATTTCAGCTTGAGCTTGTCGCCCGTGACATTGCGGGCGGTGATCAGCAGCGTGCCATCGAGCGAGAGATTGCCGAGGATACCACCCGCCACGTCGCCGATACCCGTGACCCGCCGCGCGGTCAGCCGGACCGGCAGCTTCACGGGCGTCGGCGAAAGCGAACCCTTGCCGGTCGCGCGAACGACGTCGAAGCCGGTATTATCGAACGCGACATGATCGGCGGTCAATGTGTAGCTGTAGGCTGCCGTGGCGAGAGGCCCGTCGAAGCGCGCGTCGAGCGCGATGTTGCGCCCCGTCATGTTGGGGAATAACGCGGGCGGACGGAGCAGCGAGCCCTTCACCCTCACACCGTCGAACGCATTTTCGGCCAGGTCGACCACGCCACTGACGTCGAACACCAGCGACGGCGTGCGGATCGACGCGCGCCCGTCGAGGCGGCGGGCGATCATCGAAGCGTCGCCCTTGATCCGGATTTGCGGGTCGCTGAGCCGTTGCAGCTTGCCGCTGAGAAAGCGGCTGGGTGCGAGAAAGCCTTCGAGGGCATAACGCCCCTTGTTTGCCCGGAGCGCGAGTTCGATCAGACGGGTGGGGCCTGCATCGAGCGTGGCACGCCCCTGCCAGGCAGACCAGTTACCATTGCCCGAAACGACACCGTCGACCGGCTGCTTCCACCCCGTCAGCGATGCGATCACCCCCGAGCCCGGCCCTTCGATCCGCGCATCGAGGTCGAACAGATTTCGATCGGGCTGTGAGTCAAGCTGAAGAGCGATGCGATCGGCGGCGTTGGATCGCGCATTGAGCTGCAACAACACCCGTCCGGCATGGATGTCGGCACCGGCATCGAGCGTCATCAGATAAAGCCGTCCGGCGACCGGTGGTTCGAGGCGGAGCTTCTTGACCGCGAGCTTGCCCACATGAATGTCGAAGCCCGGCAGCAAGGGCCCCTTTTGCGTCGACGGCCGCAGCGCGGGCTTGCGGTGCAGGATCAGAAGATCGGTGGTCGCGCGGCGAATCCAAAGCTTGTTCGCGATCCATGCGGCGGGCCGCCAGTCGACCGCCAGTTCGGGCGCCTCCAGGAACAGGCCGCGATCGTCATAGAGCCGGAAGTCGCGGATCGTGGCCCGGTTCCAGATCGAGCCATCGATGCGACCGACATGGATGCGCAGGCCGGAAGACGGCCTGAGCGCGCCGACCCGATCGGCGATCAGACGGTGTCCCGGAGCGCTGTCGAGCATCCAGATCCCGGCCGACAGCAACAGCAGCACCGTAAACAGGATAATCGCGATCGCGCGCAGCACGGGGTGGCGCTGCCGCCAGACCAGCACCCGCTCTTCGACATCCTCGACCAGATCGCGATCGGCGCTCATCAGAAAGCCTGTCCGAGCGACACATAGACGGCGACCCGGGAATCCCCGGCGCGCCGGTTGATGGGGGTGCCGACATCGACGCGGATCGGCCCGAAGCTGGTATAGTAACGCACGCCCAGACCGGCGCCGTAACGCGGATTGCGGAAGGTCGGCAGCTTCGCGGCATAAAGATTGCCGCCGTCGAAGAAGGGCACCACACCGAAATCGCCGAAGCGGATCCGGGCCTCGATCGAGAATTCGGCCAGGCTTCTACCGCCCGCAGGATCTCCATTGATGTCGACCGGACCTATCTTCTGATAGCCATAACCGCGCACCGATCCGCCACCGCCGGCATAGAAGCGCCGCGTCGGAGCGATCCGCTCGGCCGACGCGCCCCAGATCGCGCCGAGGCGGACGCGGCCCGCGAGCACGATCCGGTCGCTGACCGGCATGTAGCTGCTGCCGTCGACCTGGCCCTTGAAATAGCCGAAGGCGCTGCCCTGCAACGACGCCTCGGGCGAGACGCGCGCCGCCAGGCGAAAGCCGCGCGTCGGGTTGAGGAGGTCGTCCGAGCCATCATAGGACAGGCTCGAGGGGAGCGCGCCGATCAAATATTGGCGCCGGCGCGGGGCGCCGGTCGCCTTGACCGTGTCGTCTTCCTTCGACGCGACCAGCTCGACGCCATAGGACCAGGTCCATTTCTTCTGCCAGATGATGTTGGTCTGGCGTTCCAGGCCCGCGCCGAGCGTCACACTACGCGCCTCATAGGCGTTCTGGTCGAGATGGCTGACGACCAGCTGGCCGGTCAGCACCCGGTCGCGCGCCTTGAAATTGTTGCGGCGGAGCGTGGCACCCAGCGACTGTTCCTGGGTACCGAGCACGCCCCGGAAGGTCACCGCGCCCTCCGGCCGGATCAGATTGCGATGCTGCCAGCTCGCCTCGACCCTATAGCCTTCGCCGGTGCCGTAGCCGATCGCTCCGGAGATCGTTCGGGGCGGCGCCTGATCGAGCTTGACGACGATGTCGACCACTTCCGGATCGGGCGTCGCGACGGGCCTGATCGACACCGTCGACACCAGGCTGGTCTGGATCAAGGCGCGACGGAAATCTTCCATCTTCGTCGCGTCATAGACATCGCCGCGCCGGAAGCGCGCAATCCGCCCGAGATGCCTGGCGCTGAACAGTTGGCGGCCATCGACGCGGATATCACCGATACGCTGGACGCGGCCAGGATCGACTTCTACCAACAGCGATGCCTGCTGAGCCTCATGGTCGATCGTCAGTTTCGGTTCGCCCACCTTGGCGAACACCAGCCCGCGCTGGCCGAGGCTGGTCTTGAGCGCGGCAAGGCCGATCGCGATCTTGTCGGAGTCCGCTGCGTCTCCGGGACGCAGCGCAAAGGCCGCGCGCAACTCGTCTGACAGCGCGCCGACCTCCGACAGGCCGGGCATGTCGACGCTCGAGAGCGTGTAGATCGTTCCTGCCCGAACGCGCAGAATGACCGACAGGCGCTCTCCACGCTGGCCCTCTATGCGCGTGACGACGCTCGCATCATAATAGCCCGCCGTCCGGAGCAGTTCGCCGATAAGCGCTTCGTCCTGTCGCGCCCGCCGGTCGATCTGGGCCGTGTTGCCGGTGCCCTTGCCTTCTTCGAGCGCGGACAGAGACTTGAACCGGGCGCGGATCGACGCTTCCGCTTCCGGTGAAACGCCGTCTTCGCCCGTCAAGCCGTCGATGCGGACGTCGTATCGGCGATCGGTCTGGGCATCGGCGAGTGCTTCGTCATCGGATTCAGCAACCGCAGCGGCGGCAGGTGCCCCGGCCGTGCCCGCCTCCGGCTCGGCCGGCGCCTCGGCTGACGTTGCATCCGGCCACTCCACTTCCATCTCGGGCAGCGGCGCCATATCGGCAGAGGGATCGACGTCGCCGGGTTCGACCGGATCGGCCGAGGGCGTCGTAGGATTTTGCTGCTGTGCTTCGCTGGGCGCCGAAAGGATCAGCAAGGCGCCGAACACGAGCGGGGGCGCACCGAACGGCATACAGGCGAAACGCATGGCGCGACCCTAGCCGGACCCCAGCGGCGTCGCCAGCGCAACTTGCCGACACCCCGCCCGCCAATGTCGACAAATAGGCAGGCGTTGCGCGAAAGCGTCAGTCAGTGGATCGTACCGACCGCGACATCCTGCGCGAGCACGGCGAGGAAGCGCTCGATCTGGCGCCACTCGCAGAAACGAATCGAATTGCCCAGCTCCCGATAATGGCGGCTGCGCGCCGCCGCTTCATCGATCGCCAGCATGCCGAACTGGCTCAGCAACTCCTGGGCCTGCTCGATGCTGCTGCGATGGGCGATGTAGAATATCTCTTCCAAGATCGCGAACCCCGTGGACACCTGCAATATCCTACACAAGCGTCATGCCAGCATTTCGGGATTGGCGGTTTTCCGCGCTTTCAATGGTCGACGGAGTCTTTACCACGTCCCGCGGCAGGACGATCCGTCCCGTTGCGGGACAGCCGGGACATCGGCGATACCGAACGGGACATGGCTGGCGCCACAGGAAGGAGCGTGGCATGGGGGCGGCCATGGAACAGAACAGCCGCACAGCGTCCCGCGCGGGCGGAGCGATCATAGCCTTCTCGATCCTGGCCGGAGCCGTCATCGGCGCGCGGCAGGGTCAGCCCTCGGCAGGCACCCTCATCGGCACCGCGATCGGTGTCGTGATCACGCTCGCACTGTATTTCTACGACCGTCGGCGCGGCTGAGCTTCGGGCGCCGGCCCGGCTACAGCTTGCGCCCGCACCACAGAACACGGCCGATGATCCGCAAGGCCGCCGGGTCGAAATCGTCGATGTCCACATAGGCAGGATTGTCGCTGCGGACGATCCACCTGTCGCCGTCGCGCACCAGCCGTTTCACCATCAGCAGGTCGTCCAGGCTCAGCACATGAATGGCATCCGGCGCAGGCGTCGTCACGCTGAGATCGACCAATATGTCATCCCGATCGCGCAGGGTCGGCTCCATCGAGTCGCCCGAAACGCGGATCACCGACAGCTGTGACGTGGGCCGTGCGCCAATCTCCCTGAGCAACGCGGGATCGAAGGCAAAAGGACGCCCCCGTTCCTCGATATCCGCGATGCCCCCTGCCCCCGCCGACGCCCGCACCTCGATTCGGGGCACGGCACGCAAGCCTCCGTCCTGCGCTGCCGCCGGAGGCATCGAAGCTGACGACGTCGACCTGCCACCGAGCCGATCTTCAGGCACGCGCAAATAGGCAGCTATCCGCGCCCGGTCTTCCTCCGACAAGCGGCGCGGCGTGCCTCGCTTGATGAACTGCTGGATATAGGCTGGATTTCGGCCGATCAGCCGCGAAAGCGAGGAATAATCCTCCCCTCTCTCACGGATCAGCTCATCCAGGATGCTGCGCACGTCTTCGGCCATGCCCCGTCCTATTCCTAGGATTTTTCCTAGACAAGTAGGAAATCAGAAAGAACATAAAGTGAACATATGATTCGGGACAAAGGAAGCGTCAATGCATCTGCTGAGAGACGTCGAACGATACCTCAGACAATCGGGGACGAAGCCATCGCGCTTCGGCCGCGAGGCATTGGGTGACCCCGCCTTCGTGGCAGCGTTGCGGCGCGGCCGCGAACCGCGGGCGGCGACGGCCGCGAAGGTCAGGGCTCATATCGCCCGCTGGCAGGCCGAGACAAAAGGCCCGGTTCGATGAGCGCACCGGGAAAAGCATTGCTGGCGGCGCTCCGCACACGCTGCCGTCCTTTTGCGCGGGTTCATGCGACGCAATCGGACAGTCGCCCCTGGCGCAGCCTGCTGTTCGACGGCGAGCGCCACCTTCTCGATCTCGCGATCGATGGCCCGGATGTCGACCGGGCGGTTCGCTCTCTTCGCGAGGCCGCGATCAGGACCGACCTCGACCTGTCCGGCCATCTGCTGGTGGAACTGTCGGTGGAGCGAGTGGCCCCTGAGACCAACCCGGTGACACTCAGACTCCGTGCCCTGACGCTGGATGCGGGAGGCGCGCTTAACGCCTGATCATCTGCCTCAGTTGCTCCAGCGTCATGTGCAACGGTTGTTCGAGCAGCGCATCATTGGCGGCGGAGGCTATATTGGCTGGCACGGGCGCCGCCGGAACAGGCCTGGGCGAAATGGGCGCCGATGGCTCCGGAGCGGAAAAGGTGGTCGGAGCAATCGGGGGCGACGGCAGCGGATCAACCTGCAAGCGCACATCGGGCACAGGCTGCGGCGGTGGCATAATGGGGGTTCCCATCAGGTCAGACGCTCTCGGCGCGACCGGGGCGGCGAACGCAGGAGGCACGGCAACCGAAGGCTGCGGTGTCGGCAGCGGCGGCTGCGGAGCAGGTGACGGGGCGACGGCTGCGTACGGCTGCGCAGGCGCCTGAGC
>NZ_JAGMXV010000239.1 GCF_018006725.1 Rhizorhabdus sp.
TCGCCTGACAGGCCTTCGACGCATCGGAGCGGATGCGGCCGGGCTTTGGCCGGAAACGGTTGTCGTCGTCGGCGCTCATCGACGGCAACCCGGCCGAAAACGCCGGTTTTGGGCGAGAGTGCCGCCGAAAATGCGGTAGATGCAGGGTTTGCGATGACCAGCGGCACCATGCCGCCCTGACGGCAGTGCCGTCCCCAACAGTGTGCAGACAAGGGCTTGCCCCCCGGATCGGACCCATGGGGTGCCGTCCGCTTTAATCTTGCCCTCCCGCCTTCCTTCCTGTTCTGCCCCCATTGCCCACGGATGAGACCGTCGCCAGTCCCATCCGCTGCACACTGAAACGTCCTGCGGGGCGGACGGGATCACACGCCTCATGGCTGTCGTCCCGTATCCGCTCGGGCGACGAACAGGCCGCCCGACTGCGGCACGATGGCGGAAACATCGCGAACGCCCGGTGTCGTCCCCGCGTCATTGGAGGTGCGTTCGTCCGGCACGGGAGCGGTTGTCGGCCGACGCTGCGATTGCGCGATGAACAGTGGCGCTTGGGTCCATGCGAGCGGATCGGCAGCGGCGATCAGAACCGGCGCCTGTGCATCGCCACCGCCGAGGGACGGCGCGACATTGACGACATAGGCGCGCGTTTCGGCCGGTAGGGGACGGCCCCTCAGCGAGTCCTCGTAACGTCCGGGACCGGCGTTGTAGGCCGCGATCCAGCCGGGAGAGCCGTAGCGGTCGTATAGCTCGCGGATATAGGCCGCGCCCGCGATGATGTTGTCGTGCGGGTCGTAAGGATCAGCGCCGAGGCGGTGCCGATCCCGCAAATCCGCCCAGGTCCGCGGCATGATCTGCATCAATCCCATCGCGCCCTTGGGGGAGATGGCACGGGGATCGCCGTTGCTCTCCGCCTTCATCACTGCACGAATCCATGCGGCGGGAATCTCGAAGCGCTGCGCCGCCTCGGCGATCAGTTCGCCGAGTAGGTCTCGCGCGGGTGCAGGGGCGAGGTTCGACGGTTGCGCGAAGACCGGAACGGTCAGCGCGCAACCGAACGACAGGCCGGCAAGGAGAAGAAGGGAGGTTCGCCGCATCGCCTCAGTCCTTCCCGTCACGCTTCTGCGGACGGCTCCAGTGCAACGACCAAGCGCTGCCGGCATCGTCATCGCGGAACAGGTTGGCGCGGATCGGCTGCGGCAGGGCCGGATCGTCGATCAGCAGGGCGACGTATTGGCCGGCGCGCTCTCCGGTGCGTTTCCAGCCCGCGCCGATCTCCGGGCCATCGTCGCCGCCGTGATGGATGCGATAGTCCGGTGCATTTTCCGTCTCGGACGGCTCGGTGGGAACGACGATGACTTCGCGGTAAAGCGTCAGGGTGTGGATGCGCCCGACAAAGCCGGACAGCTCGCGGGTGAACGTGCCGATCTGCGACATGATGGTCTCCATGGCGGCGGTGTGGATGAACCGTCGGCGGGCGCCGCTCCCGACGACGGAAAGCGGTCAGCGTGTCGCCGGGCGCCAGACGAAGCGGCCGTCGCCACCCTCGTCGGTGTAGAGCGGCGTCGCCTTGCCGATGACGGCGCGCACCGGAAGCGGGCCGAAATAGCGGCCGTCCAGGCTGTCGCGCACGTCGGCATTCATGAGGAAGATGTCGCCGTCGGCGATGCGGCGACAGCCCTGCCAGACCGGCAACGGGCGACCGAGCCGGTCGCGGTCGAGCGCCTCGCCGAGCGGCACGGCATCGACGGTGACGGCGTTGCCGATGCGGCAGACCTGTTGTCCGGGAAGCCCCATGACGCGCTTCATCAGCGGCACGTCGCGGCCGATATAGCCGCGCTCGACCATGAAGTCGGACAGCGGCTTGTCCGGCATGGCGGCGACGAGATCGCCAACCGTCAGAGGGTGCGGCGGGGCGAGGTCATAGAGACCGATCGGCGCGCTGGCCGAGGCGTTCCAGACGAGGCGCGGCGCGATCGGGACGAAGGCGGCGATGGCGACACCCATCGTCACGGCATAGGTCGTCATGACATAACCGAAGCGGGTCATAGCCGGATCTCCCGTCGCTTGAGCCATGCCGCATGGCGCTCCAGCGTGTAGGCGCGCGGCTCATGGCCCGCGCCGATCCGGTTGCCGACATGACGCCAGTGATCGGAAGCCACGTCGCAGGCGTCGATGCCGAGGGCTTCCACGGCGTCGATGTGGCGAAGCACCTGTTCGACCTTGGGCCAGCCCTCGATCTTCAGCAGGATGTCGCCGCCGGGGCGCACGAAGGGCAGCGTCTGGTAGGCTTCGCCTGGCGCGGTGGCGCGCACGATGTCGATGCGCGAGATGATGGTGCCGAAGTCGTTGGCGGCCCAACGCACGAAGGCGAAGAGGCTGCCCGGCCGGAAAGAGAAGACGCGGCGGCGGCGATCGAGCACCCGTTCATGGGCGTCGTGGCCGAACCTGATCCAGTTCTCGATCCGCTTCTCGACATGCGTCAGCTCGACATAGGTGAGACGGTCGGCGAGATGCGCGCGCGGCATGGAGCCGCCCTGCGCGCGGGAAACCGCGGCGTCGGTCATGATGGGTCTCCTTCGGAGGTCGGGGGAAATTCGCGCGCGAGCAGTTCACGCAGCATGTCGGCGACCGTGACGCCGCGAGCGAACGCGGCGATCTTGATCCGGCCGCGCAGCGCCGGCGTCACGTCGATGGTCAGCCGGGCGGTGTAGCCGCCGGCGCCGGCATCGCGCGGCGGGTTGTCGGCCGCCTTGACCCAGCGCTCGGGATTGGCAGGCCGGGAGGCGAAGCCATTGCGGGACGAGCGCCCGTTCATTGCGCCGGCCTCCCGATGTTCAAGAATTCGATCGCATCCGCCAGCGCCGCGATCTCGCGCCCGGCGGGCGTGCCGTCGGCCAGTTCGGAGACGAGCTGGCCGGACTGCGCGGCGACCGCGAAGGCGACGCGCTGACCGATGGTGGCGGCGAGGACGGGAGGATCGTGATCGGCCAGGGTCGCGGCCGTCTCGCGGGCGAGCACGGTGCGCGCGCCGCAACGATTGAGCACGAAGCGCGCGACCAGCTCCGGCCGGTAGATGCGCGCCTCGCCGATGAGCGCCAGCATCTCGGCGGAGGCCCAGCCGTCTAGGGGCGACGGCTGCACCGGGATCAGCACCAGGTCGGCGGCGAGCAGCGCCGAACGCATCAGGCTGGCGACGCGGGGCGGCCCGTCGATCACGATCATGTCGGCGTCACGGGCCAGTTCCGGCGCTTCCCGGTGCAGCGTATCGCGGGCGAGGCCGACGACACCGAAGGCGCGAGCCAGGCCCTCGCGGCTGCGTTGCTGCGACCAGTCCAGCGCCGAGCCTTGGGGGTCCGCGTCTATCAAGGTGACGCGCTTGCCCCGGCTCGCCCAAACGCCCGCGAGGTTCAGCGCCAGTGTCGTCTTGCCGACGCCGCCCTTCTGGTTGAGGAGCGCGACGATCATCGCCGTCCCCCCGAAACGGACGTGAAAGGGAGCTGAGGGAGGGGATGTGTGTCGGCGGCTTCGGGGCGCCGTTTGCCGGCGACGCTGAGGGCCTTCGTGGCCTGCCGGACGAGGTTTTCCACCTCGCGGGCGCGCTCTTCAAGGTTAGAGTCTCTGTTAGACTCTAAGTTAAGGGCGCGATTTTCGCTTTTCGCGCCGTGGGTTAGGGCCAGTTTCAGTTCCCGTTGGCACGAGGGTCCGGTTCCCGATGGCACGCGCCCTCGGGTTCCCGATGGCACGACGCCATCCACAGCTTTTCCACAGGTGGGCTGTGGCTCGAAGGCGAGCAGCGTGCGGCCGCCGCCCTCGATCTCGAGGAACAGCGTGTAGCCGGGGAGCGGCTGGCGCCGGATGATGTCGCGCAGCTCGAAGGCGAAGCGCTTGAAGGGGGAGAGCGCGCCTGACTTCTGGTGGAGATGACGGAAGTCGAAGCGCCAGCCATTGCGCTGTCGGCCACCATGCTTGCGAACGATCCGGTAGAGCCAGCGGTCGAGGCCGCCCGTCAGGCCGAAATAGGCGCGGTCGATCGTCAGCACGAGCGCGTCGTCGAGGACGGCCTGGTAGAACCAGTCTGGCAGGATCAGCTCGATCCCGTCAGGTTTGCCGTTCCGGTCGGTGCGCTCCTTCCATTCATTGATCCAGGAGAAGCGATGCCGCCGGCCCTCGGCGGGCTGACGGATCGAGGTGCAGATCGTCGTCGATTGCAGCCGGTCGAGCGCAGCCTTGAGGCGCTGATAATCGCGCAGCGACGTGCCGCGGCCGATGAATCTTAGGATTTCATAGGGGGTGGCAACCATCAGGCGCGAGGTGCGAAGCCCCGCGTCGCGCGCCTCGACGACCTGGCTCGCCGCCCAGATCAGGATGTCGGCGTCCCAGATCGTGGCCATGCCGTGATCGGGCACGGCCTCGACACGGATCGACACGCCGCCAGCGTTGAAATCTATCGGCGCGGTGCGATGGGATTTGGAAAGGGAGAAGAAGGGAAAGGCCATGAGATCCTGCGCATCTCGGGCAGCGAACCCGCCAGGGAGCGCCCGAAACAGGTCGAGCTGTCCGCGCTCCGATAGGTGTTGTTGCCGCACCGCCATTGATGGGTTTCGCCGACGATCAGCGTGGGTATCGGCCGGCATGGGCCGGTGGCGCGGGCGTGTGACGCTTGGCGGGAAGGATCGAGCCGCGAGGATCGGAGGTCGAGGTGACGGCGCCGCGCGCGGCCCAGGCTTCGAGATCGTCGACGGCATAGACGACGCGGCCGCCGAGCTTGCGATAGGCCGGGCCGGTGCCGTAGGTCCGATGCTTTTCGAGGGTGCGGGCCGACAGACTTAGGAACTCGGCGGCTTCCTTGGTGCGCAGGAATCGCGGTGGGAGAACGGCGAGATCGGGTCGCATGGGTGGGGCCTCCGTGAGCTTCGTGAAGGCCGCTGGAGATCAGCGGCGGACGAAGGCCACGATGGCGAAGCAGGACCGGCGGGATGCAGGGCGAAGTCAGGGGGGCCTGAAATCGCCCACCGCTTACGGTGCCGACACGGTCAGTTCTGCCGGCGATGCCGGAGCAAGGTGCGATAGCCGCCGGCGATCATCGCGCGCGCATCCCGCAGCAGGGATTTGATGGCGTGGCGGGCGGAGGCGTCCTGCCATTCCTGGCGATCGAGCGCGGCGATGTGGAATATGACCTGCGCGATTTCCCGCTGCGTCGCGCCATCGCGGTAGCCGTCGAAGCATTGCAGCATCCTGCGTAATCGCAGACGCTGTTGCCGCGTCAGCCGCGTATCCGGTGGGATGGCCCGGCCGTGAAGGGCGGACAGCAGGCGGCCAAGGGATTCCAGCCGGTCGAGACCTTCACGGTCGAGCGGGATGACGGCGGCAAGCGGCATGCCGAGCATCGCGGTCGGGTCGATGACGAGTTGGACGCGCTGGCCGTTGCCGAGATCGTAGAGAAGGATGTCTTCGCTATCGTCTGCTATGCGATAGGCGCTCTCGAAGGTTGGCGGCGGTTCGGCGTCGCCAAGCAGGCGGGTGGGCGTCGGCCCCAGAAAGATGGCGCTGGTGTCGTCCTCGGGCAGCCAGACGATGTGGGCTTCAGACGGAGGTTCCAACGGGTCGATGGGGAAATCGCAACCCCCAGCGCCGCCGGATCTTGTCGGTCAGCGCATTGGTGTCGGTCCCTGCGTCGCCCAGTTCCTGGAAGTCTTCGTCATAATCGTCGTTGCGTCGGAGCCACTCCCAGGCAAGATCGGACGCGCTCATCTCATCGATATGCTCATAGGCGGCGGAAGAGCGCCATCCTGCCGCACTTGGCGTCATCGCGATCCTCCCTTCGCTTATGTGCTTGTCGAAGAAGAGAGGATTCCTGACGAGGCCGCACGGCGGAAGCTGCACCACGGGCAAACGGTGATGCCGAACCGGCATCATGGCGGTCAATGTGGGGGTCGGGCCAGTTCGCGATAGCCCTGTTCCGTCATCCAGCGCGCTCGCGCCAGATGCGTGTCGTGAACATGGCGGCAACGCCGGGGGTCGTGTGCGGGATCGAGGCCGAAGAGAATTTGGACGGCTTCCTCCCACGCGGCGCCATCGCGCGCGGAATCGAGCAAACGCAAATAGAGGGCCATGTGCTCACGATCATAGTCGGTGAGCGATTGGCTGACTGGCGGTTCGTCGAGGAATGACGGTGCTGCTTGTCCCATAGGGCGACTATAATCGCTCGAATGGATTTCGTTAACAGAATCGCAGGAAATTCTGTCGTCGTGCCGGAGACGGCGGGGGCTCAACGCCTCGCCGGCTGATCTTTCCGGTCATAAAGCAGCAACACGCCTTCGCCCTTGTCAGTCGAAAGCAGAACGATCCCGGCTGCCTCCAGCGCCCTGCGGACGAGATCGCGCGTCGATTCATACACCTCGAGGCCGCTTTCGGATTCGAGACGCTTGAGCGCGGTCAGCGATGTCCGGGCCTCGTCAGCGAGCGTCTCCTGTGTCCATCCCAGCAACGCGCGTGCGGCCCGTGATTGTCGGGAGGTGATCATGAATGACCACCTCCCACCGGCCAATAACTACTTGCCAGAACTACGACTATTTTAGTCGTTCTTGGCGTCGCGGGGACTGCCGGAAACCTGGCCGCCCGTCTCCTCCGGTCTTCGGCGGCGTCACCGATTCGCGCGCGGGCAAGGCAAAGGC
>NZ_JAGMXV010000039.1 GCF_018006725.1 Rhizorhabdus sp.
CCGCCACGCTGCGTGAGCTGCGCAATGAAGGCAGCATTCCGAAGTCGATCGGTTGGGACCTATCGGGTGCGCTGATCTGGCGTCCCTCGATGATCCAGAACGTAGTTTTCCGCCTGTCCGGCGCGGTGCTCGACCCGTCCAAGGGCTTTGCCGATCTGTTTACCAATTCACGCGGAGACAACCGATATTATTCGGTGCTGTTCAACGCGATCCTGACCTACTGAGGGCGTACATGGGGGCTTTGGGATCGATGACGACGATGCGATGGGCGGCTCGCGGCGCATTGGCGCTGGCGGCAGCGGTCGCCGCGCTGGTCTCGCTTCCCTCGGTGGCCCCCGCCTCCGAAGGCGAAAAGCCCGTTGCGCGCGTCTATCCCAAGTTTGGCGATGCTCCGCGCACGCAGGACTGGACACAGGCGGACGCCAAGAGCGACGGCTGCATCTCCTGCCACACCGCTTCCGATCGCAAGACGATGCACCAGAGCGAGGCGGTCGTCCTCGGCTGCGTCGACTGCCATGGCGGCGATCCGTCTGTACGGGTCCAGGCAGGCCTGCAAATGGCCGACGCGGCTTATGTTCAAGCGCGCGACAAAGCGCATGTGCTGCCTAAATATCCGAAGAGCTGGCACTGGCCGTCCTCGGCCAATCCAAAGCGCAGCTACACCCTGCTGAACAAGGAAGCGCCGGAATATATCCGCTTCGTCAATCCGTCGGATTATCGCGTCGCCCGCCAGGCCTGTGGCGCCTGTCACATTGAGATCATCCAGGCGGCCGAACGCTCGCTGATGTCGACCGGCGCGATGCTGTGGGGCGGCGGCGCCTATAATAACGGCATCGTCCCCTACAAGAATTACATTTTCGGCGAGGCCTACACCTCGGACGGCCAGCCGGCGCAGATCAAGTCGCCGGGCACCCCGGCCGGCACCGTGACGCCCGAGCAGAAAGCGCGCGGCGCCCTGCCCGTCATGTATCCGCTGCCGACTTGGCACGTCATCCCGCCAGGCGACATCTTCCGTGTGTTCGAGCGCGGCGGACGCACGATCAACAGCACCTTTGCCGAAATCGGTCTGCCCAATATCGGCGGCAACATCCAGCGTCTGGAGGAGCCGGGCCGGCCCGACCTCAAGCAGTCCAATCGCGGTCCCGGCACCGGCCTGCGCGTCGCGATCCCGGTCCTCAATATCCACAAGACGCGTCTCAACGATCCCTTCATGTGGTTCATGGGAACCAACGACCAGCCCGGCGACTATCGCAATTCGGGCTGCGCGGGCTGTCACGTCGTCTATGCGAACGACCGCGAGCCGAAGCACAGCCTGATCTACGCCAAATATGGCCGTGACGGTCAGACGGCGACGGTCGACCCGACGATCAAGGACAAGCTCGAACCCGCTGGCGACGGTCATGGCGACGGGCATGGCGGCGGCGGCCATCATGGCGCGCCCTCCCCCGATCATGACCGCAGCGATCATGGCGATGCTACTTCGCACGACGGCAAGGGCGTCGCTGGCCATCCGGTCGGGCCGATGAAGGAAAAGGGCCACCCGATCCAGCACGCCTTCACCAAGGCGATCCCGACCGCCCAGTGCATGAACTGCCACATGCACCAGCCCAACATCTTCCTGAACAGCTATCTCGGCTACACGATGTGGGACTATGAGTCCGACGCCCCGCTGATGTGGCCCGAGAAGCAGAAGAACCCGACGATCGCCGAGCGCCATGCGGTGCAGGAGCGCAATCCGGAGGCCGCCGCCGCGATCGGCAAATGGGGCGATCTGGATTTCCTGCGCAACGTTTATGACGATGTGAACCCGAAAGCGAAGGACACCCAGTTCGCCGACTATCACGGCCATGGCTGGAACTTCCGCGCCATCTACAAGCGCGACCGCGAGGGCAATCTGCTCGACGCCGATGGCAAGATCGTGTCGCCCGACGATCCCGAGAAGTTCCGCAAGAACGGCACCGGCATGTTTGCCGAGATCGGCGAGCAGAAGGGCAAGGCTGTCCACATGATGGACATCCATGCCGAAAAGGGAATGCAGTGCGCCGACTGCCACTTCGCGCAGGACAGCCATGGCAATGGCCTGATCTATGGCGAGGTCGCCAATGCGGTGGAGATCGGCTGCAAGGACTGCCACGGCACGCCGGATGCTTTCCCGACGCTGCGCACCTCGGGGCCGGCGGCGCCTCCGGGCGGGACCGACCTGTCGCTGCTGCGCAACCAGGACGGCAAGCGCCGCTTCGAATGGACCGTCGACGCCAAGGGCGAGCGTGTCCTGATCCAGCGCTCGATCGTCGACCCGAAGATCGAGTGGAAAGTCTCGCTGGTCCGTGAAGCGGTCGACCGGTCGAGCGCGCACTTCAATCCGCTCGCCGCCCGCGCCAAGCTGATGGGCAAGGACGGGGTTGAAACGGGCAAGTTCAGCTGGGGCCCCGGCATCGCGCCCGAGGACCGTGCGCACAATGTCGACAACATGGCCTGCTTCACCTGCCATCTGTCGTGGACGACGTCGTGCGGCGGCTGCCACCTGCCGATCGAGGCCAATTGGAAGACGACGACGCACAAATATGACGGCGCCGAGACGCGCAACTTCGCGACCTACAACCCGCAGGTCGCGCGCGACGAGATGTTCCAGCTGGGCATTCACCAGACCACCAAGGGCAACATCATCGCCCCGATCCGGTCCACCTCGGCGCTGGTCCTCTCCTCGACCAACCTCAACCGCGAGCGGATCTACATCCAGCAGCCGCCAATCTCATCGGCCGGCTATTCGAGCCAGGCCTTCGCACCGCACTTCCCGCACACGGTCCGCAA
Source organism: Rhizorhabdus sp. (assembly GCF_018006725.1). Lineage (GTDB taxonomy): Bacteria > Pseudomonadota > Alphaproteobacteria > Sphingomonadales > Sphingomonadaceae > Rhizorhabdus. The sequence continues at coordinate 2,812 of NZ_JAGMXV010000039.1, forward strand.
GACCGAGACGAAGCGCTGTACCGATTGCCATCTGTCGCAGGACGACGACAACAATGCGATCATGGCGCAGCTCAACCTGCTGGGGACGAACTTCGTCAACTTCGTCGGGCTGAACGCCTGGACCGGCCTGGAAAAGGGCATCGAGGCGATCCGCGTGACCGAATGGAGCGAACCGCAGGCGGTAATCGGCTCCTATCTGCACAAATATGCCTATCCCGACTGGTACAAGCAGCATCTGTCGCACGACCGCGAACTGATCGAATGGGTCCGCGGTACGCGCTTCGGCAAGAAGCTGTCGGGCGAGCCCGACGCCGTCGAGGAATTCGCCAACACCCATCATCCGACCAATGGCGCAGCCCGCTGCGTCCAGCTGCGCGGGGAATATTTCTTCGTGGCCGAAGGCAAGGGCGGCTTCCGCGTCTATGACGTCGCCTCGATCGCCAACAAGGGCACCTCGCAGCGCATCCTGACGGCGCCCTTCTCCCCGCTCGGCCAGGACACGCACGTCGCGAGCAACAATGCGACCTGCATGGCGCTGCCGACGGGCCAGCCGATCTCGACCGAGCGCAACGATCACATCGTCAAATATTACCCCGAGAACCAGGAACAGAAGATGGGCGAGATCTATCGCTACGCCTTCGTCACGGACTCGGTGGAAGGCCTGATCGTCGTCAATGTCGAGACGCTGGCCGATGGCGAGCCGCGCAATAACTTCCTGAAGCGGACAGTGACCTGGAACGCCAACAACATCCTGGCGGGTGCGCGTCACATCACTCTCGGCGGCAACTATGCCTATATCACGGCCAATATCGGCCTGGTCGTCGTCGACCTGACCGATCCCAAGGCGCCGAAGCTGGCCGCGACGATCCCGCTGCGCGACGCCCGCGCCTCGGCGCTACAGTTCCGCTATCTGTGGGTAACGACCGCAGATGGCCTGCAACTGATCGACGTGACCCACCTCGACCGACCGGTGCTGGTACCCGAAGCGACTGTGCCGCTGGCAAACGCGCAGCGTGTCTATCTCGCCCGCACCTATGCCTATGTCGCCGCGAAGCAGGACGGTCTGGTCATCATCGACATCACCCGCCCGCTGAAGCCGAAGCTCTATCAGAAGGTGACCTTCGATGGCCGCCTGAACGATGCGGAAGACGTGATCGTCGGCACCACCAACGCTTCGTTGTTCGCCTATGTGGCGGATGGACGGAACGGGTTGAAGGTGATCCAGCTGACCTCGCCCGACAGCCAGCCCAATTTCTACGGCTTCTCGCCTGCGCCGAAGCCCGAACTGATTGCCTGGGCGAAGACGCCGACGCCGGCTCTGTCGCTGTCCAAGGGCCTCGACCGTGACAGAGGCGTCGACGAGAGCGGCAATCAGATCGCGATCTTCGGTCGTGTGGGGTCGCGTCCGTTCAAGCGCAACGAGATGGAGAAGCTCTATCTCAACTCGCGGGGCATGCCGTGGAAGGTCAGCGACGCTGCGGACCTCAACGACTATGTCCCGAACCGGACGCTGGCAAAGCGCTGATCGACCGGCCGGCCTACCCCTCCGCCTGCAGGTTCAGGCGCGGGGGTGGGCGTTGCGATAGACGTCCATCAGATGCGCGGTATCGACGCCGGTATAGACCTGCGTCGACGACAGGCTCGCATGGCCGAGAATCTCCTGGAGCGAGCGGAGATCGGCGCCCCGGCCGAGGAGATGGGTCGCAAAGCTGTGCCGCAGCGCATGGGGGGTCGTCCGCTCATCCAGACCCAGCCGCACCCGCGCCGCGCGCACGGCCTTGCGGATCAGTTCGGGCGCAAGCGCCCCGCCCCGCGCGCCTCTAAAAAGCGGCTCGTCGCGTGACGTGCCATAGGGGCAGAGCCGGACATAAAGTTCCAACGCCTCCCGCACCGGGGGCAACATCGGCACCACGCGCGTCTTGCCGCGCTTGCCGGTAACCTGCATCGTCTCGCCGAGCGGCAGGATCGCCCCCGTCAGACCTACTGCCTCGCCGATGCGCAGACCGGCGCCATAGAGGAGCAACAGCACAGCCTGATCGCGCGCGGCGATCCACGGCGCGCTGGCGGACTCGGCGGCATCCTCGACGATATCCTGCACGTCGCTGGGGGCGACCGGCCGAGGCAGGCCCTTCTTCGTCCTCGGGCCGCGGATGTTCACCCGCTTCGGCACACCCGACGCTTCTCCCGCAAAGGCGAGGAAGGCACGAACTGCGGAAAGTTCGCGTGCGGCCGAGACATTGGCGAGACCGCCGGAACGCCGTTCGGCCAGAAAAGCGCGCAAGTCCCCTCGTTCGATTCCGGTCAGCGCGGCGGCATCGACTGGCCGCCCCAGATGCTGCCCCAAAAAACCGACCAGACGGTGCGCGGTGGCGACATAGGCGCGCACCGTGTGCGCCGAGCGCCGCCGGTCGCGCAGCAGATGTTCACTCCACTGCGCAGCCAGAAGTCGCGCGGGATGATCGTCCAGATGGGGTGTCTGCATCGTGCCGAGCATAGGCCCGGCCCCCGCGTCAGGGAAGCAGCCAGCGCAGAACGAGACGCGAGAGCATCGCCCCGAGGAAGGTCAGCAGCTCGGAACCGGCCCGGTTGTCGAACCCCATAGGCCGCCGCTGTCCGAGCATGAGAATGCCGCCAGGCAGAGGCCCATCGACGGGAAGCCTTATCAGCGCCTCGGCCCGGATCAGTTCGGAGGCCGGTCCGAACAGCGGGTGGCCGCGATCGACCCCGCGCATCACGACCGCATCGACGCCTTCGATCGAGCGTTCGATCAGCCGGCGCTCGACGAACTGGACGCCGGAGGCATCGGCGCGCAGTCCGCCTTCATCGACAAACAGCGCCATCGATACGGCATCGAGGCCCAATATGTCGGGCCACATCTGTGTGACGATATGGATCAGATGATCGAGGCTCTCGGCCTCGGTTGCTGCCAATAGTGCAGAGTGGATCGAGGAGACCGCGCCCGAATGGCCGCGGGCGAAGGCGATGAGGTCCTGATTGGCCTCTTCGACCTCGGCAACCCGCCTCTTTAGCGACGCCATCGCGCCGACTTCGAAGTCGATCACGCTTCCCATGTCGGCAGTCTAACCGACAATGGTTAACGCACAATGGCGATAGCGCGATTTCGGATGTCCCCGGCGGAATCGCGCAGGGGTCCGCTCAGTGGCCCGCCTTCTGCTGCTCCCACTGGCGGAACTTCTGGACGAGACAGCCGCTCGCCCCGCCGGCGCCGGAGGCCGAACAGGAGCCGATTCCGCTGGCGCCCGCATCGAGCAGGCGATGCCGTTCGCGCGACACGCCTTCGACCGACATGTCGGAGAAATCGAAGCCGGGATCGCGAAGGCTCTCGGGAATGCGATAGCGCTCGCTCCCCTGCCCGCGCCGGCAGACCACTATCTCTCCCCGCTTGCCCCGCTGGCAGTCGGTCGCGGCGGCGATGGCCTTGTCGAGCGGCATCGCCGCCAGCGCGTCCGCCAGCAGGAGGAGCAGAGCGATCAGAGAATGCTCTGGCCCGTCTTGGCCCAGTCGGCCATGAAGCCCTGGATGCCCTTCTCGGTCAGCGGGTGGTTGAACAGCGCGCGGATGACCGAGGCCGGCGCAGTCATCACGTCGGCGCCGATCTTGGCGGACTCGAGCACATGTACCGGATGCCGGACGCTGGCGACGAGGATCTCGGTCCCGAAGTCATAATTGTCGTAAATCTGGCGGATGTCGGCGATCAGTTGCATGCCGTCGAAACCGATATCGTCGTGCCGACCGACGAAGGGCGAGATGAACGCCGCGCCGGCCTTGCCCGCCAGCAGCGCCTGATTGGCGGAGAAGCAGAGGGTGACGTTGACCATCGTGCCATCGTCCGACAACGCCTTGCAGGTCTTCAGGCCGTCGATGGTCAAAGGCACCTTGATGCAGACATTGTCCGCGATCTTCCGCAGGACTTCGGCTTCCTTCATCATCGTTTCATGGTCGAGCGCGACGACCTCGGCCGACACGGGCCCGTCGACGATCTTGCAGATCTCGGCGATGACGTCGACGAACTGCTTGCCCGACTTGGCGATCAGCGAGGGGTTGGTGGTGACGCCATCGAGCAGGCCGGTGGCGGCCATTTCGGCAATGTCGGCGGTATCGGCGGTGTCGATGAAGAATTTCATGAAACGGGGTCCCTCTGGATCGGCGATTGTTGCCGAGCCCTATAGCGATGCGCCCCGCCGCCGACCAGCTTTTGTCCTGTCGGTCGACAGGTCTTTTCGTTGCAGCCGCTGCGCCGCATCCCTATCGACGCAGGCATGGCCCGCGCCCATGTCCTCCTGCTCAATCCCGCCCTCGGGCCGCTCGACTATCGGGCGGATCGGGAGCATGTGATTGAACCCGGCAGCATCGTGCTTGCCCCCCTCGGCCCGCGCCAGCTGGTCGGGGTCGTGTGGGAGGAAGAAAGCCTGCCGTCGCACGATCAGGTCGGCGACAATCGGCTGCGGCCGCTGCTCGGCGTCTATGATGTCCCTCCGATCGCGGCGCCGCTGCGCCGGCTGATCGAGTGGACATCCGACTATTATCTGGCGCCGCCCGGCGCGGTGCTGCGCATGGCGCTGCCATCGTCGAGTGCGCTGGACGGCGCGCGGACGATCACCGAATATCGCGCAACCGGCGAGCGGCCGGGCCGGATGACACCGCAGCGCGAACAGGCGCTCGACCGCATCGGCCAGCGGCAGGGGCTGATCCGCGAATTGGCAACGATCGCAGACGTCTCGGACGCGGTGATCCGGGGCCTCGTCAAGGCGGGCGCGATCGAGGCGGTCGAGGTGTCGATCGACACGCCCTGGCCCCTGCCCGATCCCGATCATGCTCCCCCGCATCTGTCCGACGAGCAGCGACTGGCGGCGGGGACGCTGGCCGACGCCGTGATCGCGGAAGAGTTTCACCCCTTCCTGCTCGATGGAATCACCGGTTCGGGCAAGACCGAGGTCTATTTCGAGGCGATCGCCGCCGCGCTACGCCAGGATCGCCAGACGCTGGTCCTGCTGCCCGAGATCGCGCTGACCGAGCCCTTCCTCAAACGGTTCGAGGCACGCTTCGGCCATCTGCCGGTCGCCTGGCACAGTGAGCTTCGCCAGTCGCAGCGCCGCCGCGCCTGGCGCGCCATATCGCGCGGAGAGGCGCGCGTCGTCGTCGGCGCCCGTTCGGCTCTGTTCCTCCCCTATCGCAATCTCGGTCTCATCGTCGTCGACGAGGCGCATGAGACCAGCTTCAAGCAGGAGGACGGCGTCCTCTATCATGCGCGCGATGTCGCGGTGATGCGCGCCAAGCTGGAAGCGATACCGATCATCCTCGCCTCTGCGACACCCGCGATCGAGACACGGCAACAGGCGGCGATCGGGCGCTACACCGAACTCAAGCTGACCTCGCGCCATGGTGTGGCCGAACTGCCGACGATCGAGGCGATCGATCTGCTCAGCGATCCGCCGCCGCGCGGCCGCTGGCTCGCGCCGTCGCTGGTGCGCGCCCTGTCGGACCGGCTTGAGCGCAAGGAGCAGAGCCTGCTCTTCCTCAACCGGCGCGGCTACGCCCCGCTGACGCTGTGCCGGACCTGTGGCCACCGCTTCCAATGCCCCAACTGCACCGCCTGGATGGTGGAGCATCGGCTGCTCAGCCGGCTTCAATGCCACCATTGCGGGCATGTCATGGCGCCCCCGGTGGCCTGTCCCGAATGCAAGGACGAGGACAGCCTGGTCGCCTGCGGCCCCGGCGTCGAGCGCATCGCAGACGAGGTGACGATGCTCTTTCCCGAGGCGCGCATTGCCATCGCCACCTCGGACACACTTTCCACCCCTGCCAAGGCGGCCGAATTCGTGGAACGGATGGAGGCCGGCGACATCGACGTCGTCGTCGGCACCCAGCTGGTCACCAAGGGCTATCATTTTCCCGAGCTGACCCTCGTCGGCGTGATCGATGCCGATCTGGGCCTTTCGGGCGGTGACCTGCGTGCGGCCGAGCGCAGTTTCCAGCAGATCGCCCAGGTCGCCGGCCGTGCCGGTCGCGGCGAGAAACCGGGCCACGTCTTTATACAGACCCATTCGCCCAAGGCGCCGGTGATCCAGGCGCTGCTGTCGGGCGATCCGCAGAGCTTCTACGACGCCGAGACCGAGGCCCGCCGCATGGCCGACGCCCCGCCCTTCGGCCGCTATGCCGCAATCATCATCTCGTCAGAAAAACTGGATGAGGCCACCACGACCGCGCGACTGATCGGCCGCACGGCACCCGCCGTCGAGGGCATGCACGTCTATGGCCCCGCCCCCGCACCGCTGGCAATGCTGCGCGGGCGCCATCGGCAGCGCCTGCTGGTACACGCTCGACGGACACTCGACGTTCAGCGGGTCATTCGCGACTGGCTGGGCAGTCTCGAATGGCCGCGCGGCGTCCGCGTCGCGGTCGACGTCGATCCCTACAGCTTCCTGTGACCGCCGACATGGGAGGCCCCTTGATGTTGCCGCCGCCAAGTGCTGAAACCCGTCCATGAAAGCCGGGGGCCTTTTCACCATCAGATCGATTCTGCTCGTCGCCGCGACCGTGGTCGCCGGAGTGCTGTTGGGCGATCCGGCCTGGGCGTCGACAGCTGGTCCCGCCCAAAGCGGAGCGCTCGACCGCGCGATGACGACGATCGCGAGCGACGGTCGCCCGCTGTCGCTGTCGCTGCAGATCCTGGTCCTGATGAGCCTGCTGACGGTTCTGCCGTCGCTGGTGCTGATGATGACCAGCTTCACGCGGATCATCATCGTTCTCTCGCTGCTGCGCCAGGCACTGGGCCTGCAACAGACCCCGCCCAATCAGGTGCTGGTCGGGCTGGCGCTGTTCCTGTCGCTGTTCATCATGAAACCGTCGATCGACCAGATGAACGCCACCGCCTTCAAACCCTATGGGGCCGGCCAGATCACGATCGAGGAAGCGATCACCCGCAGCGGATCTGTCCTCCACCGCTTCATGGTCCTGCAGACCCGCCAGACCGACCTCAAGCTGTTCGCCGATCTGGCCAAGGCGCCGCGCTTCGCCCGCCCCGCCGACATCCCCTTCTCGATCCTGCTGCCGGCCTTCGTCACCAGCGAATTGAAGACCGCCTTTCAAATCGGTTTCCTCATCTTCCTGCCTTTCCTGATCATCGACCTCGTCGTCGCATCGACGCTGATGTCGCTCGGCATGATGATGTTATCGCCTGCCATTATTTCCATGCCTTTCAAGCTGTTGCTATTCGTTCTTGTGGACGGATGGGCACTGACCATGGGCTCGCTCGCGGCGAGTTTCGCGACATGAGTACGGCGGCATCCGACCTGAGTCAGCGCCATGGATAGCGCTGCGTCTCCCGAATATTTCATCGGGATCGCGCAGCAGGCGATGTGGATCCTGGCGTTGATCTCGATGCCGGTCCTGCTGCCGGCGTTGATCGTCGGGATCGTGCTGGGCATGATCCAGGCAGCCACCTCGATCAACGAGCAGACGCTGAGCTTCGTGCCCAAGCTGATCATCGTCGGCGCGGCTCTCGCCATCTTCGGCGGAGCCATGCTGATGCTGCTCGCCGATTTCACCCGCGAGCTGTTCGCCCGCATACCGGACATGCTGCGGTGATACCCCAGGGTCTGGCCGGGGTCGAAACCCAGCTATGGCTATGGATGATCGCGATGATAAGGCCGGGAGCGGCGTTCATCGCGGCTCCGGTCTTCGGCGCTCCGCAGGTGCCGGTCCAGGTCCGTGCGGTGGTCGCGCTGGCGCTCGGCATTCCCGCTTTCGCCAACACGCCGTTCGTCCTGCCGGTCGGCGGGATCGTGAGCATCGACGGCGTCTTCCTGGTCGCAGGGGAAGCGCTGATCGGGCTCGCACTGGGCTTTGCGGTTCAGATCGGCTTTTCGACGGCGCTGCTGGCGGGTGAGGTCGTCAGCAATGCCATGGGTCTCGGCTTCGCATCGATGATGGACCCTGCGACCGGCGCCACCTCGCCGGCCGTCTCGCAATTTCTCTCGCTGCTGGCGATGTTCCTGTTCCTTGCGACCGGCGGCCATCTTCAGCTGGCGGCGATCATCGTCGAAAGCTACCAGGCCCTTCCGCCCGGCCAGGGCGGCCTTGGCGGCAACAGCATTCAGGGACTCGTCCTGTTCGGTGGCGAGCTGTTCTCCGCGGGGCTTGCGATCGCCCTGCCCGTCGGCTTCGCAATCATCCTCGTCCAGCTGGTCATGGCGATGCTCGCGCGCTCGGCTCCGCAGATGAACATCTTTGCGGTGGGTCTGCCCGCGACGCTGATGGCGGGGATCGTCCTCATCGCCATCGCCTCCCCGGTCATGGCCGACGGGATCGCCTCCTCGCTCCAGCGCGGCCTGGCCGAGGCGCGCATGCTCGCGGCAGGAAAATAGGCGATGGCCGACGGTCCCGAGGACGACGAAAAGACAGAAGCCCCGACTGCCAAGCGGCAGAAGGACGCGGAAGAGAAAGGCGACGTCCTCCAATCCCGCGAACTGGGTACCGCACTGGTGATGATCGTCGGGGCGGCGTGGATCGCCATGGCGGGCCCCTGGACGATCGGATCGCTGCGCCGGATGCTGGCCAATGGCCTGTCCTTTGACGCTGGCTCGCTCGAACGCTTCGATCCGCTGTCGGCCTTCCTGTCGCTCGTCGTAACCGTGGCGCTGCCGCTGGTGGTGCTGCTCGGTCTCACCCTCGCCGCTGCGATCGCCGCGCCTGCCCTGCTGGGATCGCTCGGTTTTCGCTGGTCGGCGATCGGGTTCAAGGCCAACAAGCTCAATCCCGCTGCGGGCCTGAAACGGATGTTCGGTACGCAGGGGCTCATCGAACTCGGCAAGGCGCTGCTCAAGATCCTGGTGCTCGGCGCGGTCGGCTACTGGCTGCTGATGGACCAGATTGCGAGCATCGTGACGCTCGGCCGACAGGACCTCAGAACCGCACTCGACGAGTTGGGTTCGTCCTTCACCTTCGCTGTTCTGGTTATGACGATGGCGCTCGCGATAGTCGCTGGCGCCGACATTCCCGCGCAGATTTTCCAGCGCGCCAAGCGGCTTCGCATGTCGAAGCAGGAGATCAAGGAAGAAGGCAAGCAGACCGAAGGTTCGCCGGAACTCAAGGCCGCAATCCGGTCCAAGCAGATGCAGGCTGCCAAGGGATCGGCGCGCAAGGCGGTGATCGACTCAACGGTCGTTCTGACAAACCCCACCCATTTCGCAGTGGCATTGCGCTATCGGCCGGGGTTCGACGTCGCCCCCGTGGTGCTTGCGCGCGGGCGCGGCGCGACCGCACAGGCGATCAGGGAGCTTGCAACCGAGAATGCCGTGCCGCTGCTGTCCTATCCGCAGTTGGCGCGCGCCATCTATTACACCAGCCGGTCGGGTCAGATGATCCGCGAGGACCTGTTCATCGCGGTCGCAGCGATCCTCGCCTTCGTCTTCAACCTGGACCGGGCGATGGCAGAGGGCATCGTGCAGCCCGATGTCGACGTGCCTGCCGGCGCCCGTTTCGACGAAGAAGGCCGCAAGATCGGGTGACACGCAGCGCGCTCACCGCGCCGAACTTGGTTAGCAGGCGTTAGGAAAATTAAAGGGATTGGGCCGCTAAATCATCCGCCCGACAGGTCGTTACCGGCCATAGCGAGGTGGTGAAGAAAAATGGTTAGCTCGGTCGGTTCATCGATCCTTACCTCGCTGGGCGCGTCCGGCATCGACACCGCGTCGCTCGTCGATCAGCTGGCAAAAGCCTCGATCGCGTACAAGCAGAAGGTGCTGACCGCGCGTGAAACCGCGAACACGGCAAAAATCTCGGATCTCGCCAGCGCGGTCAGTTCGATCAACGCCTTCTCCTCATCCCTGTCGACGCTGATCTCGGGCGGGACGCTCTATACCCAGCCGACCAGTTCGAACACCAGCGTGCTGCAGGTCTCCGCTCAGGCAGGTGCGCGGCTCAATGGCCTGTCGGCTTCGGTGCGCGTCGAGAAGCTCGCCATGGCCCAGACGATGACGGCCGCCCCGCTGACCGGCGCATCGAGCCCCGTCGGCACCGGAACGCTCGAACTCAAGGTCGGCAGCCAGACCAAGACGATCACGATCGATTCGACCAACAACACGCTCGCCGGGCTCGCCAAGGCGATCAAGGACAGCGGTCTGGGCGTTTCGGCCAGCATCGTCACCGACTCCAGTGGCGCACGTCTCGTCGTCAAGGGTGCCACCGGGTCTGCCAATGCCTTCTCGCTCAAGATGACGAGCGGAACGGCGGGCGAACTCGACCGCTTCGCTTATGACCCGGCCAGCTATGATCCCGACGCGGTTACCGGCCTGGAGCTGCAACAAGCCGCGCAGAATGCGGAACTCATCGTCGACGGCGTACCCGTCAGCAAGGCGACGAACAGCATCACCGACGTGATCGACGGCGTGAAGCTCGACCTTATGTCTGCCTCCCCTGGAACGACCATCACCATCGGCTCGTCGCAACCCGTCGACGCGATCAAACAGGCGGTCACCGACTTCGTCAGCGCCTTCAACGAGATGCGCACGACCCTCAAGGACATGACCGGTACCGATGGCTCGCTGAGAAGCGACACCGGCATTCGCTCGCTGGTCCAACGGCTGAGCGCGTTGACGTCCACGAAGCTCACCTATGCCTCCGATGGCAGCCCGACGACCCTGGCCGAAATCGGCGTGTCGACCAATCGCGACGGCAGTCTTTCGCTCGACAGCGGGCGGCTCGCATCGATCATGGCGAGCAACCCCTCGGCCGTCGAGGCGATGTTCAATCCTGGCCAACGCAGCGACAACCCGCTGATCCAGATCACCAGCGCCGTCGGCAAGACCAAGGGCGGCGTCTACACGGTGACCAATGCCATGCCGGGGACGAGTTCATCCGCAGCCTCGGCCACGCTCAACGGCGGCTTCACGCTGCCACTCGGCGCGACCGGCGTCCAGGCCTCCTTCACCTCGGCGGCCTCCGGCCTGTCCTTCGATGTCCTGGGATCGGTCAGCAGCGCGACGATCACCATCGACAGCGGCCTGCAAGGCGCGCTCGACGCAATCAAGAATGAGCTGACCGCCTCCTCAGGGCAGCTGACCGCGTCACAGAGCCGGCTCGAAAGCGAGAAAGCCGCGATCAGCGGCGACAAGGAAAAGCTGACCGCGAAGGACACCGCCTACCGGGCGCAGCTGACCGCGCAATATACGCGCATGCAGTCCTCGCTGTTCGCTCTCACCTCGACCCAGAGCTATCTGACGCAGCAGATCAAGCTGTGGACCAACGACAGCGGCAACTAAGCCGGAAACCCCGCGATCAAGAGGGCTGAAGCATGTATATGAGCAACGGTTACGGCGCCACGGGCGGCGCGAAGATGGCCTATCAGAATGTCGACATCGAAGCGCGCGTTCTCGCCGCGACGCCGCACCAGCTGATCGGCATCTTGTTCGAGGAGCTGACCAAGGCGCTGGAAATCATGGTCGCCGCGCAGCGCGTGGGCAACCGCGCCAAGATCATCGACAAGCAGGCCCGCGCGTCGAACATCCTGCTTGCGCTCGAAACCAGCCTCGACTTCCGCAACGGTGGCGAAATTGCGCTCAATCTTGCCCGCGTCTACCGCGAGGCGCGCCGCCTGGTACAGCTCGGCGGCCGTAGCCACGACCCGGACGCCGTCGAACGCGCCGCCCTGCTGCTCAAGGACATCATCGAGGCCTGGGAGCAGATCGGCTGATCTTTACCGGGCGTTAACCCCGACCGGGGCATCCTGCACCGGTCAGGAGACCGCGATGGCTAATTTCGACCGCAAGACCGTACAGGACACCGCTGCGTTCAAGGAACGGCGCGTGAAGGGCAAGGTCGTGCGTTTCTCGGCCGACGCCACCGCCGAGCATGTCCCCTCGCCCGCCCATGCGCTGCAGCAGATGCTCGCTGAGCGGACGGCCGACGGCTTCATCACCGATCCGGTCGCGCGCCACCGCGCGCTGGCAAAGTTCATCGGCACGGCTGTCCTGCTATGGGGCGGGATGGCCGCAGCCCTGATCTCGATGATGGCGATGACCCGCTGAACCAGGCTCAGTCGCCGTCCAGCTTGACGCCTTCGACCGCCTTGACGAGCCTGTCGCGTTCGATCTCATCCCGCTTGCGCTCGGCCTTGGTCCGACCGAATTTTACGCGGTTCGCCTCGGCCTGAACCTTGGCCTCGACCCGGGCCTTCGCCTTCCGCAGCTTGTTCAGATTGACGACGTCGCCCATGGTACGATTGTGCCCCGATGAGCGGCGCGAGGCAATCCCGACGCGATCAGCGCCGCCCTTGCCGCGCAAAGCGCTTCCACCAGATGCGATCAGGGCTTAAGGCGCGCCTGATGCATGACGACGAACTTCGCCGCTGGGTGGAAAGCGCGCTCGGCCACGTCCCCCGCGACCTGGCGATGTTCCGGCGCGCGCTGACCCATGGCAGCTATGGCCCGATCCATTATGAACGGCTCGAATTCCTCGGCGACCGCGTCCTCGGCCTGATCACCGCAACCTGGCTGTACGAGATCTATGGCGATGAGCCCGAAGGCAAGCTCTCGCGTCGGTTCAACACGCTGGTCAGCCGCGAGGTCTGCGCCGAGGTCGGGCGCGAGATCGGCGTCAGCACGCACATGCTGCTCGGCAAACAGGCGCGCGACGATGGCGCGGCGCAGAGCGACAATGTCGTCGGCGACGTCGTCGAAGCATTGATCGGCGCGCTCTATCTGGAAGGCGGGCTAGAAACCGCCCAGCGCTTCGTCCGATCGGCCTGGTCCGGCCACGTCACCGGCCAGGCGCAGGCGCCCAAGCACCCCAAGTCCGCCTTGCAGGAATGGGCCGCCTCACATCGTTGCAAGCCGCCCGTCTACACCATGGGCAATCGGAGCGGGCCCCACCACGCGCCCCGCTTCACCGTCACCGTTTCGATCGCCGGCAAGGCCGAGGCCAGCGCCGAAGGCAGCTCGAAACAGGAAGCCGAAACCGCCGCCGCCAAGGCGCTGCTGGAGAAATTGTCATGACCGAACGCTGCGGCTTCGTTGCCGTCGTCGGCGCCCCCAATGCGGGCAAGTCCACCCTCGTCAATGCGCTGGTCGGCCAGAAGGTCGCGATCGTCAGCCCAAAGGCGCAGACGACGCGCACCCGTCTGATCGGCGTCGCCATCGCCGGCGAGAGCCAGATGCTGCTCGTCGACACGCCGGGCATCTTCGCCCCCCGCCGCCGGCTCGACCGGGCGATGGTGGCGGCCGCCTGGAGCGGCGCGCAGGACGCCGACCTTATCGCCTTCGTGATCGACGCGAAGACCGGCATTTCCCGCCGCATCACCGAACTGCTCGACACGCTCGCCCAGCGCCGCGAGCCCAAGCTGGTGATCCTCAACAAGGTCGACATCTGCACCAAGGAGAGCCTGCTCGACCTGGCCGTCCGGCTGCAGGACAAGCTCGCCCCCGAGGCGATCTTCATGGTGTCCGCCGCGACCGGCGACGGTGTCGAGGATCTGCGCGCGGCACTGGCGGCCCGCGTGCCGGAGGGGCCGTGGCATTTCCCCGAGGAGCAGGTGTCCGACGCCACCGACCGCATGCTGGCGGCCGAGGTTACGCGCGAACAGCTGTTCCTCCAGCTGCACGCAGAACTCCCCTATGACTCGGCCGTCGAGACCGAAAAATATGAGGAGCGCAAGGACGGATCGGTCGCGATCCACCAGCAGATCCTGATCGCCCGCGATAGCCAGAAGGCGATCATCCTCGGCAAGCGCGGCACCCGGCTCAAGGAAATCGGCTCCCGCTCGCGCGAAGAGCTCGAAAAGCTGCTCGACCGCAAGGTCCACCTATTCCTGCACGTCAAGGTCGCCGAAAAATGGGGCGACGACCGCGGCCTCTATCGCGAGATCGGGCTCGACTGGGTCGACTGAGCGAGCGGCCCGCTCCGGGACGTTCCGGCCCGTCGCCCCAGGTGATGATGCAATCCATCGGCGGACGGCGACGCAACAAGCGTTCGAGCCGAGTTGCCGGGCCGAATCTCAGCCGCCGAGCACCTGGTCCACCCACTCGGGAACGAGTTGGCTCGCTTTGCCCAACCGCGTCTCATCGAACCAGCCGCTGCCGGCCGAGCGCTCCAGATTGAGCTCCAGCGTCTCGATCCCCGCATGGCGCGCCATCTGCACGAAGCCCGCCGCCGGATAGACCGCCCCCGACGTTCCGATCGACACGAACAGATCGGCCTCGGCCAACGCCGCCTCGATCCGCTCCATGCCGTAAGGCATCTCCCCGAAGAAGACGATGTCGGGCCGCAACTGGTCCAGTGCCCCGCATTGCGCGCACACAGTGCCGTCGAGCATCGCCCCGCCATAAGACGACCGCGCTCCGCACGCCTCGCACAGCGCCGACATCAGCTCGCCGTGCATATGGAGCAAGCGCCGCGCCCCGGCCCGCTCGTGCAGATCGTCGACATTCTGCGTGACGATCAGCAACTCCCCCCGCCACTCCCGATCGAGCCGCGCGAGAGCAATGTGCGCCGCATTGGGCTCCACCGCCCGCAACGCCGCCCGCCGCTGATCGTAAAAGTCGAGCACGAGCGCCCGATTGGCAGCCAATGCCTCGGGCGTGCAGATGTCCTCGACCCGGTGGTTCTCCCACAGCCCGTCCGAGGCGCGGAAGGTATCCAGGCCGGACTCAGCGGATATTCCAGCGCCAGTGAGGATGAGGATATTTTCGATTTTCTTCATTCGCAGCACATCCAATGGTCAAGGCCGCTGAGCAGAATGCAGTTCCGATCGCACAAATCTGCGATCAGCCCACACGGGAGAATCCGGGCTGCCTGGCTCACGAAAATCCCTCACGTTCCAGGAATCTGCTCAAGCCCATGGCGCGTGCGGCGGTCATAGGCCTCCTGCAGCGCTTCGATCCGTTTCTGGGTCCGCTTGGCGACATCCTTGATGCTGCCGCAGGTCGCCTTGGCAGCCGCCTGGACGAAGTCGTTGCGGTGATCGAAGGCAATGCGGGCGTGGCCGGCTTCATGGGTTTCAAGGCCCTTCATCGTGCGGTACCAGAAGGAGGACGCCTCGACCGAGAGCCCCTCGCTCGTCACGAGACGCGGAAGAGTCACCTTGATGGTGAGGCGCGTGACAGGATCGGCGACGAGACAGTCGTTGCCACGCCGGGTCTGGCGCCAGCCGACGCGGATGTGCCAGGCGGTGTGCGCCACGGCGTCACCGGTCTGCGGCGCGCGGCTGCGCATCGAGCGATAGATCTCCTCGGGCGTCCGCCCTTCGACGTCATAATAGTCGAAGCTGACATTCGGGATGCCGGCAAAGGCTGAGGTGATCGGCGCGCTGCCCAAGGGGGTATGCGCTGCGCTCGCCGAAAAAAGGGCGGCACCGGCCGCGATCGCAGATCTCATTCGCCGCCCTTGGGCCCCCAGAAGATCACCCAGGTGACGAAATCTTCGCTGAAATCCTCGAAGCGGTGGAAGGCGTGCGCCTCGACGAAGATCGCGTCCTGCGCCTTCACCGGCCGGCGCTCGCCATTCTTCACGAACCAGCCCGAGCCCGAGGCGACGATGTCGAGTTCGTCCTGCTCATGCGGCGCCTGATCATCCTCGAATTTCGGTGCATAGACGCCGATGCGCATGCTGCCGTTGCGGATCGGATAGGTGAAGCGCCGTCCCTGCTCGTCGGGCAGCGCTGCCAGCGCAGATTCAAGAGAGAATTGCCAGTCCTGCGCGGTCATGATCGGGTCCTCGCTTGCGCCTCCGCTGTACAGTTGAGCATGTCCCGACCAGCGAGGCCAGAGGCTATCGCCCGTGCGCCGCTCGTTCCGGTGCTTGCGTCACGCGCGGGCGGACGCCATGAAGCGCGCGGATCGAAAAGGGACAGGGCATGGCCGCAATCGGAATATTGGGCGCGCAGGGACGGATGGGCCAGGCGATCGCCGCCATTGCGCCGACGATGGGCGCCACGCTCGCGGGTGGGGTAGACCTGGGCGGCGCCGTCTTCGGCGAGCATGGCGACGCGGCGACGCTCGCCGCGCAGTGCGACGTGCTGGTCGATTTCTCTTCGCCCGTTGCCCTGGCCGGCCATCTCGCCGCCGCCAGCGCCACCGGCGTTCCGATCGTGATCGGCACCACCGGCCTCCAGCCCGAGCATCATGCGCTGATCGACGAAGCAGCGGCGGCAGGCCTGGCCGTCCTGCAATCGGCCAACACCTCGCTCGGCGTGAACCTGCTCGCACATCTGGTGCGCGAGGCGACCGCGCGGCTCGGCCCCGACTGGGACATCGAGATCGTCGAAATGCACCACCGGCACAAGGTCGACGCCCCCTCGGGCACCGCGCTCCTGCTCGGCGAAGCCGCAGCAGCGGGGCGCGGATCGGACGGCGTGACGCTCAACCGCTTCGACCGGATCGGCCATGGCAATGACCGTCCGCGCGAGGAAGGCACGATCGGCTATGCATCGCTGCGCGGCGGCTCGGTCGCGGGCGACCATATGGTGGTGCTCGCCAGCGACAATGAGCGGATCGAACTCGGCCACCGCGCCGAAAACCGGACGATCTTCGCGCGCGGGGCGGTAAAGGCCTGCCTGTGGATGGCCGGCCGGGCACCGGGCCGCTATTCGATGAACGACGTGCTGGGCCTGTGAAGAAGGCCGACGTCTTCGAATTCTATCGGCGGCTGGCGGAGAATGATCCCGCGCCGGTGACCGAGCTCAACTATGTCAATCCCTATACGCTGCTGGTCGCGGTCGCGCTGTCAGCACAAGCGACCGACGTCGGCGTGAACAAGGCCACCGGCCCGCTGTTTGCCAAGGTAACCACGCCGGAGCAGATGCTCGAGCTCGGCGAAGAGGGACTGAAACAGCACATCAAGACGATCGGCCTGTTCAACACCAAGGCGAAGAACGTCATCGCCGCCGCCCGCATCCTGGTCGACCAGCATGGCGGCGAGGTGCCACAGGACCGCGAGGCGCTTGAGGCGCTGCCCGGCGTAGGCCGCAAGACCGCCAACGTTGTCATGAACACCGCCTTCGGTGCCGAGACGATCGCGGTCGACACCCATATCTTCCGCGTCTCCAACCGCACCGGCCTCGCGCCGGGCAAGAATGTCCTGCAGGTCGAACTCAAGCTTGAGAAGGTCACGCCCAAGCCTTTCCTCCAGGGGGCGCATCACTGGCTGATCCTGCACGGCCGCTATATCTGCAAGGCGCGCAAGCCCGAATGCTGGCGCTGCCCGGTCGAGGATCTGTGCCGGTTCAAGCCGAAGACCCCGGCCCCTCCCCCGCCCAAGGCCTGAACCAAGGGGCGGCCCTGCATTTTCAAGGCGCGGCGCGGACGATATCGTCTTATGATCATGGACCGAAGGATCGATGATCTGGGAAAGGATGTTCCGATGCGTGGTCGAACGAAGCGTGCCGTGGCCCTTGCCGTCGCCCTGCTCTGCGCCGCCGGCTCTGCGGGCCAGAGCCGCCCGCTGAAGCCCGAGCAGGAAGCGAAGATCAAGCCTGACGGCAAGGCCGAGGACTGCATCCCCCTCCGCTCGATCCGCAATACGCGCGTCCGCGACGACCGCACGATCGATTTCTACATGAACAACGGCAAGGTCTATCGCAACACCCTGCCCTATGCCTGCTCGGGCCTCGGCTATGAGGAGCGCTTCGGCTATGCGACCTCGCTGCCGCAGCTCTGCTCGGTCGACATCATCACTGTCCTGCGCACCCCGCCCATCCCGATCGGCGCGTCGTGCGGCCTGGGCAAGTTCCAGCCGATCAGCGGCGCGCCGAAATAGGGCCGACCGGAGGAGCCCCCGCCAATTAGCTCTGGCGGTGCCCCGATCGCTTTGCTAAGCGGCCCCCAACGCACCCGTAGCTCAGCTGGATAGAGCGCTGCCCTCCGAAGGCAGAGGCCAGGGGTTCGAATCCCTTCGGGTGCGCCATATTCCGACATTTTTCAGTGATCCGGCGTTTGCCGGAACGCCTATGTGCGGATGGCTGCGTCGCTGCAGATGCTGGTCCGACGTTCCAGCCTCGGGCCATATGTACCTAGGAGAGCGCCGCATTCGGCGCCAACCATCAACCTGTCAGCCAGTCGAGCGCCATGTCTGGATCGGTGAAAAACTCGACCCCTTCGCGTGACGTCAGCCGTTTGGCTTGCAGCCGCGCGAGGCTCCTTGCGGTCACGAAGGCCAGACGGCGGGAACGGACATCATCGCTCCCGACCAGTTTGGCGAACTCGCCGACGCGTTCCTGACTTTGAATATCCATCTCGCATATGTCGCACAGAGTGAGATGATCATTGGCCGCGCAGGCCAGCGTAGCGATCGCCTCGACCATGCGCGTGCGCATCTCGACGATGGTCGCGCTTTCGAAGAAGCCTCCCATGGTCAGGCGGATCAGTTTGAGATCCTTCTCCACGTCGATGGCGAACCAGCCTTGCACGATCGCACACTTCCTCTGCGGTAACTTGAATATGGACCGAGCGGGAAAGGATGCCCGGCGATTCGGAGCCTTGTGCCAACCAAATCCTGACAAACAGGTAGCGCCCACAGAAAATCCACGGCTCATTTGCACAACGGCAAGAGCATCATCCTTCGCGGCGCCATGGTGCCGCTTTCCCGTGCCCACCATCGTCGTCACGGCCGCGCATGGTAAATGTCATTCGGTCTTCGTTGGTTGCGTACTTGCCGATGCACAACGCCAATGCACAGTGCCGATGCCGTCACCCGCATGAATCACTGGCGAAATCCGGCGCCTTCCATAAGGTGGCGGGGTGGCCGGATCGGGGGGTGGCGTGCGTTCGGATCATGAGGGGGGAGTGACGGGCGATCGCCGATGCCGCGCGCCCTGCCGTGATGGAGCCGGACCGCGATGAGCATGAGCGGAAGCGCCATGGCGCGGATCGTCGGCATCCAGACGATCGTCCAGTTCGTCATCGATTTCTCGGCCAGCCTGATCGTCGCGCGGCTGTTGTCGCCGCACGAGATCGGCGCCTTCTCGATCGCGCTCGCCGCCGTGGTGATCGCGGCGACGCTGCGCAGCGCGGGCGTCAACATGTTCCTGATCGCGGCGCCCAAGCTCGACCGGCCAATGGTGCGCACTGCGCTCGGCATGGCGATGCTGACCAGCTTCGCCTTCGCCCTCCTGATCTTCCTCGCGGCGCCCGCCATCGCCGGCTTCTACCGCGAGCCGGTGATCGCCGATGTGCTGCGCATCGTCACCCTCTCCTATCTGATGGCGCCTTATCAGGTGCTGAGCCACGGGCTGCTGACGCGGGCGCTGCGCTTCAAGACGATCCTCGTCGCGACGCTGGCGGGTGCGGCGGCGGGCGCCGCGACTTCGGTCGGGCTCGCTTATGCCGGCTGGGGCAGCATCGCCATGGCCTATGGCTCGGTCGTCAACGGTGCGGTGGCGCTGGGGTTGTCCGTGCTCGCCCGGCCGCCCGATTTCGTCTGGCGGCCGGCGCTGTCGCACTGGCGGTCGATCTCATCCTTCACCGGCTGGGTGCTGGGGGGCGTGTTGCTCGGGCAGGTCGGGCCGAGATTGAACGAGCTGTTCGTCGGACGGTCGCTGGGCATCGCCCCGGCGGCCTTTCTGGACCGCGCCGAGATGCTGCCGCGCATGTTGTGGACCTATGCCGCGCCGCCGGTGCTCAGCATATTGTCGCCGCTGGTCGCGCACGAATTGCGTAGCGGGATCGACGCCCATGCGACGCTGCTGGTGCGAATGCGGCTGTTCGGCTGCATCTTCTCGCCTGTCCTGATCGGCATCGCGACCCAGTCGGCGCCAATCCTGATCGGGCTGTACGGCTGGCAGTGGCAGGCCTCGATCGCGCCCGCCCCCTGGTTGTGCATCGCGGCGGCGATCACCGGGCAGTTCGTGGTACTCAACGCCTCGCTGTCGGGCCTCGGCAAAGCGCGCGAGCTGTTTCTGCTCGGCCTCGCCGAACAGACCGCGCGCATCGCCATGCTGGCGATGCTCAGCTGGACCAACATCGTCTTCGTCGCAATCGGCACCATCGGGGTGTCGCTCGTCTATGCCGCCGCCGCGATCCGGCTGGGCATCGCCCTCGGCCTCTTCTCGCTGCGCGAGATGCTGGCGAGCCTGATCCCCTCGGTCGCGATCTGTGCGGTCGTCGGGCTTGCAGGCGTGGCGATCGACCTGATGCGGGGGGGAGGCATTCCCGCCCAGCCGATCATCGCGGCGCTTGAAGCAGCCGGTCTGCTCGCGCTCGTCTGGCTCGGCGCCGTGGCGCTGTTCCAGCGGTCGGTGCTGACCGCCTTGCTGAAGGTCGCGCGGCATTGAGCGACCCGCGTCCGATCCTGCTCGTCGCCAATGCCCTGCCACCGCTCGTGGGCGGGACGCCGATGGTCTATGACCGGCTCGCCCGCGCCTGCGCGCCACAGCTTCACATACTCACCGCCTCGCGCGACGCCGACGAGGGCAAGCCGATCCCCGACTGGCGCGAGAGCGACGACGGCAAGAGCTATCCGGTCCATCGCATCGCCTGGCTCCGTCCGCCGCGGATCGAGGCGTTCCGCCGCCGTATAGGACTGCTCGACCTGCTGATCGTCGACCTGCCGGTAATGCTCTACGTGCTGCTGCGCGTCCTGATCCTCGCGACGCGGATCCGCGCGCGGACGATCGTCGTCGGTGAATTGCAGGGGCTCGGCTGGCTCGCCATCCTGCTTGCGCTGATCAGCCCCTGGCGGATCATCCTCTATACCCATGGCGAGGAAGTGGTGCAGAAGACCTATAACCGCCTCGCCCGCCTGCGCGGTCCGGCGCTGCGCGCAGCCGATCATGTGATCACCGTGTCTGGCTTCACGCGCGACCGGCTTATCGCCGATTTTCAGGTGCCGGCCGAGCGGATCAGCCTGGTCACGCCGGGAGTGGATCTCGTTCGCTTCCAGCCAGGTCCGGATGCGCCCGCTGAGCGCCCCTTCGTCCTCGCGGTCGGACGCCTGATCGAGCGCAAGGGCTTCGACCGGCTGATCGAAGGCTTCGGCCTGATCGCGGCCGACTTTCCCGATGTCGAACTGGTGATCGCTGGCAAGGGCCCCGAAGAGGATCGGCTGCGGTCGATCGCAGCCTCCTCGCCCGCCGCATCGCGCATCGCCTTTCGCGGCGGAATAGACGATGCGACGCTCGACGCGCTGTATCGGAGGTGTACGCTGTTCGCGATGCCCAACCGCACCCTGCCCGATGGGGACACCGAAGGTTTTGGCCTGATCTTCCTCGAGGCCAATGCCTGCGGCAAGGCGGTGATCGGCGGTCGTGCGGGCGGTGCGACCGATGCGGTCGTCGACGGCGTGACCGGCCTGCTGGTCGATGGCGACGATCCCGCGTCGATCGCGGCGGCGCTGCGGCAGCTGCTGGGCGATCCGGCCGCACGCCGAAAGATGGAACAGGCCGGATTCGCGCGGGCCCGGACGCTGGGATGGGACGCAACCGCGCGCAGGTTTCTCGAGGCAGTGGAATGACGAACAGGCGCGGCAAGCGGGTAAACTGGTGGCAGTCCAAGGCCTATGTCGGCCTGCTGCTGGTGCTGATGATAATGCCGCTGCTGTGGCCGCCCTTCCCGCCGCTCGACGATGTGCCCACCCATATGGGACGCTTCTACATTCAGACCGGCATGGCGGGTGCCCCCACTCTGTCCTCGATCTTCTCGATCGACTGGATGCCGGTCGGCAATCTCGGCGTCGATGCGCTCGTCTATGCGCTGCATCCGCTGATGGGGGTCGAGCCGGCTACGAAGCTGGTCATCATTCTGATCCCGCTGCTGTCGGCCGCCGGCCTGCTGCTGATCGCGCGTGAAGCGCATGGCGAACTGCCGGCCACCGCGGCCTTCGCGCTGCCGCTGATCTACAATTATGCCTTCCACTACGGCTTCATCAATTTCTCGCTGGGGGCCGCCCTCGCCTTCCTGCTGTTCGGCCTCGTCCTGCGCTATCAGCGCCTCAAGATGCCGACGGTCTGGCGGACGCTGATCCTGCTCGGCAGCCTGCTCATCTATTTCGCGCATATCTTCGGCTGGGTCGTCTTCGGTCTGCTCGTCGTCGGCAATGCGCTCTACCGGCATGTCACCAGCTGGAAGATCAGCCTGGCAATGGTGCGCGCGGTCGTACTCGAATGCCTGCTGCTCGCGCTGCCGCTGATACCGATCGTCGCGTGGCGCAGCGGCGACAACCAGGGCGAGACGAGCGCCTTCTTCGCGATCTTCGACAAATGGGGCTGGATCGAAAGCGCGATGCGCGACCGCTGGGTCAAATGGGAGGGGCTGTCGGCGCTGCTCTGCGTCGGGCTGATCGGCCTAGGCATCGTCGGCCTCATGCGGATGAGCCGGCGCCTGCTCCTCGTCTTCCTGGTGATGGCGGCCTTCTACATCTTCATCCCCTATGCCTTTTTCGGGCTGATCTATGCCGACATGCGGATCGCGCCGCTGATGCTTGCCATCGGCATCCTCGCCATCGCACCCCGCCCCGCCTGGGGGCGCACCGCCGCATCGGCGATCGCGCTGCTGGCACTCGCCTTCGTCACCGCGCGCAGTGTCGCGACGACGATCAGCTATGCCCGCTACGCCGATGATCATGCCCGCTGGCTGAAGGTCCTGCCCAGCATACCGCGCGGCGCGCGCGTGGTCGCCCTGGTCGCGCCGCCCTGCCCGCGTGGCTGGAACGTGCCCCGCATCATCCATCTGCCGAGCATGGCGATCATCCGCCGCGACGCCTTCGTCAACGACCAGTTCGACATGCCGGGTGCGCAGCTGGTGGCGGTCGGCCCGTCGATCCCGCGCGACTTCGCCTATCACAGCAGCGCCCAGGTCCGCCTGCCCGGCTGCGACCGTCCCGAGCCGCTGCTCGCCGACCGCATCGCGCAGATCCCGCGCGGGGCGTTCGACCATCTGTGGCTGCTGGGCGTCGATCCCGCCAACCGGCCCAAGGCCGACTGGCTGCGCCCGGTCTGGTCCGACGAACGGTCGGCGCTCTACGCGATCGTTCGACAAAAAACATCTTCCGCTGCTAAGGCGGGCCCGAGGGGATAGTCAGTGGGGGCTGCACGATGAGCATGATCGAAACCAAGAAGGCGCCGCGCCGCAAATTGTCGGCGCCCGACGTCTCGCTGATCATCCCGACCTATAACGAGAAAGCGAATATCGCGCCGCTGGTCGAGGCGGTGCGCTCGGCGCTCGGCGACATCCCCTGGGAAATCATCATCGTCGACGACGACAGCCCGGACCAGACCTTTGCCGAGGTGTCGCGTCTGGCGCGGGACGAGCCGCGCCTGCGCTGCCTGCGCCGCGTCGGCCGGCGCGGACTGTCCTCGGCGGTGATCGAGGGCGCGCTGGTCGCGAATGGCAGCGCCATCGCGGTGATGGATGCGGATTTCCAGCATGACGAACGCATCCTCAAGCAGATGTACGAGAAGCTGACCTCGACCGGGGCCGACATCGTCGTCGCCACCCGCTATGCCGATGGCGGCGGCATCGGCGAGTGGGATGCGACCCGCGCGAAGATGAGCGATTTCGCGACGCGGATGGCGGGCATGCTGGTCGGCAACCAGACCAGCGACCCGATGAGCGGCTTCTTCATGGTCCGCCGCGAGATCTTCGCCAGCGTCATCTACGATCTATCACAGCAGGGCTACAAGATCCTGCTCGACATCATCAGCTCCTCGCACACCCCGCTGAAGATCGAGGAAGTTCCCTATGTCTTCCGCACGCGGCAGGAAGGCGAGAGCAAGATCAGCGTCATGGTGCTGGCGCAATTCCTGTTCCTGATCATCGAGAAGCTGACCCACGGCCTCATCCCGCCGCGCTTTGCGTTGTTCAGCATCGTCGGTGGCTTCGGCTTGCTCGTCCACCTCGCCATCCTCAACGGGCTGAAACTGGCCGGCTTCACCTTCATCGCGGCGCAGCTGACCGCTACCTTCATCGCGATGATGTCGAACTTCGTCATGAACAACGAGTTCACCTATCGCGACCGGCGGCTGACGGGCCTTTCCTTTCTCGCCGGCCTGATCCTGTTCTGCGTGGTCTGCAGCTTCGGCGCGCTCGCCAATGTCGGCGTCGCGGAGATTGCGATCAACCAGTTCGGCAACTGGTCGTTCGCCGGCCTGGCTGGTGCGATCATGGGTGCCGTCTTCAACTTCTCGGCCGCAACCAGCCTCGTATGGCGGCGGCCGCGCAAGAGGGTCGTTTCGGTCGCAGCCTGAGTTCGGCAGGCGGCAGCCCTCGCGCGACGGATTGAAAATCGCGATGGCACCTCCCGTTCGTTTCGGCGTTGACGATGGCGGGGACAGACTGCCGCGTGCCTCACGGCGATCGAACACAGGGCCATGATGCCGAGCGACCTTTTCCGCACTGACTCCAATTGCTGGAGGATGGAGCGCGCCGACCGGTTCGGCGTGATCATCGACGCCGCCGACTATTTCCGCGTTGCGCGCGACGCGATGATGGCAGCCCGCGAACAGATCATTCTGGTCGGTTGGGACGTCGACCCACGCATCCTGCTCGATCCCGATGCTGGCGACCGCGAGGAACCCAATTGTCTGGCCGAGTTCATCCCGTGGCTGGCCAAGCGACGGCCCGAACTGCGGATCAATTTGCTGATCTGGAATATGGGCTTTCTCAAGATGCTGGGGCGCGGTCTGTCCGCCCTGACCCTCGCGCAATGGCGCCTCGCCCGACATGTCGAAATCCGTTTCGACAGCAGCCATCCGATCGGCGGCACGCATCATCAGAAGCTGCTGGTGGTGGACGACAGTCTGGCCATGTGCGGTGGTATCGACATGACGTCGGACCGCTGGGACACGCCCGACCATGTCGACGAGGACCCCCGCCGCGTTCGGCCGAACGGAGCCCCCTATCGCCCCTGGCACGATACGGCGGGAATCGTCGACGGACCCGTTGCACAGGCGCTCGGCGAACTGGCGCGCATCCGCTGGCGGCGGGCCACCGGCAAGACTCTGCCCGCGCCCGTGCCCCATGATGCCGCCTGGCCCGAGCTCGTCGAACCGCTCCATCATGATGTGGAGGTGGCAATCGCGCGAACCGAACCAAAAGCCGAGGACCATGAAGAGGTCCGCGAGATTGAGCAGCTCTATATCGACATGATCGCGCGGGCGCGCCGCTTCATCTATGCCGACAATCAATATTTCGCCTCCCGCCGCGTGGCCGAGGCAATAGCCAAGCGCCTCGAGGAGCCAGATG
>NZ_JAGMXV010000240.1 GCF_018006725.1 Rhizorhabdus sp.
CTGCGGACGACCAGCCCCGGGGGCGTGATATGCCGAAGGTCTATCAGCCATCCGATGGGTTCGGCCGGCCATTGACAAGCGGGGCACTCCGGCATCTTTTTACCAAACAAGCATTTGGTAGGAGGAAGTACAATGATCAGTTTCGTAAAGGGGCTGGCGATCGTCGGGGGGCTTGCAGTCGCATTGATGGCGACGGAGAGCCGCGCGCAGGATGTGAAGGTCGGACTGCTCTATGACGCCACCGGCCCGGTGGCATCGTCGAGCGTGCCTTATGCGCGGGGCATCCAGGCCGCGGTGCGGGCGATCAATTCGGCCGGCGGCATCGGCGGCAAGCAGATCACTCTGCTGGCCGAGGATTACGGCTATCAGATCCCCCGCGCTCTCGCGGCCTACCGGAAGATGAAGAGCGCGGGCGTCATCGCGATCCAGGGCTTCGGCAGCGGCGACACCGAGGCGCTGATGGACACCGTGGCGCGCGACCGCATGCCGTGGTTCTCGGCGTCCTATTCGGCGCATCTCGCCGACCCGCGGCGGGCGCCCTACAACTACTTCGTCGGCGCGGACTATTCGGCGCAGGCCCGTGCCGGCCTGAAGCATATCGCCGACAACTGGACGGACACGACGCGCCGCCCCCGGCTGGCCATCGTCTATATGGACAACGCCTTCGGAAAGAGCGTCCTACCCGCCATCCAGAGCTATGCAGATGAGCTGAAGATCGAGATCGTCGGCCGCGAGGTGGTCAATCCCGGTGCGATCGACGCGGTTGCGCCGATCACTCGGCTGAAGGACCAGAAGCCGGACTTCATCTGGCTTCAGCAGATCGCCTCGACCGTCGCCGTCATCATCCGCGACGCCCACAAGGCCGGTCTGGCCGCGAAATTCTACGGCGGCGTGTGGACCTACGATCCAAACCTCATAGATCTCGCGGGCCCCGGCATCGAGGGTATGGTCACTGTCCAGTTGGCCGCATTGACAGCGCGCGGACTACCAGTTGCGACCGCCATGGCGGCGGCTGCCGACAACCCCGCGCAGCTCGACGACCCGAACTTCGTGCGCGGCTGGGCATCGATGATGGCACTGGCCGCGGCGATGAAGGTCGCGGATCGTGCGGGCAATCTCACCGGGCAGGGCATCAAGACCGCCCTCGATTCAGGAACCCCGATCGAGGTCGATGGCCTGATGGAGCCGGCGGTGTTCACTGCGACGGACCACCGGTCGAGCGACATGACCCTGCTGTATCGCATCGAGGCCAAGAAGCCTGTCCTGCTCGGCGCGGTCAGGCTTGAGCGTCGCGCCGCCTGGCTCGGCAACTAGGTTCCCCGCTGCAGTCTTTCGACCGGCGGCCGGCATAGAGCCGGCCGCCAGCCAGACCCTTGGTTTTAGGCCCAGATCATGCAGTCGCTGAAAACGCGCGTTGAGCGCGATAGCCCCAACTATGCGCGGAACCGAGCCGATCACGAGGCTCTGGCGCAGACCCTGCGCGAGCGCCAGTCGTGGGTGGTCTCCGGCAATCGCCAGCGGGAGATCAGTCGGCACCTCGAGCGCAACAAGCTCCTGGCCCGCGACCGGATCGGACAGGTCATCGACCCCTGTTCGCCCTTTCTCGAACTGTCGACACTCGCCGGTTATGGCCAGTACGACGGCCAGTCGCCGGGGGCCGGCATCGTCACCGGCATCGGCCAGATCCACGGCATCCCCGTGATGATCATCGCCAACGATGCGACGGTGAAGGGCGGCACTCTGTTCCCCGAATCCGTGCAGAAGCACGTTCGCGCCCAGCGCATCGCCGCCGAGAACCGGCTGCCGTGTCTCTACCTCGTCGATTCAGGCGGTGCGTTCCTGCCCACGCAGGACCGGACCTTTCCCGGCAAGGACCATTTCGGCAATTCGTTCTTCAACCAGTGCCGCCTGTCGATGGAGGGCCTGCCGCAGATCGCGGTCGTGCTCGGCGGCTGCACGGCCGGCGGCGCCTATATTCCCGCGCTGTGCGACGAGGTCGTCATCGTCAGGGGCATCGGCAGGATCTTCCTCGGCGGCCCGCCGATCGTCAAAGCGGCGCTGAAGGAGATCGTCGACGCAGAGACCCTCGGCGGAGCGGACCTGCACACCTACAAGTCCGGCGTTTCCGATATTCTGGTGGAGACCGAGGAGCAGGCCTATCACGCCGTTCGCGGCATCTTCGGCAAAATGAACTGGCCGACCACGCAGACCTTCGACCGGCGCGAGGTCCGCGAGCCACTGTATGACGCAAGCGAGATCACCGGCATCGTGCCGGTGGACTACAAGATCGGCTACGACGTGCGGGAGGTGATCGCGCGGCTCGTCGATGCCAGCGAGTTCCAGGAGTTCAAACCCTCCTACGGCACCACGATCGTCACCGGCTTCGCCCATATTCACGGCTATCCGATCGGCATTGTCGCCAATAACGGCATCCTGTTCTCGGAATCGGCGCTGAAGGCGACACACTTCATCGAGTTGTGCAACCAGCGCGGCACGCCGTTGCTGTTCCTACAGAATACGACCGGCTACATGGTCGGCCAGCAGGCTGAAGAGCGCGGGATCGCCAAGGATGGCGCCAAGATGGTGGCGGCGGTCGCCTGCGCGACAGTGCCGAAATACACGGTCTTCATCGGCGCATCCTTCGGAGCCGGCAATTACGGAATGTGCGGACGCGGGTTCGAGCCGCGGTTCCTGTTCACCTGGCCGAACTCGAAGGTGGCCACGATGAGCTCCGAGACGGCCGAGACCGTGCTGGTCGACGTCCGTCGCAACGGCCTCAAGGGAGCCACCGTCACCGACGAGGAGATCGCTGAGCTCAAGGAGCGGGTACGCGACCAATACGACACCCAGAGCGACCCCTACTACGCCACATCGCGCCTTTGGGACGATGGGATCATCGAGCCCGGACAGACGCGAGACGTCCTCGGGCTTTGTCTCGCGCTTGCGGATCGGGTGCCACCCGAGCCTGCGCGCTTCCGCGTTTTCCGGATGTGATCGACCCCCATGTACGACAATCTCACCATTAAAACCGATACGCGGGGCGTCGCCCGCATCACACTCAACAGGCCCCGGAACGGCAATGCGCTGAATGACGGCCTCATCGGCGAACTCAATGCGGCGTTTCTGCAGTGCGACCGCATGGCCGAGGTGCGGCTCGTGGTCCTGACCGGCGCCGGCAAGATGTTCTGCTCGGGAGGTGACCTCGCGTGGATGCTCGCCATCAACGAGGCCTCCCGAAGCGAGCGGGTCGCCAGCAGCCGCGCCCTGGCGGACATGCTGCAGGCGGCGAACGGTATCGGCAAGCCGGTCATTGCGCGCGTCAACGGCGCGGCCTTCGGTGGGGGGGTCGGTCTCGTGTCGATCGCAGACAGCGTGGTCGCGGCGGAGAGCGCCCGTTTCGCGCTGAGCGAGGTCAGGCTCGGGCTGGTGCCCGCCAATATCGCGCCGCATGTCGTGCGCCGCATCGGCGCGACGAATGCGCGTCGCTTTGCGCTGTCCGGCCGGCAATTCTCCAGCACCGAGGCACGTGCGCTGGGCCTTGTCCAAGAGGTCGTCTCCGACGACGCGCTTGACGCCGGTGTCGAGCGCGAGATCGCGACCTTCCTGGAAGCTGCGCCGGAGGCAATCAGGATCACAAAGTCCCTGATTTCCTATGTCGTTAGCCACGCCGACCACGACAACATTCCCTACACGGCGGATCGACTGGCCGACGCGTGGGAAACCGAGTGCGGACGCGAGGGAATCCGCACCTTCCTGAACAAGACGGTGCCGTCATGGCGCGCATGATCCGCAAGGTCTTGATCGCCAATCGCGGCGAGATCGCCTGCCGCATAGCCGCAACCTGCCGGAAGCTCGGCATTATCTCGGTCGCGGTCTATTCGGAGGCTGATCGCGACGCGCTGCATGTGCGCTCCTGCGACGAGGCGGTGCTGATTGGCCCGTCGGACGCAGCGCAGAGCTATCTGCTGCCGGACCGGCTGGTGGCGGCTGCACGCGAGACTGGCGCGGACGCCATTCATCCCGGCTATGGCTTCCTGGCCGAGAACCCAGACCTCGCGCGGCGCTGCGCAGAGGCGGGCATCGTCTTCATCGGGCCAAAGCCCGAGGCGATCGTCGCCATGGGCTCGAAGCTGCAGGCCCGCCGCATCGCATCCGAGCACGGCATACCCACCGTCCCCGGCTATGACGGCGCCGACCAGAGCGACGAAGCGCTCGCCGCGGCCGCGCAGCGGGTCGGCTTCCCGCTGCTGATCAAGGCCAGCGCTGGCGGGGGCGGGAAGGGCATTCGCATCGTCGACGATGCCGAGGGCTTCGCCACGGCCCTCGATCTCGTACGCCGCGAGAGCACAGCCGCCTTCGCCGATTCCTCGGTCCTGCTGGAACGCTTCATCCCGGCCGGGCGCCATATCGAGGTGCAGGTTCTCGGCGACACGCACGGCAATCTCGTCCACCTGTTCGATCGCGAATGCTCGTTGCAGCGCCGGCACCAGAAGGTGTTCGAGGAGGCGCCCGCACCGCTGCTGCCCGCGGCCCTGCGCCTCCGGTTGCTGGAGAACTCGGTGCGCCTTGCCAAGGCCATCGATTACAGTTCGCTCGGTACGGTCGAGTTCCTCTACGACCCGCAATCCGGCGATTGCTACTTCCTCGAGATGAACACGCGCATCCAAGTCGAGCACCCCGTGACCGAGATGGTGACGGGACTGGATCTGGTGGCGCTGCAGATCCTCGTCGCCGGTGGCGGAGTGCTGCCGCTCGCGCAGGCTGACATCGCCGTTCAGGGCCACGCCATCGAAGCGCGGCTCAATGCCGAAATGCCGGAGCACGGGTTCGTCCCCGCGCTCGGCCGGATCGAACGTATCGCCGTCCCCGACGAGGTCGGGTCGTCTTGCCGTTTCCGCTTCGACACCGGCATCGCCGCCGGCAGCATCGTGACGCCCTATTACGACTCGATGCTCGCCAAGCTGATCGTGTGGGCTCCCGATCGCGAGAGCGCGCGGCAAGGCCTCGCGACGGCTCTGGAGGGGCTTGCGGTCGACGGAATCGCGACCAACGCCGCCTATCTCGGTGCGGTCCTGCAGACGTCCGAATTCCGGTCGAGCACCGCGACCACCCGCTTCCTCGACGGCTTCAAGCCATGGGAGATCGCGCCGTCGCGCCAGGACGCGCACCGCAGCCTGATCGTTGCTGCGGTCGCTGAAGTGCTGGCGCTGGAGGCGGCCCAGCGCGAGCGGAACCGGAACGGTCCGTGGGGCAGCCTCGGTGGCTGGCGTCTGCTCGAACAGGCGGGCAGCGCCGCGCGCTTCGTCGTCGATTTCGTGGATGATGCGGGAGCCGCCCACAGGGTAGCCGTGCATGGTCGCAAGGGTCTGTACCAGGTCGATTGCGACGGCGAGACGATCTCGGTCGAGGCCCGGCAGGACGGTGAGCGGCTATTGCTTCGCACGGACAACCGGGCCTTCACGGCGAGGGTCGAGCGTAGCGGCGTCAAGCGGTTCGTAACAGCCGGCCCGGTTCGGCAGGCGTTCCGGTATGTGGACCCCGTGGAACGGATGGGCAGCCCCAGCGCCGGAGCCAAATCCGGCCTGGACATCGCGGCGCCGACGCCGGGTCTTGTCGTCGAGGTGCTGGTGGCGCCGGGCGACACCGTCGAGGCCGGTCAGCCGGTCATGGTACTCGAAGCCATGAAGATGATCCACAACCTGACCGCGTCAGGCCCGGGCGTGGTCTCGGAGGTGGCATGCCGCAAGGGCGACACCGTGGAAATGGGTCGCTTGCTCATCCGCTTCGCCGGCGAAGCATAGGGGGTGGCTGTGCAGACGCCTGTCATGCTGACCGATGTCACCTTGCGGGATGGATTGCAGTCACTCCCGACTGTCGTCCCGACGCAGCGCAAGATCGAACTCGTCCAGGAGTTGATCGCGGCGGGATGTTCCAGGCTGGAAGTGGCGAGCTTCGTTCACCAGAAGCTGGTCCCGACCATGGCCGATGCAGACACGCTGTGCACCCAGCTGCCGCGCGGTCACGGGGTCGTCTATGGCGGCGTCGTGCTGGACGTCCGCGGCATGCACCGGTTCATGGCGGCGGACCTCGACTGGGCCGGCGTGGTCGTCGCTGCCTCCGACACGTTTCTCGCGCGCAACCAGCGTTGCGACAAGGCGGGGGCGCTGGAACGGATTGCCGGTATCGAGCAGCTGCGTCGCGGCAGCCGCGCCCGCGTCAGCGGCTATATCGGGTGCTGTTTCGTCTGCCCTTATGAGGGGGTGATCGACCCGGCCCGCGTCGGTGAGCTGTGCGACGCGCTGCTCCAGCTCGGCGTCGATGACATCTATCTCGCCGACACGATCGGGCGCGGCACGCCGCCCGCGACGCGACGGCTGCTGGACGAAGTGCTTCGGCGCGTTCCGCTCGACAGGCTCGGCGTCCATTTCCACGACACCTATGGCCAGGCCATCGCCAATCTTGACGTTGCCCTGCTGGCGGGCATCCGCCGCGTCGATGCGGCGGCGTCGGGGCTGGGCGGCTGCATGTTCGCCCCGGGCGCCAGCGGAAACGTCGCCAGCGAGGACGTGCTGACGCTGTTCGACGGGCACGGCCTTGAGAC
>NZ_JAGMXV010000241.1 GCF_018006725.1 Rhizorhabdus sp.
GGGTGGGACCATGACCATTATTTCCGCCAGGCTTCTGCTGGGCGCCTGCTTGCTGTTGTTCGCCCCGGCGCTTCATGCCTCAGACCCTCCGTCGCGCGCTGCCGCGATCGCGGCGGCCGATGCGGCTGCTGGTCTTCCGGCAGCGCCGGCCGAAACTTCGGCCTGTGCCGCTCCGCCCGCGCCGGGCCAGAAGCTGGCGGGTGACATGAAGCTGGGCGAAGAGGGGCATAGCATCACGCTCGCCAATTCCGGGGGCGGTGACGCGCTGGTCAAGATCCGCCACACCGGAACCGGAAAGCTGGCCGCCAGCTATTTCATCCGCGCGCAGGAAGAACTTGCGATCGAGGGCGTTCCCGATGGCACCTATATGATCCAATATGCGTTTGGGCCGGCATTGGCCGCAGACTGCAAGTCCTTCACGCGGATCATCAAGGCGAACCAGATGCCAGACGCGGATGTGTTGAAGACGGTCGTGATCGACGATGAAGACCATACCGAGGTCAAGCGCTCGAGCATCTCCTATGCGCTGTCGGTATCCGAGACGGCTAACGTCAAGCCGGTGTCTATCGACGCTGCGGCCTTCAACGCCGAATGAACATGCAGACGCCCATCGGCTATCCACCGCCTACGTTGGTGCGGCGCCGATCGGCCTGGAGCAAGCTGCGTCTGCCGCTTGCCATCCTTGTCGTCGTCGCGGCTGCGGCGATCGGGGCGCTGTTCCTGATGCCATCTCCGAAGGCGCCTTCGGTGCGCCATGCCGACGCCAACCAGCCTGTAGCACCGCTCGTCCGTCCCCCGGCCCCCAAGGTTGCCGAGGTTGCGTCCCCGGTCGTGATCGACATACCCCGTCCCGATATCGCCACCGCAACCAAGCCTTTCGACGGCCGCAAGGCCAATCACTGGCATTATGTGCCCCGGCTCGGCGATGGTCCCGGCGTGATCTACAGCCGAACCGGAAAGGGCTGGGACTATGCGATGGCGTGCACCCCTGCCGCCTCCACGATCGAGATCATCGCGGTAGGGACCGGGTCTCCCGGCACCTTCGATCGCCAGTCGATCGGCGTCGGCAAGGTCAAGCTGATGATGGACGCGACCTATTCGCCCGACGGCGGCGGTACGATCAGCACCCGACTTCCGGCGAGCCATCCCTTCTTCAAGGCGCTGGACGGCTCGGCGCCGATGGAGATCCAGCTGTACGAAACGCGCAAGACGCTCATCCCGGTCGATCCCGAGGTGGTTCGTCTCGTCAGGCAGTGCCGCGATCGCGGCTGAGCCGCCTGCGGGGTTTCCAAGCCGGCCGCTATCCGCCATGGACCGGGCTATGGCTTTTTCCACAGATCGTTCCTGCGCAGCTGTCGTCGCTGCCCTGTTGCTGGCCTCCTGTTCGGGCGATGGCGCCGTCAGGCCCGTGCCCGCGCCGGTCGCGCCACCGGCTCAACCGACCGCGCCTCCACCGGCGCCCCGGTCTGCCGATTGGCGTGACTGGCCGATCGCCCCCGGTAATTGGCGCTATGAACCCGGCACGATGGCGTCGATCGCGCGCTATGCCGACACATCTGGTGTACAGTTCGCGGTGCGGTGCGACGTCGCCAGCCGCCGGGTGACGCTGATGCGGTCGGGCTCCGCCACCGAGATGCAGTTTTTTACGACGAGCCGCACGGCGCGCTTTCCGACTGGCCACCTTGAACTGGACGGGCGCCCGATGTCTGGGGTCGTCCTGAACGGCATGGACGCCTTTTTGGATGCCATGGCCTTCAGCAGGGGGCGGGTGGCGGTCGCTTCGCCGGGCCTTGAGGGGCTGGCGGTTCCTGCCTGGGCAGAGCCGGCGCGAGTGATCGAGGATTGCCGAAAATAACATGCATTACAAGGCTTGTTCATGGGGCCGGCTTCGCGGATGGTAGGGGCCTCGGCAACAAGCGAAAGGAGGTGATCCGATGTCTCATGGTTCAGCATGGAGGTCGGTTCTGTCCGTTCGGGGGACGCGCTTCTAAAGCGCGGTTGGTCTCCCGGGCCGGCACTTCCGGCCGCTGACCATGTTAGGGGTTGCCGGGGCCATGCTCCGGCAACTCTTTTCATTTTCGGCGCGTTGCACGCGCGATGCGGGCCTGCCAGAGCATCAGCAACGGCACCACTACCAGTTCCATGATCAGGGCAGCGCGATGCGTCCCGCCGGGCGGCCCCGCCTCGATCCAGCCCAGCGCACGCCCCAGCCCGCCCATGACGACGATCGCCCCCAAGAGACGGAAGCGAGCGCCATGCGTTTCGATACGAGGCACGCTGCAGAGGAAGATCAGTCCAATCATCGCCAGCAGTCCCGATAAATATCGGAAATGGCTGGATATATCTTGCGGTGCAGCAATGTCGCCGACCATTGAGGGCCCAAGGATCATGCCCGCTACCCCCGCGCCGATCGGTACCAGCGATCCCAGCGCGACGGCAACCTGCAGGAGGCGGCGTTCGAGCTTCATTCGCGTTCCAGCAGCTCGTCCTGAATCCGCGTCGCATGCACCGCGATCCGAACTTCGTGGAGGAACATGCCGAGCCCTCCCGTCAGCAGCAACATCGCGAGAATGAAGACCACCGACATGGCGTGACCGACCGCCAGGTCGAGCAGCACCGCAATGAACAGCCCGGCGATGACGATGCAGATCAGCACTGCGCTTATGGTGCAGAGGATCAGCGCGCGGTTGGCCCAGCGCATACGCTCGTCGATCCAGCGCAACTGCTGAACCTGGTGCTTGTGGCGCGGATCGTCTCGAGGTGTGAAATTCTGCTCGATCCAGCGCGACCGGTCGACCACCCGGCCGAGGCGGCCGGTGAGCATGTTGAGAATCGCGCCGATGGCGGTCAGCAGAAAGCAGGGCGCCATTGCCAGCTGAATGGTGTGCGCGATGTCGTTCAGCGCGAACGGGGTGGGGTCCATCCCCTGATCCTGGGCCACGAATGCAAGTGGTACAAGAGTGCAGCTCCCCGAAAAATCGCAGATAAGTGCGTCAATTGCATTGATTGCAAAAATTGCACCTAGCAGTGACTTTTATTCAATTGCCTTCGCACCTGCACATAGGAATGGTGCATCGCACAAACAAAGAGGATCCGCTGGCAAACTCGAAGGGAGATTGTGATGAAGAAGTTCGCTGCACTCGCAATTCTGGCCTCGATCGCCGCACCGGCGATGGCCGAAAGCTTCACCCGTGACGGGATCACCTATGACTACACCGTCAAGACCGTCGGTGAGTCGACCGTGATCAAGGGCAAGATCGTCAACAGCGGCGAGGCCTTCCGCCTCCGCGTCAAGAATGACCGCGTCTCGGGTCTGGTCGGCGTGTGGCCGGTCAGCTTCAAGGCCGACGCTCCGGTCATGACCGCCCAGGCCGGCGGTTCCGCGGTCCTCGCCGCGAACTGATCCTTCCGGATCGCACCGAATAGGGGGGAGGCGGGCGACCGCCTCCCCTTTTTCGTATCGCTCAGCTGGCCTTCAGCGAATTGGCGTTGACTCCCATCGACTGGAGGTAGCGCTTCACGTTGCGCGCCGCCTGACGGATGCGCTGCTCGTTCTCGACCATGGCGATCCGCACGAAGCCTTCGCCATCTTCGCCATAGCCGACGCCCGGCGCGACAGCGACGCCCGCATGGGTCAGCAGCTGCTTCGAGAATTCGAGGCTGCCGAGATGCGCGACCGCCGGCGGAAGCGGCGCCCAGCAGAACATCGAGGCGCGGGGCGAGGGAATTTCCCAGCCGGCGCGGGCGAAGCTTTCGACCATCACGTCGCGGCGCTTCTTGTAGAGCTCACGATTCTTCTCGACGATGTCCTGCGGCCCGTTGATCGCGGCGACAGCGGCCGCCTGGATCGGCGTGAAGGCGCCATAGTCGAGATAGGATTTGACGCGGGTCAGTGCCGAGATGAGCGTCTTGTTGCCCACGGCAAAGCCCATCCGCCAGCCGGCCATGCTGTAGGTCTTCGACATTGAGGTGAACTCGACGGCCACGTCCTTGGCGCCCGGCACCTGCAGGATCGAAGGCGTCGGCACGCCGTCATAATAGAGTTCCGAATAGGCCAGGTCTGAGAGCACCCAGATCTTATGTTCCTTCGCCCAGGCGACCAGCCGCTCGTAGAAGGCGAGGTCGACGACTTCGGCGGTCGGGTTGGACGGATAGCCGACCACCAGAACCGACGGCTTGGGCACGGTGAACTTCACCGCGCGGTCGAGCGCTTCCCAATAACGTTCGTCGGGCGTCGTCGGCACCGAACGGATCGTCGCGCCCGCGATGATGAAGCCGAATGTGTGGATCGGATAGCTGGGGTTGGGTGCCAGCACCACGTCGCCCGGTGCGGTGATCGCCTGGGCGAGGTTGGCGAGGCCCTCCTTCGAGCCCAGCGTCACGACGACCTCGCTGTCGGCGTCGAGCTCGACCCCGAAACGGCGCTGATAATAACCCGCCTGCGCGCGGCGCAGACCGGGAATACCCTTCGACGCTGAATAGCCATGGGCGTCGGGCTTGCGCGCAACTTCGCACAGCTTCTCGATCACATGCTCGGGCGGCGGCAGGTCGGGATTGCCCATGCCCAGGTCGATGATGTCCTCGCCCCGCGCTCGCGCCGCTGCCCGCATCGCATTGACTTCGGCGATGACATAAGGCGGCAAACGCTTGATGCGGTAGAATTCCTCGGACATTTCATTTCCTTCGGGTTTCGGACTTGGCGAGCTGGGATAGTTCCCCCATGGTCGCCACCGCGACCTATACAGAGTCTGCGCGGCGATTGCAGGCGGGATCGTTAAAAAAGCTGAGGCTGGGAGCTGACATGGCGGACAAGGACGGCGGACCGGGCGAAGGGCAGGGCACGATGCCGACCCTGGCCGAACTTCAGCACTGGACCGGGGTGATCGGCCAGGCCCAGCAGATGATGCTGGAGCAGATGGCCGAGACGATGGCCACGCTGCCCGAAGAAATGCGCCTGCCGCAGCCGCCGTCCCCGCTTTTCGCCGACCCCGCCAAGCTCGCCGACCAGCAGAGCGAGTTGATCAAGGCCGGCCTCGGGCTGTTCGGCCAGATGCTCGAGGGCAATCCCGGCGTCCAGGCCGCACGCGACCGCCGCTTCAAGGCGGATCAATGGCGCGCCTCGCCGATCTTTGCGGTTATCGCCGATGCCTATGTGATGCTCTGCGACGCGTGGCTGAAGGGCGTCGACGCGATCGAGGGGCTCGAGCCGCGCCAGCGTGAGCAACTGCGCTTCGCGGTAAAGTCCGCAGCCGATGCGCTATCGCCTTCCAATTTCCCGCTGACCAACCCGCTCGTGCTCGAACGGATCATCGAGACGCGGGGAGAAAATCTGCTGCGCGGGATCGAGCATATGATGGCCGACATGGGCCGCGGCCAGCTGACCCACAGCAATCCCGAAGCCTTCGAGGTGGGGCGCAACATCGCTGCCACGCCGGGCAAGGTGGTGTATGAAACGCCGCTCTATCAGCTGATCCAATATGATCCCGTCGGCGAGAGCGTGCTGCGGACCCCGCTGCTGATCTTCCCGCCCTGGATCAACCGCTTCTACATCCTCGACCTCAACCCGAAGAACAGCTTCATCCGCTGGGCGGTGGAGCAGGGGCTGACCGTCTTCGTCGTGTCGTGGAAGTCGGCCGACGAGACGATGGTCGACGTGACGATGGACGATTATGTCGTGCGCGGTCAGGTCGACGCGATCGACGTCGTCCGTGACCTGCTCGGGGTCGAGAAGGTCCATACGATCGGCTATTGCGTCGCCGGCACCGCGCTCGCCATGACGCTCGCCTATCTCGCGGCGACCGGCAAGGCCGACAGCGTCGCCAGCGCGACCTTCTTCACCGCTCAGGTCGATTTCAGCGAAGCGGGCGATCTTCAGCTGTTCGTCGACGACGAACAACTCGCTCTGATCGACAGCCTGACCCAGGGGTCGGGCGTCCTCGACGGCCGCTACATGGCTGCGACCTTCAACCTGCTGCGCGGCCGCGACCTGATCTGGCATTATGTCGTCCAGAACTATCTGCTGGGCGAGGACTATCCGGCTTTCGACCTGCTCCACTGGAATGGCGACACCACCAACCTGCCGGCCAAATGGCACCGCGCCTATCTGCAGGATCTCTATCGCGACAACCGGCTGGTCCAGCCTGACAGCGTCACGGTCGACGGCGTGCCGATCGACCTGCGCAGGATCAAGACCCCGGCCTACATCCAGGCCGGTCGCGAGGACCATATCGCGCCGATGCAGAGCGTCTGGAAATTGATGGACCATCTGTCGGGGCCGAAGCGCTTCGTGCTGGCGGGATCAGGCCATATCGCGGGGGTCGTCAACCCGCCGGCGGCGCGCAAATATCAATATTGGACCTGCGACGAGGTTGCGCCTTCGCTCGACGCATTCGAGCAGGTGGCGAAAGAAACGCCGGGCAGCTGGTGGCCGGACTGGCAGGACTGGATTCGCGCGCTCGATTCGGTGGAGGTGCCGGTGGATGGGGCTCGCGTTCCGGGGCAGGGTGCCCGTCCGGCAATCGAGGACGCGCCCGGTCGTTATGTGCGCACGCGTTAGCGCAACTG
>NZ_JAGMXV010000242.1 GCF_018006725.1 Rhizorhabdus sp.
GGTCCTGCCACTGGCGGACCATGCCCATATATTCATTGTTGAGGATGAAGATCTTGACCGGCAGGCGATATTGCGTTGCCGTGCCGAGCTCCTGGATATTCATCTGGATCGAAGCTTCGCCCGCGATGTCGATTACCAGCGCATTGGGATTGCCCAGCTGCGCGCCGATCGCGGCCGGAAGGCCATAGCCCATCGTGCCGAGACCGCCCGAGGTCAGCCACTTGTTCGGCCCTTCGAAATCGAAATGCTGGGCAGCCCACATCTGATGCTGGCCGACTTCGGTGGTGATGATCGGCTTGCGGTCACGGGTCGCCTCCCACAGCTTGCGGATCGCGAGCTGCGGCATGATCTCCTTGGTCGAGGCCGGATATTTCAGGCATTTGCGCCCGCGCCATTCGTCGATCTGGCCGAACCAGCCGGTCAGGTCCTGCGCGCTGTGCTGGCGCGCTTTCCACAGCTTGACCATGTCTTCCATCGCACGGCCGACATCGCCGACGATGCCGAGATCGACGCGGACCGTCTTGTTGATCGACGAACGGTCGATATCGATGTGAATCTTCTTGGAGTTGGGCGAGAAGGCGTCGAGGCGGCCTGTCACCCGGTCGTCGAAGCGCGCGCCGAGGCACAGGATCAGATCGGCCCGGTTCATCGCCATATTGGCTTCATAGGTGCCGTGCATGCCCAGCATGCCCAGCCATTGCGGGCTGGAGGCCGGGAAGGCTCCGAGGCCCATCAGCGTCGAGGTCACGGGTGCGCCGGTGACGCGGGCCAGTTCGCGCAGCACCTGGCTGGCGAGCGGGCCAGCGTTGATGATGCCGCCGCCGGTGTAAAGGATCGGCCGTTCGGCCGCAGCGAGCATCTCGACGGCGGTTTCAAGCAGCGCGGTGTCGGCCTTCACCTGCGGGCGATAGCCCTTGTGCGGCAGCGCCTGGATCGAGGGCTTCCGATAGGCGGCGCTGGCCACCTGAACGTCCTTGGGCAGATCGACCACGACCGGGCCGGGGCGGCCCGATGTTGCGATGTGGAACGCCTCATGGATCACATCGCCGAGCTTGGCCGGGTCCTTCACCAGATAATTATGCTTTGTACAGTGGCGCGTGATGCCCACCGTGTCGCATTCCTGGAAGGCATCGGTGCCGATCAGCGGTGTGCCCACCTGGCCGGTCAGCACCACCAGCGGGATCGAATCCATCAGTGCGTCGGCGATACCGGTGACCGCGTTGGTCGCGCCGGGGCCTGATGTCACGAGCACCACACCGGGCTTGCCGGTCGAGCGCGCATAGCCTTCCGCTGCGTGCACCGCGCCTGCCTCGTGGCGCACGAGAATGTGGCGAATGCGCTTCTGCTTGAAGAGCGCGTCATAGATCGGAAGGACCGCGCCGCCGGGGTAGCCGAACACGACCTCCACGCCCAGGTCGGTCAGAGCCTGGAGCAATATGTCGGCACCGGTCATCTCGGCAGTCATGTCACGTCCCCTTGTGCGCCGCAGCGCGCTGGTTGAAGCGGCGCTGCCTAAAGACATTAAACTATGGTGTCAACGCTTCTGATTGTAATTTAATTGCAATTTCGTCAATTGCAGAGTTATCGAGTTGCGCATGAACCGGGCGCCACTCCGCCGGCGGCTGATGCCTGAACCAGGTGTACTGGCGCTTGGCATATTGCCGTGTCGCCGCCTGGCCCCGGACCACCATCGTCTCGCGGTCTATCCGGCCCCCCAACCAATCCGCGATCTCGGGCACGCCGATTGCTCGCATCGCAGGCAAGTCGAGTGAAAGTCGCCGCGCCAGCAGAGCTTCTACCTCCTCGATAGCCCCCTGTGCCAGCATAGCTTCGAAGCGCCTGTCGCAACGGTCACGCAGCCAATCGCGCGGCGGCAGCAGGATGCGGGCGGCGATCGACACGCGATCGGCGATCCCGCCTTCGAGCCGCCGTTGCCACGCCGACAGGGACGTTCCCGTCGACCGCACCACCTCCAGCGCGCGGGCGATCCGGCTGCTGTCATTCGGATGCAGGTGGCCCATCGCCGGATCCTCACGCAGCAAGGCAGCATAGGCTTCGGTGGCGGGCAGGGCGCGAATTTCGGCTCTTATGTCTGGGTCGATGTCCGGAACCGGGGCTATGCCGAACAGCAATGTGCGCAGGTAAAGACCGGTGCCGCCCACCAGGATCGGCAATTTGCCCTCCGACGCGGCCTCATCAATCGCAGTCCGCGCGTCGGCTGCCCAGTCAGCCGCGCTGCAAGCCGTCGCGGCGTCCCGGTAGCCGAACAGGCGGTGCGGCGCGCGGGCTTCCTCGGCGGCGTCGGGCCGTGCGGACAGGACGCGCAGATCTGCATAGACCTGACTGGCATCGGCGTTGATCACGACGCCGTTCGACAGTTCGGCGAGGCGGACCGCCAATGCGGACTTGCCGCTGGCCGTCGGCCCCGTAATAAGCGCGACCGGAATCGTCGACGGGGAATTGCTTGTGTTCATCGCCACCTTGATAGCATCCGAACGGCTCGCCGCAGGCGATATTTCCGCGGCGGAGGACCGCGTCCGCTCGGCCGGCGCCACGCCGATTGCTCCGGTCTGGCTCGACGAGGGTGTTGCCTGCGATATCCGGTTCGAGGGAGATAGCCAGGCGGTTCGTGCCGCGCTGGAAGGTGCGATCGGCGGCGTGGACGTAATCGTACAGGTCGAGGCCGAGCGGCAGCGCAAGATGCTGGTGGCCGACATGGATTCGACGATGATCACCATCGAATGCATCGACGAACTGGCCGATTATGCCGGGATCAAGCCGCAGATCGCCGAGATCACCGAGCGCGCCATGCGCGGCGAGCTTGATTTCGAAGGGGCGCTCGATGCCCGTGTGGCGCTGCTCAAGGGGCTCGACGCCTCGGTCATCGATCGCTGTCATGCCGAGCGGGTCGTGCTGATGGGCGGTGCCCGCGAACTGGTCCGGACGATGCGGGCAAATGGCGCAGACTGCTATCTGGTGTCCGGCGGCTTCACCGCCTTTGCCGACCGCGTGGCGGCCGACATCGGCTTCACCCGCGCGTTGTCGAACGTGCTGGAGATCGCCGACGGCAAGCTCGCGGGCACCGTCGCGCGGCCGATCGTCGGTGCAGCGACCAAGCGGGAGACGTTGCTCGCCGAAGCAACGGCGCACGGCATTACGCCGACAGAATGCCTCGCAGTCGGAGATGGGGCGAATGATATCCCCATGATCCAGGCGGCGGGCCTGGGCGTCGCCTATCACGCCAAGCCCAAGACGGCCGCAGCCGCCGCAGCCCGGATCGATCATTGCGACCTGACCGCGCTCCTCTATGCGCAGGGCTATGCCCGGAAAGACTGGGTGATCTGAGCCCGAAGGCTCAGGGCGCCACCGCGAAGCAGGTGGTGCCCGTAGCCTTGACTGCGGCGCAGGCCTGCTGTGCGGCCGCGCGCGAGCCGAGCGGTCCCGCCTGGAGGCGGGTCAGCGTCTTCACCGGAGTGTAGGTCGGCGTCAGCGCCTTCAGACCGGCCTTGGCAGAGAGTGTCGCCCAGGCATTGCGCGCGGCGTCGGCGCTGGAGAAGGCGCCCAGCTGAATCTTCCAGCCACCGCCGGCGACCGCGATTACGGGTTGCGGCGCGCGGAGGGGGGCCGGAGCCGATGCGGCGGGCCGCGTCGCAACCGATTTGGCGGGGGCAGGGGCAGGCTCGCTGGCTGGCGACGCTGTGACGCTCGGGGCTTTCCATGGCGTCGACGGCGCGGCCTGGGCCATGACAGCTGTGGGGGAAAGCGCGGGCGACGGAGCCGAGGGCGGCACGCTGGCCTGACCGACGGGCGGCGGCACTACGGTGGTCCGCATCGTGAGCGGGGTGCCGGCTGGGCCCGAACCGTCATTGGTCCGCAACAGGGCGGTGCGCTCGAGTTCGCGCGCAATTGCCAGCCCCGCCTGCTTCTGATTGTCGGGGATAACCTGTTCCATCTGCATCAGGCTCTGGTTCGCAGCGCCGATGTCGGCCGCTTTTGCGCGCATCATGAAGGCATAGGCGCGGGCCCAATCCTTCGGCAGCAGGTCGCCGTTGAAATAGGCCGTACCGACGACATATTGCGCGCGCCCTTCGCCCCGGTCGGCGGCCTTGCGCAACCAAGTCATGGCCTCTTCCCGCTGACCGCTCTGGAACAGCATCAGTCCGAGCAGGGCCTGCGCTTGCTCATGCCCGGCGATGGCGGCCTTGCGATACCAGGACAGGGCCTGGGTCTGGTCGATCGGCACGCCGCGGCCGAGTTTATAGGCCTGTCCCAGGTTGAACTGCGCATCGGGCTCTCCAGCTTCGGCTGGGCCGCGCCATTCGGAGATCGCCTTGGCATAGTCTCCGGCTTTCCAGGCTTCGACGCCTTCCTTCACGCCGGCAATTGCCGGAGCGCCCATCGCCATGCCGGCCAGCGCCAGGCCCAGCACAAAGCTCTTCATCGTCACCGCCCCCGATTTTCCTGTCGGCATCTTTCAAGCTGCTGATAGCGCGAGATACCGGGCTGTCGATAGTCCCGCTATCGGGCTTGCCATGCTTCCCGTCGCATTAACCATAGCTTAGCGTGCCCGCTTTAGCCTCGCGGCCGATTTCCTTGGGCAAGGATGACGGAGCATGACGGGGATGAGAGGAGCGGCTGGACTGGGGGCGATGCTGCTGATGCTGCCGGGCACGGTGAGTGCCGCAGTGCCGCTGGCGCAGGATGCTGTCGATACGCCCCGACCGGCCTATGAATCGCAGCCCCCGCCAAGCGCGAATCCGCTACTCCGCGCCGCCGAGGAGGACGTTCTGCGCGAGCCGCAAAATGCGTCCGCCCGCCTCGCTCTCGGGGCCGCCTATATGAGCACAGGCCGCTTCCTCTCCGCCGAGCAGGCGCTGAACGACGCTGGCCTGCTGGACCCTGATGCCGCCGCCAACGATCTCCGCTTCGTCCTGGTGCAGATCGCTCTCGGCAAGAAAGCCGAGGCGCTCGACAGGCTCTCTGCGATGAACATCGCAGGGCGCGAGGCGGACATTGGTCTTGCTATGGCCTTGGCAGGGGATATCGAAAGGGCGCGGGGATTGCTGTCATCCGCTGCCCGTGGCGAGAGCGCTATGCCGCGCCTGCGACAGAATCTTGCCTTTGTCGAGGCGTTGGCCGGCAATTGGGCGAGCGCCGCGACGATCGCCGCCCAGGACGTGCCGCCCGAGCAGATGGCGGACAGATTGCATCGCTGGGCTGGCGTTGCCCAGTTTCGCGACACGCCAGCGCTCCAGTTGGGAGCGCTGATCGGTGTCACACCGCAGACCGATCCGGGTATGCCGTTGCAACTGGCGCTTGACCGTCATGACGCCAGAGCGACGGCTCTAGCCTCGTCTGCCGCTTTCGTAGCGACTCTACCTGTGGCCGTCCCCGCGCCTTCGCCCCAGCAGGAGCCGATCCGGCCGGCCGCCTATACGGGGCCGCCCCGGATGCGTGGGATGCGGCCGAGCGAGGCCGATCCGGAAAGCATGTCCCAAGTCGCAGCTCCCCTGCGCACGGGAAACAGGTCGCTGTATCGCGCCGGGTCGCGCCGGGGGATGACCGTGTCGACCCGCGCGATCCATTTCCCTGTTCGGCTCGTAGCGCTGTGCGCGTCGGACGGGACTCCGGTGCTCGGTCGCGCGGCCGATTGCAAAAGATCAGCTTCTCCGCCAGTCCGCGCCGCGCCCGCAAAGCTGGGCACGAGCGATCAGCCTAAGGCGACACCACCCTTGATCGTCCGAAGCACCTTGCCCTGAACCGGGAGCCCGTCGAAAGGCGTGTTGCCGGCATGAGAGGCCATGGCATCCGACGAAATCCGCCAGGGCTTGTCGGGATCGAACAGGATCAGGTCCGCCTCGGCCCCGACTGCCAGCGATCCGCCGGGCAGATCGAGCAGGCGCGCGGGCGTTGCCGACAGCATCTCGATCAGCCTCGGCAATCCGATGCGGCCGTCGCGGACAAGCGCCAGCGATAGCGATAGCAGCGTCTCCGCGCCCGACATGCCGGGATCGGCATCGGCGAAGGGCAGGCGCTTCGCTTCGGGACCGAGCGGGTCGTGGCTCGAGCAGATCAAGTCGATGGTCCCGTCTGCCAGCGCCTCGAGCGCGGCTTGACGGTCATCTTCCGAACGTAGTGGCGGCGACAGGCGCGCGAAGGTCCGGAAACCGCCGACCGCGATGTCTGACAGCAGCAGATGCGCGGGGCTGATTCCGCAGCTGACGGGGAGGCCGCGCTGCTTGGCGTCGCGGACCATGTCGAAGGCGCGCTTCGTCGTCAGCTGGCGGAAATGGAGCCGTGCCCCGCTCTGTTCGGCGAGCATGATGTCGCGCGCGACCGCCATGGCTTCGGCAATAGCGGGCGCCGCTGGCAAGCCCATGCGGGTCGCATATTCGCCTTCGGTTGCGACCGCGC
This sequence comes from Rhizorhabdus sp., assembly GCF_018006725.1. Lineage (GTDB taxonomy): Bacteria > Pseudomonadota > Alphaproteobacteria > Sphingomonadales > Sphingomonadaceae > Rhizorhabdus. The sequence continues at coordinate 6,415 of NZ_JAGMXV010000242.1, forward strand.
CAGCGCTCAGACCGCCATCCTCGGCATGGCTGATCACGAGCAGGTCGAGCGCACGGGCGTAGGACAGAATGCGGTACATCACGCCCGAATCGGCGATCCAGCGCCGACCGGTGGCCACCGCGCAGGCGCCGCCCGCCTTCATAA
>NZ_JAGMXV010000243.1 GCF_018006725.1 Rhizorhabdus sp.
AACAGCACAGCTACGCAGTGAGAGGGGGGTCAGTTCTTCACTTCGCCCAGGGGAGCAAATCTCCACTTCGCTTGACACAAGAGCGTCAAGCGGCTCTTGAAGGCTTGCGACGCCGGTTTGTCAGAACCCCGCATACATATTTCTGACAAACGCCGGCAACTCCAATAGAGGCCCCAAGTGCTGGATCGGCGCCTGCGGGGCAGCAAGAGGGTCTGCCGATGAGGGACCGGGAGGCAAGATGACGGAGGGCGGCGGGCGGTCACGCTCGGTCCCGCCGCGCCTTGCGCGGCTCCTACGGGCGCGACCCTGCGGGCGCTCCGCGCCGCCAGCCGCTCGACGGCGCTTCCCGCCATGCAGCACCGGATAGACCCGGTGCGCAGGCTCCTTGCAGCCTCACATGGGGTGTTTCGTGTCAACGGATGTCAGATCGGCATCGGCTACCTCGCAAGATCAGTTCGGAGTCCAAGGCCTGAGCTCTTTCGCCGGACCTGGTCCCAAGACCAGATCAACCTCACATCCGGTCGCCGCGTTGTCGCAGCCAACCAATATCCCGCATTCGACGGGTGTTGAGCTCAGGTAGACGACGCCATTCTTCATTGCGGCGGGTTAGGCCATGGCTGCAATCGGCTCGTCTGCCTGGATCCGTCAGGACTGATCAGGTCCCGGGGATTGCCAAAATCGAGTCAGGCTGCCTGCATCACGGCCCCTTCAATGACAACGCCGCTGGTGACGTACTTCCAAAACGCAACCAGAAGTTTTCGCGCCAGGGCGACGATGGCGGTCTTGCGCATCCGGCCGCCGTTGCGCTCGACACGGTCCTTGAACCAGAGTGTAAGCGCCGAGCCCGGTTGATGGCGCGTCCACAGCCAGGCGACCTGTATCATCGTCGTGCGTAGCCGGGGATTGCCAGCCTTCGAGACGCCCTGTTCGTGATCGATCGATCCGCTTTTCCACGGCGTCGGCGCCAAGCCAGCATAAGCCGCGACCTGCCTCCGGTTGTCGAAGTGGCGGTACAGCGCTTCAGACCATAACAGGGTGGCGATCTGGGGGCCGATCCCCTTCAACCGGCCGAGCATCACGGCAGGAACTGTCGGGGTAGCCTCTTCCTGTTCGAGGAGCAGATCGCGATCTACCTCAACCGCCTTGAGCTGGGCGATGATCAGCTCGATGCGATCCAGCTCCCGGCTGATCTGCGCCTTCATACGTTCCGGAAGCGGACGGCCGTCGCCGGTCTGAAGGACTTCAAGCCGGGCGCGACGGTCGCGGAGAAGCGGGTTGTAGTTGAAGACGCCCTGCGTGCAGAGAAGTCCCTTGATCCGGTTGGTATGGCCGATCCGCTCGGTGAGGAGGGCCTTGCGCTCACGGCAGATGCGACGGCGGTCTTCCTGGTTTGGCGTCGGCACGCGGACCATTGAGCACACGCGCGGCTCGCCGCGCTTGTAGGCGAGCAGCGTTCGAACCAGCGTCTCGCCGTCGATGCGATCGGTCTTGGCTTGCCGCCGGCGGCGCGAGGTGAGAATCGAGGCTGCGTCAACGACATGGCTCTCCACACCTTCACTCTCAAGAACACGGTGGATCCAGAACCCGTCCAGCCCGGCCTCCTGTATGACGATAATCGGGAACGCACGCCCTGTCCGGGCAGTCGCTTTCTGCCTGAGAAGCGTGAGACGAGCCAGTAATGCGCCGGCGTCACCAGCCGGGATAGAATGCTTGGACAGCTTTTCTCCAACACCGGGCGACAGGGACGTGATCAGCCAAGTCGAGCGGCTGAGTTCAAGCGAGACAAAGAGGGCGCCTAGATCGGTACGGATGGCGCTCTGGTCGGGTCGATGATCATTCTGCATCAGTCAGCTCCAGTGGGGTTGAGTGGGCAAGAGCCGCACTCTGCCGGGAGCCGAGCGGAGCGCTAACCCGCCCCATGGGATCTTCATTCTGTTTGGCCGCCCTGACGGTCGGCGGGTGCGGATCTGTCTCTGCAAGTCGTCTCTTGGCTCGTGCAGGAGGGGAATTGGTTGCTCAGGTCATTGCAGTGTGCCGGGCGTGATGGACCGCCTCAAGGGACGACGAGGCCCCACCATTTTTTTGGCGGAAGAGCCAAAAAAATCGTGACCCCCATCGCCGCTGCGCGGTCGCGCCTTAGCGCGATCCCTTGACCCGCTCCATCACGCCCGCCCGCCGACATCGTCCTTCAAACACAGGAGACGACGATGTTCACGAAGACCTTCACGATCGAGCGCCACATCGAGGAGCTGCGCGCCGAACTGCGGACGACGACTGACGCCGAGGAGGCCCGCGAGATCCAGGCTGAGCTGGCGGCCATGCTGGACCTTACCGGCGATCTCGACCGGGTAAATGAGGCGATGATCTGAGGCGGCCAGCGAGAGCGGCCTATGTCGCTCTCGTCTCATTCGATCTCCGTGATCCGCAGGTGCGATGACGTTCGACGAGCAGTCTCTGTTGCGTGAGGTCTGAAGCGCGGTGAAGCAGGAGACGGTCGTGGAGGGGTGGGTGCGGTGGAATGCAAGATTAAGGTAGAGCGGCGGTGTGGACGCCCACCGCCTTGTCTGCACATAGGAATATCCGCCTCTAACCCCCAGGACGTTTGCGGCGGATCCGCCGCAATTTCTCGAACCGATTGCAAGCTGTCGACACGCGTCTTGGATGCGCGATGCTGAGGCCATGCAGCGTGACGAAAATGAATTCCAAATCCGGATCGGACGTTCAGCGCGCGACGCTCGTCCTGCACTGAAGCAGGTGCGCGCGGCTGCGCGACGTGCGCCACCATCCAAGCCGAAAAGCAGCGCACCTGCCGCACAGTCCCCAGTGCGCGCGCACTTCGCAAAGGGGTCGGCATCACGCGCGCGACCGGTCCGCGTTACTCAGCGCCGCGTCGTGGTGAAGGCCAGGTTCGTGGCCCATGTCGCAGGGCAGGCCAAGACGCTCCGAGCCCATGTCGCCTACCTCGGCCGGGAGGGTGCCGCGCGGCAGAACCAGCCTGAGGTCGGCGATCAGCGGGAGCCTTCGCGTAGCCAGGAGCGGTCATCTGAACAGCATATTGATGCAACGATCGGATACCTGTCGCGCGAGCGACAAGGCGGCGATGAGCGCTTCTACGACCAGTCCCGCAACTCGCTCGATGCGAGAGACGCAACGCAAGGCTGGCATGCGGACAAGCGTCACTTCCGCCTCATCATCAGCGCCGAGGATGGCACCGATCTCGGCGAACTCCGCCCGTTCATCCGTGAGACGATGGCGCGCCTCGAGCGCCATGTCGGAACCCGCCTCCAATGGCTGGCGGTGGACCACTGGGACACCGACAATCCGCACACCCATGTCCTCGTCCGGGGGATCCGCGCCGACGGGAAAGACCTGATCATCCCAGGCAAGGTGCTATCGGTCGCGATCCGAGAAGATGCGCAGGAGATCGCAACCCGGATCCTGGGGCCGAGGCCGGCGCTGGAGCTCCAGCGGATGCGCGACCGGGATATCGGGGCCCGCGCATTCACCCGGCTCGACCGGGAGCTCATCGCCCTCGACGGTCCGGGCGGCCTTGGCAGCTCATTCCGACACACCGACCTACCGCGCCGCCTCGACACGCTGTCAGGGTGGGGACTTGCCGCTGTCGGTCCGGATGGCAGCTGGCGCCTTGCCTCGGACCTGCCAGCCCAGCTCAGTCAGATGGCGGACAGCGACGAAGTCGCGCGCATCGTCGCCCGTCAGGGACGCGCCTTCACCGGCATGCCGGTTCTGGCTGCTGATGTGACCCGCCAGGAATCCGGACGGCTTGTCGGCCTATCGCATTCCGATGACGGGGCAGACAATCTTATCGCCATCATCGAGAATGGCCGCGGAGAGCTTCGCTATACCCGTTTCCGGGAACCCGGCGCGGCTGCGGTTCTGGAGGACACCCTAAAAGGCGCGCTGATTGCCTTCGAGCCCCAGGAGGCCCGCACCGGCCCGTCAGACGAGGCCGTGGCGCGCGTCGCCCGCCTCAATCGCGGCCTCTACTCGGCTGACATCCACGCCCGGATGGAAGCAAACGTCCCCGACGGTCTTGTCGCCGCCAACATCAGGCGGCTGGAGGCCATGCGCCGGGCAGGCCTGATCTCTCGGGGCAGGGACGGCATCTTCGACATCGCTCCTGACCATCTCGATCGTGTGCTGACCTATGAGCGCGCGCGTCTCGTCCGTGCCCCGATGGCCCCGCGTGTGCTTAGCTACATGCCGCTCGCCAACCAGATCGCCGCGGCCGGACCGACGCATCTCGACCGTGCCCTCGCGGGTCAGGAATCCTCACCTGATGGCGCCGGCCATCTGGCGCGGGAGTTTGAAGCCGCGCTTCGACAACGGCGTCTGTTCCTGATCGAGCAAGGCTGGATGGGGGCGGCGGACAAGATGCTGCCGCGACAGGCGCTTGAAGACATGAAAGCGCACGAGCTTCGAACGACAGCAAAGATCCTGTCCAGCGAGGTTGGCATGCCAGTGACGCTGGGCTCGGGAACCGTGTCGGGGGTCTACACCCGCCGCATCGACCTGGCGCAGGGAAGGGTGGCCCTCATCGTCGGGGATCAAACCTCGCAGCTCGTACCGTGGCGTCCGGCGCTGGAACGGTTTGCGGGTCAGAACGTGGTCGGCGTTCAACGCGGTCGATCGATCTCGTGGAGCCTCCAGCGCGGAAGAGGGCTCGGACTCGGAATCTGATGTGATGCGTGATCAAGACCTCGCTTGCAGGCGCATCGCCTCGTGCGGCGGTTCCGCCGCAAATACAACGATGGATTGTCTCCTGTGGAAAACGCACCGCGAGATGATTTTCTCAGAGGGTTCTCAACAGGGATCGACAATGCCGAGTGCCTCAATCCGTCCGCTGGACGATGAATGGTGGACCACCGCGATGGTCTGCTCCTACCTCAAGCTGAAGCGGCGCGCGTTGTGGGACATCCGTCGCGATCCGGCGAAGGCATTTCCAGCGGCTGTGAAACCCGGCGGCAAGGTCAACCTGTTCCGCGCCGAAGACGTGCGTGTGTGGGTCGCGAAACGTCGACCGTACCACCTGCCGCCGCCGCAGGCGACGGTCGCTCCGCCAGCAAAGCCGCAGATCGTCGCGAAGCCGCAGGTCAAGGCTCCTCCCATCATCATGGCGCCCGAGCCGGTTGTTAAGCCTGTTCAGCGGAAACGAGCTCCGGCTGCGGATGAGCGTCAGCTCGGGCTTTTCTAGTTCCACGGGTTTTCGCGGCACTCGGCTCCGCGAGAAGTTCGGACGCCCAGAGTTGCAGCGCAGCGCGCTTTTCCTCGATGTAGCGGTAGCGGTTGTAGACGCCTTTGACGCCGCCGATCCGGTGCCCAAGCACACGCTCAACCACGATCTCGTCGACGCCCAGACGCGCCATGTGGGTGGCAGCAGTGCGACGGAGGTCATGGATCGTCCAACGGTCGATCTTGCGGCCGAGACGAGCCTCGGCCCCTTCACGGATCCGCGCGAGCGCCGCTGGCGTCGCCGTCCAGACCGGTCTTTTTCCGCCATTCGAGGTGATCAGATACGGCCCTCGCGGCGGTTTCGGGATGCGTTCGACAATCTCCATCGCTTCGGGGATCAAGGGGATGATGGTGGGATCGCCGGTCTTGTAGGCCTCGCCAGGGATATCGAGACACGCATTGGCGCGATCCAGCCAGCCCACCTGCGCGTTGCCGATCTCCCGTAACCGGGCGCCCGTAAGCATCAGTAAGCAGATGAGCGAGCCGGACGGGTAGGGCTCCGTCTGGGCCGCCTTCCAGGCGGCGCGGGCTTCATCGAGGCTGAGAACGCGCTCCCGCGGCTTCGATTTGACCGGTGAGCGAACGCCGCTGACCGGGTTGAAGTCGACATGTTCCCGTTCCAGAGCCCAGTTGAAGAAGACCGAAAGCCATTTCCGGGTGTCCATCGTCGCGGTTGGCGTCGCGCGCTTCTTGAGGTCATCGAGCAGGGCGATGACATCCCGGCGCGTTACCTGCTTCGGGGCATAGTCGCCGAACCGCGGGTTCACGTAGTCCCGCATGATCCATTCGGCCTTGCCGGCGCTCTGAAGGCGGCCGCGGCAATGGTGTTCGAGGAAAGATTCGGACAGTTCGGCGATGGTCCCACGCCGCACGGTCGCGGCGCTCTCGAGCCGTTCGATCGGATTGATGCCGTTGTCGGCGTCGGCCAGCATGGTGGCGGCCTGGGCTCGCGCCTTGAGCAGGGAGATGGCCGGATATTCGCCGAGCGTGATCCGATAGAACTTGCGGCCGGCTAGCTTCTTGCCGCGTTCGGTGACGCCGCCGCGTCCCTTCACGGTGTAGCGGAGCGTCCAGGTCGGCCGGCCGCGTGGGCCCACGCGAAGCAGGAGCCCGGAGATCGTCCCGTCGTTCAGTTCAATTCGCTCCGCCGGTGGCGACGAATAGAGGGATTTCAGTTTTGCGTCCGTGAGCATTGGGGCACACCAGCTTGGCTAGGCGCCCTGCCGAAACCGACAGCAGAACGCGTTCAAGTCGCAGGTCTAGCTGGGTGGAATTGGGGCACACAATGGGGCTGCACCGACC
>NZ_JAGMXV010000244.1 GCF_018006725.1 Rhizorhabdus sp.
GGTGCCTATGCGAAGGGGCTTCACGAATGCGCCGGATGATGACGGCTGTGCACTATTCCGACGGACATCCTTACCCCATCCCCCTGTCGCTTTGGCAAAAAGGTAAGAGCAGGCTCCGGCACTGTCAAACGATCTGGACAGTGCTGCGTAAGCGGAGCTTGATCAGCCAAAGGGGCCGTTGAGGCGCACGATGGCGTAATTCAGCCAGGAGGCGAAGCTGACCCAGAGCAGATAGGGCAGGATCAGCAGGCTGGCGAAGGGCGAGATCGGCCAGAGCCCGATCACCAGTGCCACCAGCGACGACCAAAGGAATATGACCTCGATCAGTGCCCAGTCGGGGCGGCGCGCCCGGAAGAACAGCGGGCTCCAAAGCGCGTGGAAGAGGGCGTTCGTCGCGAAAAGGATGACGACATCGGTTCGCGCGGCCTGATCGGGCGCCGCATTCCACGCGGTTACCGCCGACCATGCAGCGAGGCCGAGGATGATCGTCCAAGCAGGGCCGAACAGCCAGTCCGGCGGCTGCAGCGAGGGTTTGGCCAGGGACCGGTACCAGGGACCGATCGGCGTCATGAGCCCGCCCAGCACACCCAGAAACAGGGCGCCGCCCCCCGCCACGATGATCGGCGTCCACATGTCTCACTATCCTGCTTGTAGAGTGTCCAACCCGTGTTACAGTCCCCAAGTGCGTGTGTCATTTCCATTCTCCGCGATCGTCGGCCAGGACGAGATGAAGCGCGCCTTGCTGATCGCGGCAGTTGATGCTCGGATCGGTGGGGTCATGGTGTTCGGCGACCGCGGAACCGGCAAGTCGACGGCGGTCCGTGCGCTCGCCGGACTTTTGCCGCCGATCGATGCGGCGGCTGCCGGTTATCAGGACGGTACGCCCCGCAAGGGCAAGGTGCCGGTCCCGTTCGTCGACCTGCCGCTGGGCGCAACCGAAGACCGCGTCGTGGGGGCGCTCGATCTCGAGCGGGCGCTCGGAGCGGGCGTCAAGGCGTTCGAGCCGGGGCTGCTGGCGCGGGCCAATGGCGGCTTCCTCTACATCGACGAGGTCAATCTGCTCGAGGACCATATCGTCGATCTGCTGCTCGACGTCGCGGCATCGGGCGAGAATCTGGTCGAACGCGAAGGGCTGAGCGTGCGGCATCCCGCGCGCTTCGTACTGGTCGGCAGCGGCAACCCCGAGGAAGGCGAACTGCGCCCGCAATTGCTCGACCGCTTCGGCCTGTCGGTCGAGGTGCGGACGCCCACGGACCTGAAGCAACGGGTCGAAATATTGAAGCGCTGCGATGCGTTCGAGCGCGATCCGCAGGCCTTTACTGAAAGCTGGAAGCGCGCCGAACGCAAGACGCTGAAGCAGATCGCGCGCGGCCGCGAGGCGTTGTCGGCCGTGACGATATCGGACGCCGTCCTGGCCTATGCCTCGCGCCTCTGCATGACGGTCGGGGCCGATGGACTGCGCGGCGAACTGACGCTGATGCGGGCAGGGCGCGCGCTGGCGGCGCTCGACGGGGCGGAGACCGTGAGCACGGACCATGTTGCGGCTGTCGCGCCGATGGCGCTGCGCCACCGTCTGCGCCGGGGAGTACTCGACGATACGGGCTCGACCGCGCGGATCGAACGCGCGCTGGAGGATATGGTGGCGTGACCGGGTCGCGCGAAGCCGCGCCCGATGCTTTTGCCGATGCAAAGATGGCGGCGCGGATGTGCGCGATCGATCCGGGGCTTGGCGGCCTGGTCCTGCGGGGCGGGGGCGAACGCCGCGATGCGCTGGTTGCGGACATGCGCGCGGGTCTGCCGGCGGGTTCCCCGGTGCGGCGTTTGCCTGTCCATGTCGATGACGAGCGGCTGCTGGGGGGAATCGATCTCGCCGGGACCCTTTCCCTCGGACGCGCGATGACGAGTAGCGGGCTGCTCGACGAGGTGGCGGGCGGCGTGCTCGTCGTGCCGATGGCGGAGCGGATTTCTGCGGAGACGGCCGGCCGCATCGGCGCGGCGATGGACGGCGGCGACAGGCCCTTTCTGCTGGTCGCCTTCGATGACGGCGTCGAGCCGGATGAACGCCCGCCGGCGACGTTGGTCGAGCGGCTGGCTTTCGCGATCGACCTTTCCTCCCAGGCGTCGGGAGAGGGCTTCTTCGCCGCGCGATGGAAGGACGACAACGCAAGCGATCCGACCGTTGCGATCGCGCCGCCCGAGCCTGTGATCGGCCCGCAGCCCCATGCCGGGGAGGATATGATGACCGCGCTGGTCACCACCGCAGCTGCGCTCGGCATAGAGTCGGCGCGCGCGCCGATGCTGGCGCTCCGAGCGGCGCGGGCCTCGGCCAGGCTCGCGGGGCGGGGAGAGGTGAGCGAGGAGGATGTCATGCTCGCCGCGCGTCTCGTGCTTGCACCGCGCGCAACCTGTCTACCCGCAGCGGCCGAGGAGGATGCAGCGCCGGAACCGCCGCCGCCTTCGTCGGAGACGGACGCCGGCAACGAAGAGCGCGGCGAACCCGGTCCCATCGAAGACATCGTTCTTGCCGCCGCTTTGGCGGCCTTGCCCAATGATGTGCTGGCGCGGATCGCTGCCGGGCGTAGCCGCAAGGCCGGTCGCGCCAACGGGGCAGGGGAGCGGCAGCCCTCGGGCGCGCGCGGTCGACCGATGAGCGCGCGCGCCGGCATGCCGGGGAGCGGGCGTCGCCTGAGCCTGATCGACACGCTGCGTGCGGCGGCGCCATGGCAGAGACTGCGCGGTGCCGATGGTGGCCGGGTGGCCGTCCGCCGCAGCGACTTGCGCATTCGCCGGTTCGAAACGCGGGCGCGCGCGCTCACCATCTTCGCGGTCGATGCTTCGGGCTCGTCGGCGCTGGCGCGGCTGGCCGAAGCCAAGGGGGCGGTCGAGTTGTTGCTGGCCGAAAGCTATGTGAAGCGGGCCGAGGTGGCGGTGGTCGCTTTCCGGGGAACGATGGCGGAGCTGTTGCTGCCGCCTACCCGCTCGCTCGCCCGCGCCCGTCGCTCGCTTGCCGAACTGCCGGGGGGCGGGGGGACACCGCTGGCGGCCGGACTGAACGCGGCCCGCGAAATCGCCGAGAGTGCGCGGGCGCGGGGCCGGACGCCCTTCGTCGTCGTGCTGACCGACGGTCGTGCCAATATTGCCGCCGACGGCAGCGCGGCGCGCGAGGCTGCGGAACGCGACGCCATCGCCGCCGCCGGTGCGATCGGTGCGGCGGGCATTGCGAGCGCCTTCGTCGACATATCGGCGCGGCCCAGGCCCGAAGGGGCCAGGCTCGCGCGGGAAATGGGCGCGCGCTATCTGCCGCTGCCGCGCGCCGATGCGGCGGCGATGCACGCCGCCGTGACGGCGGCGCAGGCCGGATGAGCAGGCCGCGCTGGGACGTCGAGGGCCGCGACTGGCCCAATCGCGCCCACAGCCGGTTCGTCGAGGTCGGGCGGATGCGCTTCCATGTCCAGATAATGGGCGACGGGCCGGTGCTGCTGCTGCTGCACGGCACCGGCGCGGCGACGCACAGCTGGCGTGCTCTGGCGCCGCTGCTCTCCGAACATGCCACCGTCATCGCACCCGACCTGCCGGGGCACGGTTTCACGACCGGACGTCCCGCCGGTGGTATGGGAATTGCCGCGATGGCGCGCGCGATCGGCGAACTGCTGCACGTGCTGGATATCCGGCCAAAGGCGATAGCGGGTCATTCGGCCGGGGCGGCGATCGCCATCCGCATGGCGCTGGACGGCGTCGCCGATCCCGCCGCGATCATCGGTCTGAACGCCGCACTGCTGCCCTTTCCGGGATTGGCCGCCGCCTTGTTTCCGACGCTCGCACGCCTGCTGTTCGTCAATCCTCTTGCGCCACACATCCTCTCACGATTGATGCGCACGCCGGGCGAGACGGCCCGCTTCCTTGCGCGCAGCACCGGCTCGCGCATCGATCGGCAGGGCATCGGCTTTTATGAGCGGCTGTTCGCGACCTCGGACCATTGCGCGGGCGCGATCGGGATGATGGCCGATTGGGATCTGGAAGCGCTGAAACGCGATCTGCCCCGGCTGCGCACGCCATTGCTGCTGGTGCATGGCGAGGCCGATACCGCGATCCCGCTTGCCACCGCGCGTGGGGCCGCCGCCATGGTGAGGGGTGCCGAGTTGCAGACCTTGCCCCGTCTCGGCCATCTCGCCCATGAAGAGCAGCCGGCGGAGACGGCCCTCATCATCAGAAATTTCCTGGAGGCATCCCTATGAGTCTGGGCCTGCTCGACCTCGCGATCGCCGGCGTACCCGCGCTCGCCTTCGGCATCTGGCAACTCATATCGATCAACCGCGAGATCGCGCGCGACCGGCAGAAGCGCGACGAGGCGGCGCAAAACGCTTCACCAGAAGGCTCTGGGCATCCTGTAGGGGAGCATCGACTGGATGATCGGTGAGCGGAAGCGGCCGAGCGACAGGCTTTCGTGCACGGCGTGCACGTCCTCGCCGAACAGCCGGGTTGCCAGCGCCGTCCGCGCATAGAAGGGCGCGTCGATCCACGTTCTGAGCACGCGCGGCGTATGGCCCGCGTCCGCGCGCGTCGCCCGCTTCACCAGCCACCCGCTGCGCGGCAGTGGCGCCGGCGCCGGCTGGACGACGTCGTGCCAGCGCCCCTGCCGGTCGAACTTCAGCGCGAGGTCGAACGGAGCGCCGCCGCGTCGGCGGCCTTCGTAGAGCACCGCCACATCCTGTTTCAGATGCGCGCGCGACCAATGCCATTCGTCGAACCCGTCCTCGAGCGGCTCGTCGCCGAAGTTCGAATCGAAATAGCCGTCGCCGTGCCAGACCACATCGGGGTGGGTCATCGCCACCTCCACCCGCGCACGCGGCGCGACCGGGTGCCAGCGGTGCATGCCGGCCGGATCTAGCGCGAAGGCCGTGGTGCCGATCATCTCCGGCGTCACCCGCACGGTGCCGCGCACCTTATAAGGTAGAGGGGCTGAAATTTCGGCGATCTCGATCACCAGCGTGTCGCCGTCCCAGCTCAACCCGCTTGGGCCGACGGTGAAATGGTCGCGTCCGCGGTCGACGCGGGCTGCGCCCCGCTCGGTCATCGCCCAGGCACTGCCGCGCGGTCCCGCCAGCGAGACGTTGATCGCGCAGTGATTGTCGGGTCGGCCCCGTCCGCTGAACTTGTAATAGGGCGAGAAGACGCTGCCGATGAAGGCGATGATCGTCAGCCCGTAGCGGCCGTCGGCGCTGGTTGCGTCGATGTACCACCAGGCATAGCCGTTCGGCGCGACCGCGACATCGAAGCGCGGTCCCTGAGCAGACAATCGACGGCTAGCTGGCCGGAAAGCGCCGCCATCGGGACGCCCGCGCCGGGGTGGGTGCTCCCGCCCGCGCAATAGAGCCCAGGGATCGCTGTCCGGCTGCCCTGCCGGCGGAAGGAGGCCGCCCACCCGTGCGAGGCCGGTCCATAAAGGGCTCCACCCGTCGACGGAAACAGCGTCTCGAAGTCGTTCGGCGTCGTCAGCACCGCCGAGGCTCCCAGATCGAGCGAAAGTCCCGCCCGCGAAACGCTGTCCAACATGCGCTGTGTGCATAGGTCGATCTCCGCTGGGGATGGGGGGGCGCCGTCGCCGGTGGCGGGCGCGTTGACGATGATCTGGACGCGCTCTCGGCCGTCGACGCGCAGCGCGCCGTCGTCGTCGCGATCCTGCGCGCAGAGATAGACGCTCGGCGCGTCGGCCAGCCGACCGGCGGCGAGCGCGGTGAACTCGGCGGCGTAATCCTTCGAGAAGAAGACGCTGTGGTGCACCAGCGGGAAGCCCGTCGTTTCCGCCTGTGCGGTCCACACCATCGCGCTCAGCGAGCGTCGGCGTGGGGCGACACTGCCCGTCGCGTGCCGCGCCGCATCGCCGAATGCGCCTGAGCCGATCGCGGCCGGGTCGGCGTTGCACAGAACGGCACTCGCTTCGATCCGTTCGCCGGTCGACAGGATGATGCCCGTCGCACAGCCTCGTTTGACGACGATCTCACGGACGGGTACGCCATAGCGGAAGCGTGCGCCGACGCTGCGCCCGAGGGATTCGAGTGCGCGCGCGAGCCGATGCATGCCGCCCTCGATGAGCCAAACGCCGTTGGCCTCGACATGGGAAATCAACATCAGCGTCGCCGGACACAGGAAGGGCGAAGATCCGCAATAGGTGGCATAGCGACCGAACAGCTGGCGCAGCCGCGGATCGGCGAAATAGCCGCCCAGCGCGCGCCACATCGACGTGTAGGCGCGCAAGTTCAGATAGTCGGGGAAGCCCCGCACGCCCATCCGCCATCCGAGCGTGATCGGATCGGTCTTCGTCCTGCGCAGAAACGGGCGGTCAAGCGCGTCGAACAGCCGCTTCGCCTCGGTACGAAAGGCGCGGTAGCCTCGCGTGAGAACGGCGGAGCAATATTCGACCACGGTAGCGGCGGGATAGTCCTGCTGCGGGCGGCGTAAAAGTCGTCCACCTTGAAGCCTTTCTGCCGAGTCAGGGAGGTGTGGGGATCTACAGCGTGGAA
>NZ_JAGMXV010000040.1 GCF_018006725.1 Rhizorhabdus sp.
GCTATAATCCTTGTTGCAGCTCGACTGGTCGATCGCCCGCTTGGTGCCCAGCGCGGTCTCGCGCGGCACGATGCTCACGCAGGTCGACTGGACCGAACAGTCGCCGCAGCCCTCGCAGACCTCGGGCGCGATGAACATGCGCTTGGCCGGATCGACCATTGTCCCGCGCTTGCGGCGGCGGCGCTTCTCGGCGGCGCAGGTCTGCTCATAGATCAGGACCGAACAGCCTTTCCCCTCGCGCAGGCGTCGCTGGACCGTGTCGAGCTCGTCGCGGTGGCCGATCGTCACGCCGTCCGGAAAGCCGCGATCGGCCCGGTGGTGGTCGGGATTGTCGCTGAGCACGACGATCTCCGCCACGCCCTCGGCGCGCACCTGCTGGGCGATCTCGGCGACCGACAGCGGCCCGTCGACGGGCTGCCCGCCGGTCATCGCCACGGCGTCGTTGTAGAGGATCTTGTAGGTGATGTTCGCGCCCGAGGCGACGGCGGCGCGGATCGCGAGCAGCCCGGAATGATAATAGGTGCCGTCGCCCATATTCTGGAACATGTGCGGCGTGTCGGTGAAGGGCGCGAGGCCCAGCCAGTTGCTGCCTTCGCCACCCATCTGCGTCGGCAGCAGTGCTTCGTCGGGCCGGACGAAATTGGCCATGGTGTGGCAACCGATGCCGGTCATGCTGAGGCTGCCCTCGGGAATCCGGGTCGACCGGCTGTGCGGGCAGCCCGAGCAGAAATAGGGGCTGCGGCGGAGATCGGCGTTCGCCGCCACAGCGGGCGCGGACGGAGCGGGGACGTTCGTCAGACCCGCCAGCCGCGCGATGACCCGCGCGATCTCGCCCGGATCCAGCGGCTGGGTCGAGGAGAGGAGCGTCCGGCCCCGTTCGTCGCGCTTTCCGATCAGGGTTGGAGCGGTGGGACGATTGACGAGGGCGGCCGCAAGCTGCTGTTCGACGAAGCTCTTCTTCTCCTCGACCACGAACAGCGTCTCATGACCGTCGGCGAAGGCTGCCAAGCTTTCTCCGTCGAGCGGCCAGATACAGCCGACCTTGTACAGCGATAGCCCGGCAGCGGCGGCGGCCTCTTCGTCGAGACCGAGCAGGTCGAGCGCCTGGCGTACGTCCGTATAGCTCTTGCCGGCTGCGACGATCGCTACGCGGGGGCGGTCGGCGCGGAAGATGGCCTTGTCGATCGCATTGGCGCGAACATAGGACAGAACCGCCGGCAGGCGATGCTCGACGACGATCTGTTCGGCGCGAAGCGGATTGAATGGGCGACGCCCGGCATGCAGGCCCTCGGGCAGCGCGTTCTCGACGGACGGCATATTGGGCTGGAAGGAGGCCAGGTCGACATCGACCGTCGCGGTCTGCTCGACCACTTCGTTGACGCACTTCACCGCGACCCACGACCCGCTATGCCGCGACAGGGCGACGGCGTGTAGCCCGAAATGCTCGATCTCTCCGGCATGCGCCGGATAGAGGATCGGCACCAGGCAGGCCGCTATGGACTGTTCGCTCTGAAAGGCGACGGTCGACGACTTGCCGGCATGGTCGTCGCCATAGAAAAGCACCACTCCGCCCTTCGCATGGGCGCCGGCATAATTGCCGTGCCGGATCGCGTCGAGCGAGCGGTCGACGCCCGGTCCCTTGCCGTACCAGGCGGCGAACACCCCGTCATATCGCGCGCCGGGGATCTGGTCGATCTGCTGCGTCCCGGCGACGGCTGTTGCGGCAAGATCCTCGTTCACGCCCGGCTGGAAGCGCACATCTAGGCTGTCGAGCCGTTTGCCGATCGACCAGAGCATGGTGTCGACATTGCCGAGCGGCGAGCCGCGATAGCCCGAGACATAGCCGGCGGTGCGCAGGCCGTCGCGGCGGTCGAGCCAGGCCTGTCCGATCAGCACGCGACCGATCGCCTGCGTGCCGCTGACGAGGATGCGACCGCTGCGCACCTCCCATTTGTCGTCCAGGCCGATCATCGCACATCACTCCCATCGATGCCGGCAGCTAATATCAGCTTAACGATCGCAAGATTGTCGCATATGCGACAGTGTTGGAAGCCGTAGCCTTCTATCATCCGGTGGAAAGGGAGGAGGTCGAACTGGCGCAGGATCATAATATCGCGGCGCTGCGCCGGCGGGCATCGCGACGCCTGCCTGGCCCGATCTTCGACTATATCGACGGCGGCGCGGAGGACGAACTGGCGCTGCGCGAGGCGGTCGAGGCCTTTGACCGTGCACGGCTGATGCCGCGGATGATGGTCGACGTTTCGACACTCGACACGAGTACCACGCTGTTCGGTCGGACGATCCCGCTACCGCTGATGCTCGCGCCGACCGGGCTGACCCGCCTGTTCCATCCCGAGGCCGAGCAGGCCGTGGCGCGTGCCGCCGATGCTGTCGGCTTGCCTTATTGCCTGTCGACGCTGGGCACGACGACGATCGAGGAACTGGCCAATCCCGCCGGGGCGCCGCGCCTGTTCCAGATCTATATCTTTCGTGATCGCGGGCTGACGGAGGAGTTCATCGAGCGGGCCAGGGCGGCGGGCTATGACGGCCTCGTCCTGACGGTCGATACGCTGGTCGCCGGCAAGCGCGAGCGCGACATCGTCAACGGACTGGCCCTCCCGCCGAAGCTGACGCCGAGGAGCTTTCTGAGCTTCGCCTCGAAGCCGCGCTGGTCCTTGCCCGCGCTGTTCGGGCGGAAGTTCGATTTCGTCAACGTCGCCCATCGGGTCGAAACGATGAGCGATCAGCCCGTATCGCTCGCGGCCTATGTCAATGGACAGTTCGACCGGTCGCTGACCTGGCGCGACCTCGAATGGCTCGCCGCGAAATGGGGCGGGCCGCTGGCGGTGAAGGGGATCGTGCGACCGGACGACGCTCTGGCGGCGCTCGACAGCGGGGCGGACACGATCATGGTCTCGAACCATGGTGGCCGGCAACTGGGGACGGCGGTGGCACCGTTCGACGCGATTGCCTCGATTGCCGATACGATCGGCGGGCGCGGGACGATCATCTGCGATGGCGGCATCCGGCGCGGCGCGCATGTGGCCAAAGCGCTGGCGGCGGGGGCGCAGGCCTGTTCGATCGGGCGCGCCTATCTCTATGGCCTCGCTGCCGATGGCGAGCGCGGCGTGGCCCGTGCGATCGATATCCTGCGCGAGGAACTGGAGCGGACCATGATCCTGGCGGGCGTCTCGTCCTGCGCCGGCTTTGACCGCAGCCTGCTGGCAGCGGCATGAGCGCCACCTTCGACTTCACCCAATGGCTCGACGCGGATGCGCGTGCGGCGCTGTCGGCAGCCGCGCGGAGCCGCCGTCTGCCGGCAGGTGCCACCATCTATGCGCAGGGTGATGCAGGGGACGAGATGTACCGGATCGTCAGCGGGGTGGTGCGCCTGTCGGTGATGCAGCGCGACGGGCGCGAACTGCTCTACCAGCTGTTTCAGCCGGGCGACAGTTTCGGGACCAGCACGATCGTCGACGAAGAGCCGAGGCCGCAGACCGCCGAGGCCTATGAGGATGTCGAACTGGAGGTCTGGTCGCGCCGGACCCTCGATGGATTGCGGCGAGCGCATCCGTCGCTCAACGACGCGCTCCTGCGCCTGCTGTCGCGCCACATGCGGCTGCTGAGCGACTATTTTGCGGGCTTCGCCTTCGATGAGCTGTCCTGCCGTCTGGCGCAGCGGATCGTCGGCGCAATCGACATGTTCGGAGTAGCGGTGCCCGGCGGCCACGGCTTTTCGCGTGCGATCAGCCAGGGCGAACTGGCGCTGATGGTCGGCGGCACGCGCCAGTCGGTCAACCGCGTGCTGCGCGATTTCAAGCGGGAGAAACTGGTCGTGACGCGCGGCAACGCGCTGGTCGTGACCGATCTGCCGGCGATGCGCCGCATCGCCGCGCAAGGGTGGAAGCTGCGGCGCTTCGACGATGCCGCCGACGAAGGGAAAGACGACTGATGGCAGGGGACGACGTGGTGACAGGCATGTTCGGGGAACGGCCGCTGGCCGGCAAGACGGCGCTGGTCACAGGCGCTTCGGCGGGCTTGGGCCGGCATTTCGCAAAGCTGCTCGCGCGGACGGGTGCGAACCTGATCATCGCAGCGCGCCGCGCCGACCGGCTGGACGCGACCCGCGCCGAGATCGAGGGGGCGGGCGGCGCGTGCCGCTGCATCACCATCGACCTGACCGACATGGAAGCGATCGCCGGTCTGGAAGGCGAACTCGGCGCGGTGGACGTGCTCGTCAACAATGCCGGCGCGTCGCGGGCGGCGATGGCTCTCAAGGTGCGCGAGGCCGACTGGGACGTCGCGCTCGATACCAATCTCAAGGGCCTCTTCTTCCTCTCCCAGGCCTTTGCCCGCGCACGCAAGGCAGAAGGGAAAGCGGGGGCGATCGTCAACATCGCGTCGATCACGGGCTTGCGCCAGGGCGTCGGCCTGCTCCCCTATCATGTGTCCAAGGCGGGGGTGATCCAGCTGACCAAGACGCTGGCGCTCGAACTGGCGCCGGCCGGCATCAGGGTGAATGCCATCGCGCCGGGCTCCTTTCCGACCGAGATTACCGCCGGCTTCTGGGAATCCCCTGCTGGCCAGACGATGATGGCGCGTATTCCGCAGGGGCGGCTGGGCGAGTTCGCCGATCTTGACGGGCCGATGCTGCTGCTCGCGTCGGACGCATCGCGCTACATGACCGGATCGGTGATCGTGGTCGACGGCGGCCACAGCATAAGCGGTCTTTAAGGGTGGACCTGGTTCGTGAAAGATTGACTCGGGATACTGATGGGTAGATATATATTATCTCTGGTATGGTTCCGCTGGAGGGGGCGGATTTCTTGGACCCCGCGCAGGGTCGCGGGCATGGAGACAAGACGTTGAGCAACAGCACCGCACGCCCGATTTCCCCCGACATGGTCGACCGCGATCTCCTTCGCCGCGGCGTCGACGAAGCCAATATCCCGGCGCTGCTGATGTGCCTGGTCCAGCTGACCGGCGACGAGAAATGGCTCGCCAAGCCCTTTGCCCCCAATCGCGGCAAGGGCCTCGACGACAATGACAGCGGCGGTCTTTCGGACGAGATCCAGCGCGAGATCCGCGATGCCGCCTTCGCCGCGATCTCGGCGTGGGTCGACGGCCAGCCGCTGGCGGTCGCGCGCCCGGCCAATGCCGATCTGGCACGGATGCTGAGCGTCGCCATGACCGAAGAGGTTCCTGCCGAATATGGCGACGTCGTCGCGTCCTCACTGGGCTTCGATCCGGCCCCGTCGCCGGTTTCGTCCAGCCGCCCGCTGCAGGCGATCATCATCGGCGGCGGCATTTCGGGCATGGCGGCAGCGATGCAATTGCAGCAGCGCGGGATCGCCTATCGCATCTTCGAGAAAAACGAGGATTTCGGCGGCACCTGGTGGGAGAACCGCTATCCGGGCTGCGGCGTCGACACGCCCAACCTCACCTACACCTTCGCCTGCCGCCCCAATGACTGGAGCAAATATTTTCCGCTCCAGGAAGAGATCGAGGCTTATCTGCTCGATACGGCGAAGTCGTTCAATCTCTACGAGAATGTCAGCTTCTCGACGATGGTCCAGAAGGCCGAATGGCAGGCCGAGGCAAACCGCTGGCGGGTCGTCGCGCGCGGCCCGGACGGCGTCGAGCAGGAGCATTTCGCCGATATCGTCCTGAGCGCGGTCGGCATCCTCAACATGCCGCTGATCCCCCAGATCAAGGGGCTCGAGACCTTCACCGGTCGGGTGGTCCATACCTGCCAGTGGCCCGACGACCTCGACCTCAAGGGCAAGCGCGTCGCGGTCGTGGGCAATGGCGCCTCGGCGATGCAGGTCGTCCCCGCGATCGCCGACGAAGTCGCCGAGATGACGATCTTCGCGCGCTCCAAGCAATGGGCGGCACCTTTCCCGCAGTTCCGGAAGCCCGTGCCCGATGGCGTCCGCTATCTGATGAGGGTCTTCCCGCTCTATCGCGGCTGGGTCGAGCAGCGCCTGTCCTGGACGTTCAACGACCGGGTCCACGGCACGCTGTTCCGCGATCCGAACTGGCCGGCGCCCGAGCGCGCGGTCAACGCGATCAACGACGGCCACCGCGAGTTCTTCACCCGCTATGTCCGGCAGCAGCTGGAAGGGCGCGAGGACCTGATATCGATGGTCCTGCCGGACTATCCGCCCTTCGCGAAGCGGATGCTGCTCGACAATGGCTGGTATCGCACGCTGCTCAAGCCGCATGTCGAGCTGATCCCCGAGCGCCTCGCCGAGGTGAAGGGCGGTACGCTGGTCGCGAGCGGCGGCAAGGAGGTCGAGGTCGACGTGCTGATCCTCGCCACCGGTTACCAGGCATCGAACGTGCTCGGCTCCTATGACGTTATCGGGCGCGAGGGCCGCGTGCTGCGCGACTATTGGGACGGCGACAACGCCGCCGCCTATCTGGGAACGCTGGTTCCCGGCTTCCCCAATTTCTTCATCCTGCTCGGGCCCAATGTCGGCTCGGGCCATGGCGGCAGCATGATCCGCAACATCGAGAACCAGGCCCATTATGCGATGAGCCTGATCGAGACGATGGTGGAAAAGGGCGCCAGCGCGGTCGAGGTGCGCGAGGACGTCTATCGGGATTATGTCGGCCGGCTGGACGCGGCGCATGAGAAGCTCGTCTGGACCCATCCGGGCACCGAGAACTGGTACCGCAATTCGCGCGGCCGGGTCGTGGCGATCACGCCGTGGCGCAACGATGCCTTCTGGCGAATGACGCGCAAGGCGAAGGTCGAGGACCTGCTCCTCGACGGTGCCGGCGCGAAGGCGGACGCAGAACTGACCGCCTGACCGCGCAGCAGCGCGGCGGGCGGGGGCCGGCAACGACCGGCCCGCGAGAGGATGACCGAGGAGGAGCATGTGGAGGCAGTCGCCGTCGTCGAACCGTTCGATCCGTCCCTTCCGGAGCTGATCACCGACCCCTATCCGATCTTCGCGGAGATCCGTGAGAAGGACCCGTTCCACTGGTCGAAATTCGGCTATTGGGTGGTCTCGCGCTACGATCATGTGCGCGAGGTGCTGATGAACCGGAAGGATTTCGGCACCGGCGATTTCATCGCGAACCTCAAGCTCTTCTACGGCCCCGATTTCGACCCGATGGCCAACTCGGCCTATCGCTGGCTGTTCGAGGTCTTCATCATGCAGGACCCGCCCCAGCATACCCGGACCCGCGGGCTGGTGACGGGGTCGCTGACGGCAAAGCGGGTGCGCGCGATGGAGCCTCGCATCCGCGAAATCTGTGCCGAACTGACCGACGCCTTCGTCAGTGAGGGCCATGCCGATCTGATGACGCAGTTCGCCTATAAGCTGCCGGTCATGGTCATCTGCGACCTGATGGGGATCGACTATGGCGCGCCCGCGATGGATCGGCTGATGGCGGCGATCCCGGAGGCTTTCGTCGCGTTCGAGGCGCGCAAGCTGACCGAGGCGGAACTCGCGACTGCCAACCGCGCGATCGACGATCTCGAAAGCTTCTTCCTCGCCGAATTCGAGGACCGGCTGGCCAATCCGCGCGACGACCTGCTGACCGCGCTCGCACAGACGGGGACCATGCCCGACGGCCTGTCGATGCATGAGGCGACGACGGTCGCGATCGCGCTGTTCGGCGCCGGGTTCGAGACGACGGCGAACATCATCGGCAACGGCCTCTACCGGCTGCATTGTCATCCTGACCAGTGGCAGCGCCTGGTCGACGCACCGGCCGCGCTCGCCGCCTCTACCAATGAGGAGGCGCTGCGCTACGAAAGCTCGCTGGTAGCGGCCTATCGTACAGCGCTGAACGACACCGTGATCGACGGCCATCCGGTCGCCAAGGGCCAGCGCGTCCTGACCCTCGTCGGCGCCGCCAATCGCGACGGCCGCAAATTCCCAGACCCCGACCGGTTCGACATCGGGCGGGGGGCTTCGGACCATATGTCCTTCGGCGGCGGCATCCATTTCTGCGTGGGTGCCGAACTCGCGCGGATCGAGGCGCGGGTCGCCTTCGAACATATGGCGACGGTGCTGCCGACCATGCGCGTCGACCTGTCCTCGGCCGAATGGCGCGACAATTTCCTGTTCCGGGGCCTGCTGCGCCTGCACGCCACATGGTGATCCCGCAGATGATGCGGGCGCTGGCCGGCGACAGCCTTGATGGGCCCGAGGTCTTTTCGCTGCGAACGCTGCCGGTGCCGCAGCCCGGCGCGGGGGAGGTGCTGGTCGAGGTCGAGGCGGTGAGCTTCGGCTATGTCGACGGCCTGATCGCGCGCGGTCTTTATCAGCTGAAACCCCCGGTGCCTTATGTCCCGGGCGCGGAAATCGTCGGTCGGGTGGTTTCTATCGGGAGCGACGTTATCAACCATGCCGTCGGCGACCGGGTTGCCACCTGGCAGCTGGCGCGGGGTGGCGGCACGGCTGACTATGCGCTGCTCGATGCAGGCTGGACCGTGGCGGTTCCCGAGGGACTCGATGCCGCCGGGGTGGCCGGCATGATGCTCGACTATCTGACTGCGCATTATGCGCTGTTCGATCGCGGCGGACTGCAGCCGGGCGAGGGAGTGCTGGTACTCGGTGCGGCCGGCGGCGTGGGTTCGGCGGCGGTACGGATCGCGGCGGGAGCCGGGGCGATCGTCGTCGCGGGTGCATCGACCGCCGCGAAGCGCAAGGCGGCGCTGGACGCCGGGGCCTCGGCCGCGATCGACTACCTCGCCGAGGATTGGCGCGACGCTCTCCGCGCGGCGCATCCGGCATCCGGCATCGCGATGGTCGTCGATACCGTGGGCGGATCGACCTTCGAGGGGGCGTTCCGCTCGCTCGCCAAGGGGGGGCGCCATATGGTGCTGGGCTTCGCGGGCGGCGATATACCGCGGTTGCCGGCAAACCTGCCGCTGCTCAAGAGCGGCGCCCTCATCGGCGTCGACGCGCGCCATCTGGTCGAGAGCGACATCGAACGCGCGAAGCAGATTTGGGATGAACTGCTGGCACGGATCGCAGCGGGTCAACTCGCGCTCCCCACTGTGCATGCCTTCCCGCTCGATCGGTCGGGTGAGGCGCTGTCGGCGCTGCTCGATCGCGAGAAGCCCGGCAAGATCGTGGTGAGACATGCAGGCGGGGCGCCGGAAACCGTGTAGTTCAGCCGTCGACCAGCCGCGTCGCCGCCTCCATATGGGCGTCGATCGGGTCGGTCGCGGCGGGAGGCGCGCCCGCGCTGGTCGTGACCGCAGCCGCGCTTTCGAGGGTCCGGTGTACGGGGCAGCGATCGGCGATCTCGAGCATGCGTGCGCGTTGCTCGTCGTCCAGCGCACCCTCGATCTCGATCCGCCGGGCAAAGAGGTCAGCCGGCACTTCGCCTTTGCGCTTCTGGTGGCCGACTGCTGTGCGGATGCGCGCGACGGGCCAGCCTTTCTGGTTGGCATAAAGGCGCAGCGTCATCGTGGTGCAGGCGGCGAGGCCGGCTGAAAGCAGGTCATAAGGCGTGGGTCCCGAACCGAGCCCGCCGACGCTTTCGGGTTCGTCGGCGAGGAAACGGGTGCCGCCGGCCTGGATCGCCACCTGAAAGCGGCCCGCGCCCGTCTCCTCCGCCACGACATCGGCTGCGCCACTGTCGCGCGTCCGTTCGGGCGCAGGCAGATAGGGGGCGGCCCAGGCTGCGATCATCGCCGCGACATGCTCGGCTTGGCCTTCACCGCTCAGCATATGATCGGCCTTGTCGAGCGACACATAGCTTTTGGGATGGCGCGCCGCGAGGAAGATGCGGGTCGCATTCTCCACGTCGACGACCTGATCGAACGGCGCGTGGAGGACGAGCAGCGGCCTGTGCAGGGCGCCGATGCGTGCACCCTGATCCTGATGGCGGAGTTCGTCGAGGAAGCGCTTGCCGAAGCGGAAGGACCGGCCGGCCAGGGTGACGTCGCCGACGCCATCGCGTTCGATCGCGGACAGGCTGTCTTCCCCGAAGTGGTGCAGCACATGCGCCGCGTCGAACGGGGCGGCAATGGTGGCGACCGCTTTGATCGAGGGCATGTCGCCCGCCGCCGCCAGCGCCGCTGCGCCGCCGAAGCTGTGGCCGACCAGCAGCGCGGGCGCGCGCGCCGCCGCCGCCATCGCGGCCGCGGCCGCAACGATGTCCCGGGCATCGTCGGCGAAGCTGCTCTCTGCGAGCGAGCCGCCACTCTCGCCGATGCCGGCAAAGTCGAAGCGGAGCGTGCCGATGCCCTGTGCCGCGAGCGCGCGAGCGACGCGGACGGCGACGAGCTGATCCTTGCCGCAGGTGAAGCAATGCGCGACGATCGCCCATCCGCGCACCGGCCCCGCCGGCACTTCCAGACGCCCCGCTATCGGCGCGCGGGTTCCGGGAAAGTCGAAGACCTCGGTCGGCATGGTCGTTCCTTGTCGGGTCGGAAGATCAGATCAGGGTGGTGGCGATCGGGAGACCCGCCTTTAGCGTCAGCGTGACCGGGGTTCGCTCCGCGATATCGGCGAGGCGCGCGGCCTGCTCTGCATTTAGGCCCAGGGGGTGCACCGTCCGGGCGATAGACCGCGCTTCGGGCGGGCCGGACAGCGTCAGGTCGATGTCGAGCCGTTCGAGCGGCCAGCCCTTCTTCTCGGCATATATGCGCAGCGTGATCGCAGTGCAGGCACCGAGCGACGCGAGCAGCAGATCGAAGGGTGCGGGGCCGCTATCGGCACCACCCAGCGCTGCTGGCTCGTCGGCAGTCAGGGCGTGACCGCCGGCGACGATGCTGGTCCGATAGCGATCCGGTCCGATGGTGGCGGTGGCGTGGGCCATGATGTCCTCGCAGTTCACGGATAGCGGACGGACTTGGGCTCCTCCGGCAGGGGAATAAATTCCTGCTCGTCGGGCACGGGGGCGAAGCGGCGCTCGCGCCAGTCTTCCTTGGCCTGTTCGATGCGGTCGCGCGAGGAGGAAACAAAATTCCAGTAGATATTGCGCCCCTCGGGGAAAGGCTCGCCGCCGATCAGCATCAGCCGGGCGGCGCCCTTCGCCTTGAGCACGATCTCCGCACCGGGCTTGAAGACGACCAGTTCGCCGGCCGCGAAGGCGCCGGTCTGCCCGGCGACCTCGACCGATCCTTCCACCACATAGACGGCCCGTTCGACATGCTCGGCCTTCAGCTGGTAGCGGGCGCCGTCGATCAGGACGATGTCGGCATAGACCATGTCCGAATAGGCCTTCACCGGCGAGCGCAGGCCGTCCGAGGAGCCGACGATCAGCGTCAGCTTTGTACCGTCGGCATCGATCGTCGGGATTTCCGACGCCTTGTGGTGAACGAAGGCAGGATCGATCTCCTCTTTGTCGGTCGGCAGCGCGACCCAAGTCTGCAGGCCAAAAAGCGTGCTGCCCGCCGGGCGCAGCGCGTCGGGCGTGCGCTCGGAATGGACGATGCCCGACCCGGCGGTCATCCAGTTGACCTCTCCGGGACGGATCGGCTGGACGCTGCCCACCGAATCGCGGTGCATGATCTCGCCGTCGAGCAGATAGGTGATGGTGGCGAGGCCGATATGCGGATGCGGGCGCACGTCGAGGCCTTCGCCGCCGCGAAAGGTCACGGCGCCCATCTGGTCGAAGAAGATGAAGGGGCCGACCATCCGCCGGTGCGGCGAGGGCAGGGCGCGCCGCACCTCGAAGCCTTCGCCCAGGTCGCGAACCGGGGGCAGGATCACCATGTCGACGCCGTCGACCTCGCTGCTGCGCATGCTCATCTGTGTCTTCCTCAAATCTGTCGGTGGGGAGGCGGGCCGGTGCGGACGCTATCTTGTCCGCCACCCGACCCGCCGGTTCAAGGCTGATGCGTCAGGCGGCATCGACCAGGACGACCTCGCTGTCCTCCAGCGCGGTAATCCGGACGACGTCCAGATCGCGGATCGCCGCGCCGTCGCGGGCGTCGATCCGCTCGCCGTCGATCTCTATCGCGCCGGTGGCGGGTACGAGATAGGCGAAGCGACCCGCCCCCAGCGGATAGTCGGCGGTCTCGCCGGCCCGCAGAGTGGCGCCCACCACCCGCGCATCGGCGCGGATCGGCAGGGCGTCCTCGTCTCCGGCAATGCCGCTGGCGAGGGTCACGAACTGGCCGGCGCGGTCGTCCTTGGGAAAGGGCTTGGCGCCCCAGCTGGGCTGGCCACCGCGCTGCGAAGGCTGGATCCAGATCTGGAAGATGCGCGTGGTGACGTCCTCCAGATTATATTCCGAATGCTGGATGCCGCTGCCGGCCGACATCACCTGCACGTCGCCTGCCTCGGTGCGGCCGCGATTGCCCAGATTGTCCTGGTGGGAGAACGCGCCTTCCCGGACATAGGTGATGATTTCCATGTCGCGATGAGGATGCGGCGGGAAGCCAGTGCGCGGCGCGATCGTGTCGTCGTTCCAGACCCGCAGGTCGCCCCAGTTCATCCGGGTTTCGTCATGATAGCCGGCGAAGGAGAAGTGGTGCTTCGCGTCGAGCCAGCCGTGGTTGGCGCCGCCGAGGGTGGAACAGCGTCGAATGTCGATCATGTCTCGTCTCCAATGTGCAGTATAGGCCTTTGGTTTCAGGCCGAAATCAGGGTGAGGGCGTCGACCTGCGCGCGGCTGAAGCCGAGGCTCAGCAGTTCGGGCACCAGTCGTTCGTCGGCACGGCGGGTACGCCGCACGGTGCAGACGAAGCGGCGCAGAGCATCGGCGCGTGGATCGAGTGCCGGCAGTTTCGAAGGGTGGCCGGCGACCCGATCGAGGGCGCTGCGCAGAAGCGAACGCTTGCGGGGGACCGAGCGATAGGCTTCGGCCTCCTCATAGGCGCTGGCGACCGCCTTCCACTCGGTGCGGCTCAATTCGGGGGCGGTGGTGGTGGTCGTCATGTCGTCCTCCTTTCCTCTTGAGGACGGTCTAGGCGCGCTCGACTTATCCGGTCAGATGGATAAAATCGGTCGAAACGTTCTAGGAAATTGAAATGTCAAACCCGGGCATGCCGACCTTCGACCAGCTCAGAATCTTCCTGGCGGTGGTCGAGACGGGGAGTTTCGCGGCGGCCGGACGCAAGCTCAACCGGGCAGTCTCCGTCATCAGCTACGGGATCGGCAATCTCGAGGCGCAGCTGGGTCTAACGCTGTTCGATCGGGAAGGGACGCGCAAGCCGGTGCTGACCACGGCGGGCCGCGCGGTTCTGGCCGAGGCACGCATGGTGTCGCAGGGGATCGACGGCTTGCGCGCCAAGGTGAAGGGGCTGCTCGACGGGCTGGAGGCGGAAGTCGATCTGGCGGTGGACGTGATGCTGCCGGCCGAGCGGCTGGGGCAGGTCCTGCGCACCTTCGCCGAGCGCTTCCCGACCGTGTCGCTGCGGCTGCATGTCGAAGCGCTGGGTGCTGTGACCGCAATGGTGCTCGACCGGGTGGCGACGATCGGCATTTCGGGGCCGCTTGCCTCGGGGGTCAGCGGGATCGAGCTCATCTCTGCGGGCTCGGTGCCGATGGTGCCGGTCGCCGCGCCAGACCACCCGCTCGGTCGTACCGTGAAAATCCCGCCCGGCATGGGCCGCGAGCATGTCCAGATCGTGCTGACCGACCGCTCGCGTTTCACCGATGGGCAGGATTATTCGGTGCTGAGCCACCGCACCTGGCATCTGGCCGATCTCGGCGCGAAGCATCAATTGCTGCGGCAGGGCATCGGCTGGGGCAATATGCCGCTGCCGATGATCGAGCCCGACCTCGTCGCCGGCACGCTCGTCCGCCTGCACATGCCCGATCACATCGGCGGCACCTACCGATTCAACGGGATCTGGCGCAGCGACACGCCGCCGGGGCCGGCGGGCTCCTGGCTGCTCGACCAGTTCGTCATGCTCGGGGCTGATGATGCGGAGGAGGACGGCTTCGGCGATATCTGACGGGTGACATTTGATTGCCAACTGCCCGCCGCGATTGCTCCTGAAGTGAAAGCCGTTACGGCGCGGAAACGGGACGGGCGTTGGTCGTCCCACGGGGGAGCGTCAATGACGAATGACAGTCTAATCGATCTTTTCTATCCGGCCTGGAGTACCGGTCTCGAACATTGCGCGCAGGTGATCCAGGCCGCGATCCGGAAGATATCCGGCGGCCGGATAGAGGTCCGGCCGACGCGCGGGCGACCGTCACTCTATCGGGAAGAGAAGCGCGGCGATCCGCCGCCGGACTATCTTCGCACGACCGGCCGGGTTGCCATTTTCCTCGAGCGGGTTTTCGAGCGGCCCTTCCTCGAAAATTACAAGTCGCGCATATTGCTGCCCAATCCAGAATGGTTCCTGCCGGAGGATGTCGAGTCAGCGGGTCGCATGGTCGACGCGGTTTTCCACCGGAGCCGCTTCTCCTGCGAGCATCTGGCTCCGCATCTGCCCAATGCTCGCCATCATCATGTCGGCTTCACCTCCCGGGATCCTGGGCTGCGGGTAAGCGGCTACCGGACCTATGCGCATTTTCGGGGAAAGGCCACGACCCGACACAGCCAGTTGCTGATCGATCTGTGGGCGAAGCGCGCCGATTTGCCGCGCCTTTCGCTGCAAGCCTATGGACAGGACATCGGCCTGAACACCCGCCGATGGATCGAGGACGGCAATCTGCGCCTGTTCCTCGGCTTTTTCCCCCAGCACGAAACCTATTTCCGCGAACTCGCGGCGAGCGGAATCCACCTCTGTACGTCTGCGGTCGAAGGCTTCGGCCATTACATCAACGAGAGCCGGGCGATGGGCGCGCTGGTCGTGACGCTCGACGCGCCGCCGATGAATGAACTGATCCGGCCTGATTTCGGCATTTTGGTGCCCACTGTCGACAGTGCGCCGGTGCACATGGGCGTGCGCCACGATACGACCATCGATCTGATCGAAGCGGCGATCGACCAAGTGCAGAGTCTGTCACATGCGCGAAGGGCCGAAATGGGCGCCAACGCCCGCGAGGCATTCGAGCAGGATCAGAAGCTGATGCTCGCGCGTCTTACCGAGGCGCTGGCAAAAGAGTGGAACTGATCCGCTTCAGTCGGGATGCACTTCCTGTGCCGCCGCGCATTTCTCGTTGGTTTGTTGGGAGCCGCCCCCGACCAGCGTGACCGCCAGAAAACCGGCCACGACCAATATCGCAAAGGCCGCCGTCACCTTGCCGAGGTGGCGATCGATCACCGCCTTGATCGGCGCGCCGAACAGGCGGAACAGGACACCCACGATCATGAAGCTGATCGAGCGCGACACGATCGAAGCGCCGATGAAGACGAGCAGGTTCATGCCGATGAAGCCGGCGGTGATCGTCAGCAGCTTGAACGGGATCGGGGTCGCCCCCTTCACGATGATGATCTCGGCGCCATAGTCGCGCAGATAGCAGGCGGCCTTGGGGAAGCTCTCGGCCAGCCCAAGGGCGCGCAGCAGCGCTTCGCCGAACGCTTCGTAGACGAAATGCCCGATCGCATAGCCGAGCAGGCCGCCGGCTACCGACGCGAGCGTTGCCACCGCCGCAAAGCGGATCGCCTTCTTCGGCTCGGCCAGGCACATCAGACCGAGCAGCGGGTGGGGCGGGACCGGGAAGAAGCTCGCCTCCATGAAGGCGAAGGCCGCCAGCCACCATTCGGCATGGCGGTGCGCAGCCTTTGCCATGGTCCAGTCGTACAGGCGACGCAGCATTCAAATCCCCCAAGCGTTTCGCCGCCTGATAGAGGCTGACCGCGCCGGGTGGAAGCGCGATGCTCGCCAGGTCTATTCGGCAGCAGCCGATGCGCCCGGATGGGCGTCGAACAGCGTCGCCGGCTGGGCGCCGAAATGCGCCTGTTGCGCCACCGCGCCCGGCCAATCGAGCACGGCGTCGACCAGCCGCGGATTGTAGAGAAATTGGGCCATTATATTTCTATTTATTACAGCTGGATGGATAAGAAAGCTCAGAACAAGACTGAGCCCGTTGATGTGCGCTCAGACCGCCCAGCAGCCGCAACCGAGGCTGCCCCAGAAGCTCTGGACGTCCGCCGCAGGTACGCTCGCTCCGAGGGCCGAGGCGTGGTCATGGCCATGGACCGAGCAGGACGACGTGCAACCGCAGGCGGATGCCAGCTTGGCGCGTGTTTCGGGTGCTCGCCAGAAGCCGCCGAATGTGGCGACGGGCGACCAGTCGGGCATGGCGCGGGGCAAAGGCGGAGCGAGATCGGCGAAGTCGCCTTCGCCGTGTACGACCTTTCCACCCAGCATCGTCATCACCGAGCGCAGTCCGACGATTTCATCTTCCGCTACGGAGAAATAGTCGTCGGACAGGAGGACGAGATCGGCCAGCTGGCCGGCCTTGATCTGCCCCTTCTTGCCCTGCTCGTTCGAGAACCAGGTGTTGGCCTCGGTCCACAGGCGCAGCGCCGTCTCGCGGTCGAGCCGGTTGGCGACCGGATAGAGCCGCAGGCCACCGACGGTCTTCGACGTCACCAGCCATGACAGCGAAACCCAGGGATTGTAGCTGGCGACGCGGGTCGCGTCGGTTCCGGCGCCAACTGGCAGGCCGGCTGCCATCATGCGCTTGATCGGCGGGGTCCGCTCGGCCGCCTTGGCGCCATAGCGTTCGACGAAATATTCTCCCTGATAGGCCATGCGGTGCTGGACGGCGATGCCACCGCCAAGAGCCGCGATCCGGTCGATGTTGCGCTCGCTGATCGTCTCGGCATGGTCGAAGAACCAGTTGAGCCCCTTGAGCGGAATGTCACGGTCGACCTTCTCGAACACGTCGAGCGCGCGGCTGATCGTCTCGTCATAGGTGGCGTGGAGCCGCCACGGCCAGCGTCGCTCGGCGAGCAGGCGGATCACCGGCTCGAGATCCGCTTCCATGTTCGGTGGCATGTCGGGGCGGGCGACGCGGAAATCCTCGAAGTCGGCGGCCGAATAGACCAGCATCTCGCCTGCGCCGTTGTGCCGATAGCTGTCGTCGCCGTCCCCGGGCTTTACCTTGGTCGACCAGGTGGCGAAGTCCTTGAGCTCTTCCTTCGGCTTCTGCGTGAACAGATTATAGGCGATGCGAAGCGTCAGCTCGCCGTCCTTGTGCAGCTTTTCGATGATCTCATAATCATCGGGATAATTCTGATAGCCGCCGCCGGCATCGATCACGCTGGTGACGCCCAGACTGTTCAACTCGCGCATGA
The DNA here is from genome assembly GCF_018006725.1 of Rhizorhabdus sp. Lineage (GTDB taxonomy): Bacteria > Pseudomonadota > Alphaproteobacteria > Sphingomonadales > Sphingomonadaceae > Rhizorhabdus. Next base: position 17,122 of record NZ_JAGMXV010000040.1, read on the forward strand.
AATGCTTCGTCGAGTTGAGCTGATATTCTGGGGGGAGTTTCGGCCCTTTGGCCAGGGTGGCATAGAGGATCGTCGCATTGGGCTGCGCCAGCAGCAGGCCGGTCGGGTTGCCCTGAGCGTCGCGAACGATCTCGCCGCCCGGTGGATTGGGCGTGTCCTTGGTATAGCCCACGACGCGGAGCGCGGCGGCGTTGAGCAGGGCGCGGTCGTAGAGGTGCAGAATGAAGACCGGGGTGTCGGGGGCTGCGGCGTTGATCTCGTCGATCGTGGGTAGCCGCTTCTCGGCGAACTGATGTTCGGTGAAGCCGCCGACGACGCGCACCCATTGTGGCGGCGGCGTATTCTCAGCTTGCTTCTTGAGCATCGCCATTGCGTCGGCGAGCGTCGGGACGCCTTCCCAGCGCAACTCCATATTATAGTTGAGACCGCCCCGGATGACATGGATGTGGCTGTCTATCAGGCCGGGAACCAGGCGCCGGCCGCGGGCATCGATGATCTTCGCTCCTGGGGCTGCGGCGCGAACTTCCGCCTCGCTGCCGACCGCCAGGAACTTGCCGTCGCGCATGGCGACGGCTTCGGCCGCCGGATTGGTGCGGTCCAGCGTGGCGATCCGCGCGTTGGTGACGATGATGTCCTGGCTGGTCATGGCGAAGGCTTCCCTTGAAGTCGTGGCGAGGGCGGCTGCTCCGGCGAGCGCCTGGCGGCGGGTGATGGTCATGCGTTGCGCTTTCCGGTGTCTTCGGCGTCGGTCTGGCCGATCACGATGTTGTGTTCGGGGCTGGCGATCAGCTTTTTGGCGGCCGGCAGCATCTGTTCGCCCAGAAGTATGCCGAGCAAGCCGACCAGCGCGACGGCCGGAGGGGCAGGGGAACGGACGCCGATCAGGCTGTAGAGCAGGCCCGCGAGCAACCCGGCGCCCATCGAGAGCAGATAGATCTTCATGGCGTCCGTTCCTTTCGCTTCGATCAGGCCTGGATGAAGGCGAGGATGCCGGCGTTCAGCGCGTCGGCGTTCACCGTCAGCATGCCGTGCGAATAGCCCTCGTAGATCTTGAGCGTCGCATCGGGCAGCAGTTCGGCCTGGAGGACAGCGGCATTCTTGTATGGGACGACCTGATCGTCATCGCCATGCAACACCAGCGTCGGCACGGTGATCGCCTTCAGATCGTCGGTCTGGTCGGTCTCCGAGAAGGCCTTGATCCCTTCATAATGGGCCAGCGCGCTGCCCATCATGCCCTGCCGCCACCAATTGTCGACGATTGCCGACTTAACGTCGGCGCCATCGCGGTTGAAGCCGTAGAAGGGCCCGGCGGCGACGTCGCGGAAGAATTGCGAGCGGTTGGCGGCGAGTCCGGCGCGCAGCCCGTCGAACACCTCGATCGGCAAACCGCCTGGATAACGCTCGGTCTGCACCATGATCGGGGGGATCGCGCTGACCAGCACGGCCTTGGCGACGCGGCCCTTGGGTAGGCCGTGGCGGGCGACATAGGCTGCGACTTCGCCGCCGCCGGTCGAATGGCCGATGTGGACGGCGTTGCGCAGGTCGAGATGCTCGGCGACTGCCGCCGCGTCGGCGGCATAATGGGCGATGTCGTGGCCGAAATCGACCTGGGCGGAGCGGCCATGGCCGCGGCGGTCATGGGCGACGACGCGAAAGCCCTTCGACAGGAAGAACAGCATCTGTGCGTCCCAGTCGTCGGAGGACAGCGGCCAACCATGGTGGAACATGATCGGCTGGGCGTCCTTGGGGCCCCAGTCCTTGTAGAAGATCTCGACGCCGTCCTGAGTGGTGACATAGCTCATGGTGAATTCCTTCGATGATGGGGTGTGTCATTGTCTGTCGCGGCCGCTTTGGCCGCGGCAGGATGCGAGGTCAGTGTGAACCTTCCGAGGCGTCGAACATAGCCTTGGCGTAGGTGATACCGAGCCCGTAGGCGCCGCCCCATTTGCGGGCGATGCCGGTGGTCATGTCGTAGGTTTCCGAGCGGGCCCAATCGCGCTGCAGTTCGAGCAGATATTGCAGCGAGGTGATCGGGCGGGCACCGGCCTGGATCATCCGCTCGACGGCGCGCTCATGCGCCTCCTCGGAGATGTCGCCGCTCGCGTCGGTGATGACATAGACCTCGAAGCCCTGGTCAATCGCGGAGAGGACCGGGCCGACGATGCAGACCGAGGTCCACAGACCTGCGAACACCAGACGCTCCTTGCCGATGCGGTTCACTTCCTCGATCACGCCTGGATCTTCCCAGGTGTTCATCGACGTGCGGTCGAGCAGCTTCTGCCCGGGAAAGGCGTCGGTGATCTCGGCGAACATCGGGCCGGAAAAGCTCTTCTCGGCGACCGTGGTCAGGATGGTCGGGACGTTGAAGCCGGCGGCGGCATTGGCCACCAGAGCGGCGTTGTTGCGCAGAAGCTCCGGGGCGATCGACTTGGTGGCGAAGGCCATCTGTGACTGGAAGTCGATCAGGATCAGGCTGTGGTCGGTCGGCGACAGCAGGGTCTTTCCGGCGGTCGGCGTGGCGGTGATGGTCATGTCTAGGCTCCCTCGATTAAATCCGTTCGCCCGTCCGTCGGGCTGAAAACAGGTCTAAGGGAGTCGCTGCTTCCGATGCAGACGTATAAAATTGTCCGAACTATTCTATTTTATGGAAAAGCGGATCAGAGCGGAAGGGCCGTCGAATATTTGATCTGCTCCATCGCGAAGGATGAGGTGACGTCGCGCAGCGGCACCGAGCGGATGATCCGTTTGTAGATGCGGTCATAATCATCGATGTCGGCGCAGACGATCTTGAGCAGATAGTCGGTCTCGCCGCTCATGCGGTAAAATTCGGTGACCTCGGGAATCTCCGCGATCGAGCGCGCGAATAGCGACAGCCACTCCTCACTATGCTCGTTCGCGCGGACGCCGACGAACACGACCGTCTTCAGGCCGATCTTTGCCGGATCGAGCAGGGTGACGCGGCCCCGGATGTAGCCTTCGCGTTCGAGCCGTTTGACTCGCTTCCAGCAGGGGGTTTGCGACAGCCCTGACGCTTCGGCCAGCGCCGCCAGCGACAATGTTGCGTCCTTCTGCAGATGAGTCAGGATTCGCCGGTCGGTGGTATCCAGCATCAATATTCTCCGCAGGCGGTTCTACAGAGAACTATATGTTCGCATCTTCCTAGATCATAGGCAGAGAAAAGAAAAAATCTCTAGTCGGTCGCACATAGTCTGGTGGCGAGGAGGCGACGATGAGAAAGCTGTTTCTGGACCACCCGGCATCGGTAGGGGAAAATTATGCGGAGCATTTCGCCCATGCTGGGGGCTTTGCCGCGCTGCTCGGGCTGGCGGCGATTTCCTGCCTGATCCACGCCCTCGTGCCGTGCCTGTTCGAAAGCACCGCCAGCCGCCTCGTCACGCGATTGCACGACAGGATGGTGACGAATCGGCAGCGCAGGTTGCGGGTAGCGGAGCTATCGGAGTTTCGCGATTGAAGCCGACGCAATATGTCTGTTGGTGCGACGCAATAAGACAAAAGTTTACACTATTTTACAATTCATACGTAGTTATCGTAACTGCGAGGTACGCAAAGCATTGTATTGCAAGGCTATGTTTCAGTCGTTGATTTATGTGAGCCGCAGCCTGCTCATGATGCCCTCGCAATCAGCGGAGATCGACCAGATTGTGGCGGTCTCTGCGCGCCGCAATGCTCAGTTAGGGATTCGCGGGTCCTTGCTGTTCACCGAAAGACATTTTGCCCAGCTTCTCGAGGGGCCTCGCGATGCCGTGGAGGAGGTCATGCTCAGCATCGAAAGCGACCATCGCCACGAACAGGTCACGGTGATCGAGCGGCGGCCGATCGACGGCTATCGCTTCGTCGGTTGGAGCCTCTCCTACTGGGGTGACGCGGGCTATGTCGACGCCCAGATCGGCAAATTGCTGGAGAGCAGGGCGGCTGACGAGGTCGGTGATCTTTACATGCTGATCCAACGCATGGCGCAGGAGAGCCGCAAGGCCGGGTCGCCCATCGGCCGGCCTTCGCTCTAGCGCTGATCCGCCCGCCCCAATGAAAAAGGCCGGGCTCGTGCGAGCCCGGCCTTTTCCTTTCTTTCTGTCGACCGCGATCAGTCGAACATCTTGCCCCAGGCGCGCTTGGCGCGGGTCTTCCAATGGCCGCGATGATAGGCGTCCGACGCCAGCAGCGGCAGGACCGAGCCGGCTTCGGCGAAGACCATCTGCTCGATGCCGGTGTTGACTTTGCCCCAGCTGGCGGCTTCCTGCAGCGTCGAAGAGGAGCAGGCGCCGTCGCGAACGTCGGCAACCGTGATCTGCACCGCATATTTGTGCACCTCGACGTCTTCATGGCCTAGAATCTCGGCGCAGACGACGGTGTCCTGGATGAAGTTCTTCGGCACGCCGCCACCGATCATCAGCAGGCCGCTGGTGCCGGCCTTGATCTTGATGTCTGTGAGCTCGCGGAAATCGGCGATGGCGTCGATCATCATATAGGGGCGGCCCGCCTTCATGCAGTCGACCTGATGCTTGACGAGGCCGAAGCCCGCCGAACTGTCGACGAAAGCCGGGCAGAAGATCGGCACGTCATGCTCATAAGCGAGCTTGACGAGGCTGTTCTCCTTCTTGCCATGCTCGACGAGATATTTGCCCATCTCGCGGATGAAGGCGCGGCTCGAATAGGCGCGCGGCTCGAGCGAATTGGCGATCTTGTTGATCGTGAAGTCGCAGTCTTGAAGCTGCTCTTCGTCGATATAAGTGTCGTAGATGCGATCGATCAACAGCGAGCGCAGCGTGTCGTCATCGGGCACTTCGAGCGCCTGATAATGCTTGTGGCCGAGGCCCTCGAAGAAATCCATGTCGACGATCGTCGCGCCGGTGGCGACGACCGCATCGACCATGCCCGAGCGGACCAGTTCGGCATAGGCGTCCATGCAGCCGCCGGCCGAGGTCGAACCCGCGATGACCAGGAAGATCGTGCAGTCGGGATCCTCGAGCATCTGGTTGTAGATGCCGGTGGCGCGCGCAAGGTCGCGGCTGGTGAAGCTCATCTTGCCCATCGCGTCGATGATCGGGCGGGCGTCGAAGCTGGTAATGTCGATATGCTCGACCTGCGTCGAAAGCAGCTCGGCCTTACGCGTGTCGTTGACAGAGGGTGTGTTCATCTTGGTCTCCGGAAATCAAAACGGCCGCAGCTCCGGCGGAAAGCCGGACCATCGCGCCAGAACTGGCGGGTGGTCCGGCTTTCCGCCGGAGACGGGCTTTTCTGCTGGGCAGCCCTTACAGGGTGATGACGTTGTGCGAAACCGTTTCGCGCTGCGTATCGTCGTGCGTGTAGAGCGACGCCATCGGCTCATCGGTCATGATGACCCGCTCGCCGGCGGTAAAGCCGTTGAAGCCGGTCCGCATCGCGCAGCCATAGGCGCCGAGCATGCCGATCTCGATATAGTCGCCGACATTGACGTCGCCGGGCAGGACGAACGGGCCGGCCATCCGGTCCATGTCGTCGCAGGTCGGGCCGTAGAAGCTGAACCCGGTGTCGCGGATGCGCGGTTCGCCGTCGCGCAGCAGCTGGACGGGGAAGCGCCAGCCGACATGCGCGGCATCGAACAGCGCGCCATAGGCGCCGTCGTTGATGTAGAGTTCGTCGCCACGGCGACGCTCGACGCGGACCAGCAGGCTCGCATATTCCGCGCACAGCGCCCGGCCCGGCTCGCACCACAGTTCCGACGAATAGGACACCGGCAGGCTCTCGAAGGCCTGGTGGATCGCGGCGAAATAGGCCTCCAGCGCAGGCGGTTCCATGCCGGGATAGACCGAGGGGAAGCCACCGCCGACGTCGATGACGTCGACCGTGACCGCCGCCGCGACGATCGCCGCGCGGACCTTCTCCATCGCCTGCACATAGGCCGACGGGCTCATCGCCTGGCTGCCGACGTGGAAGCAGATGCCGAGCGCGTCCGCCACCTGACGGGTGCGGAGCAGCAGTTCCTTGGCGTCGGCCAACTCCACGCCGAACTTCGACGCGAGGCTGAGCTTCGACATTTCCGAGGAGACACGAAGGCGAACGCACAGCGTCAGGTCGGTCGCGCCCTTGGTGGCGCGCACGATCTTGTCCAGCTCCTCGAGCGAATCGAGCGAGAAGGTGCGGACGCCATAGTCGAAATAGGCTTCGGCGATCGCCTCCTCGGCCTTGACCGGGTGCATGAAGCAGAGCTTCGCCTCGGGCGCGATGCCGGCGACGAGCCGCACTTCCGCGATCGACGCCACGTCGAACTGCGTGATGCCGTTTTCCCACAGGATCTGGATCAGATCGGGGGAGGGATTCGCCTTGACGGCATACATCGAGCGACCCTGGAACTTCTCGACGAAGAACCTGGCAGCCCGCGCAGCGGCGTGGGGACGAAGAAGCGTTACCGGCTGAACCGGCTTAAGGGACGAAGCTAGCCCCAGCGCGCTATGGTGCTTGTGCAACTCAAGGGACCTCCGGGTGTAACGTGGGCAAGAAAGCTGCCTTGCGGTGGAAGTCCCATGGGGCAGCGGAGGCGCGGATATATGGCGCGCTGACCCCCATGTAAAGTTTCGAAATTCTACTTGCCGTCCAGCGGGTTCGTTCGATCGCAAAAATGGCCGGATTATGGGACGAATTGCGCGGTGATCCCCGCATTGCCTCGAGCAGGATCGCCGCGCGACTCGACTCCGGCGCTTGCCTCTCGCCGGTCGAAATGGCTGAAAGAATGCCATGCTCGATCTTCCGCGCGAATCCGACGTCACGGCCATCGTCGATCTGGTCAACCGTGCCTATCGCGGCTGGGGCGAGCGGCGGAGCTGGACGGTCGAGGACTTCATCGCCGAACCGAGGGTCGATGAAGCCGAGATACGGCAGGACCTGGCCGACCCCTCGGTGCGGCTCCGGATCGTCCGCGACGGTGTATCAGGCGCACCGATTGCTACCGTCCGCCTTGAGGACGAGGGGGCAGGGCTTTGGCAGCTGGGCATGCTCAGCGTCGATCCAGACCGCCAGAAGGATCGCCTTGGCCAGCGGATCATGGCGGCGGCGGAGGACATCGCCCGGAGCGAAGCAGCGCAGCGGATGCGGCTCTACGTCGTCCACCGGCGCCCCGAACTGCTCTCATGGTATCGGCGTCGTGGCTATGAGCCGACGGGTGAAACCCGGCCCTTTCCGGGGCAGGAAGGCGTAACAGGCATTGATCCGCGCAACGATCTTCATTTTCTCTTGCTCGAAAAATGCCTGTAGGTGGACGGCATGACTCGCGCCCACAGTACCGCTCATAGCGATCACGACCATAGCGGGCATGGGCACGGCGCCCATGGTCACAGCCATGCGCCCAAGGAATTCGGGCGGGCCTTCGCCATCGGTGTTACGCTGAACCTCGCCTTCGTGATCGTCGAGGGGTTGGCCGGGCTCGCCTCGGGATCGATCGCGCTCGTCGCCGATGCCGGCCATAATCTGTCGGACGTGCTGGGGCTGCTGATGGCCTGGGCCGCCTATGCGCTGTCCAAGCGGCCTGCGAGCGCGCGCTATACTTACGGCCTGCGGGGCTCCTCGATCCTGGCGGCGCTGTTCAATGCGATCCTGCTGTTGATCGCCTGCGGCGCGATCGCGCTCGGCGCGATCCAGCGGCTGTTCGAGCCCGAACCGATCCAGAGCGGGATGATGATGGCGGTGGCTGCGGTCGGCATCGTCATCAATCTCGGCACGGCACTGCTGTTCCTGCGGGGCGGCGAGGACGATCTGAACATCCGGGGCGCCTTCCTCCACATGGCGGCCGATGCGGCGGTGTCGGCGGGCGTCGTCGTTGCGGGCCTGATCGTGGCGGAAACGGGCGCGCTGTGGATCGACCCGGCGATCAGCATCGTCATCGTCGCGGTGATCGTCATCGGAACCTGGGGCCTGTTCCGCGACTCGCTGCTGATGTCGCTGGCCGGCGTGCCGAGCCGGATCGATCCCGCCAAGGTCGCCGCGCGCCTCGGCTCGCTGCCCGGCGTGACCGCCGTCCATCACATCCACATCTGGCCGACCAGCACGACCGAAACCGCGCTGACCGCCCATCTCGTCATGCCCGACCTTGCCGAACAGGACGGCTTCCTCGTCTCCACCGCGCGGCTGGTGCGCGACGAGTTCAATATCGGGCATGCGACCTTCCAGATCGAGCGCGGCCGCTGCGCCGACGCGGACTGCGCCGAGGGGGCGAGCGGAGATGGGCGCCACGATCATGATGATGATCATGGGCACGACCATGGGCATCACCGCGGCCATCATCACCATTGACGTGCTCGACGGCGCTGCCGCCTCGACAAGCGCGCATATTTCATTAGGTCGTTTCGCATGACCGAGCCAAAGACCGTCCACCTCATCGCCGCCGCCCGCCCCAATTTCATGAAGGTGGCGCCGCTCTGGCACGCGCTGAAGGCGACGACCGATTTCCGCCCGGTCATCGTCCACACCGGGCAACATTATGACGCGGCGATGTCCGACGACATCTTCGCCGATCTCGGCCTGCCCGCGCCCGATCATCATCTCGGCATCGGCTCGGGCAGTCATGCCGAGCAGACCGGCCGCGTGATGATCGCCTATGAGAAGCTGGCGATCGAGGAACGTCCCGACTGGCTGGTCGTGGTCGGTGACGTCAACTCGACTGCCGCGGCCTCGATGGCGGCGGCGAAGCTGCGGATCCCGATCGTCCATCTCGAGGCGGGCCTGCGCAGCCGCGACCGCGACATGCCCGAGGAACTTAACCGCCTCGTCACCGACGTGCTCGCTGACGTGCTGTGGACCCCGTCGCCCGACGCCGACCAGAATCTGCGTGACGAAGGCATTCCCGAAAGCCGGATCACCCGCGTGGGCAACATCATGATGGACAGCTACGAACTCGTCCGCCCCGCCATCCTCGCCGCCGACTATCCGGGCGAACTCGGTTTCGCGGCGGGCAGCTACGGCGTGGTGACGCTGCACCGGCCGTCGAACGTCGACGTGCCCGAGCAGCTGGACCGGCTGGTGGAGGCGCTGATCGCAGTGCAGGCGCATCTGCCGCTGATCTTCCCGGTCCACCCGCGCACCCGCCAGCGGCTCGGCGAGGCCGGTGTCGCGAAGCTGGAGGCGGCCGGCCTGACGCTCGTCGGCCCCGCCGCCTATGTCCGCTTCATGAGCCTCGTCGCGGGAGCGGCGGCGGTGATCACCGACAGCGGCGGCATCCAGGAGGAGACGACCTATCTGGGCATCCCCTGCCTGACTCTGCGCGAGAACACCGAGCGCCCGATCACGATCAGCGAGGGCACTGCGCAGCTGGTCAACGCCGATAGGCTGCTGGAACGGCTACTGGCCGCGCTCGCCCAACCCCGCCAGGACCGCAAGCGGCCGGATCTGTGGGACGGGCGGACGGCCGAGCGCTGTGTGGAGGATTTGAGGCGGCGGTCGGAGTAGAGCGGGCTGGGTATCGTGTCCCTAAGACTTCCGGAGACTTCATTGTGTCTCCGACACTCCAGACTGGCTTTTCGGGAGCAAGCTGCTATATCGGTATGGCTGATCGTCGCCTGCGACGGATGACGGGCCGCCTTGGCTCCTCCCCTTGTCCTTCTAGCTTCAAGACGCCGGAATGCGCCGCGTTGGCGCGTCCGATACCCGTGGGACAAGGATGCTCTCATGATCACCGGCACCGTAAAATTCTTCAACACCGACAAGGGCTATGGCTTCATCGCGCCGGAAGACGGCACGGGCGATGCCTTCGTCCACATCTCCGCCGTCGAGCGTGCGGGCATGGCGACCCTCAACAAGGACCAGCGCGTCTCCTACGAACTCGAGACCGATCGCCGCGGCAAGACGTCGGCGGTCAATCTGCGCGAAGCGTGAGTCTTGATGGCGGATGCGCGAGCGTCCGCCATTGGCCTGCCCGACCTGCGCCGAGGTCATTCAACACCAGGAGAGGCGTAGATGGCCGAGCAGGAGCATGACCTGACCGCGCAGCAGTTGCTGGAGGCCCAGCAGGCGCTCGATGTGGCCGCATTCAACGGGATACTGAGCCTCGCCATCATCCTGCGAAAGCGGAATCTGCTGAGCGACGCCGAGACCGAAGGGCTGCACGACATCATGAGCAGGCCACTGTCGCTTCCGGGCAACGCCGACAATCCGGTCGTTCAGGACGCCCAGCAGAATCTCGACCATCTATTCGCGCTGCTCGTCGGTCATCGCTAGACGAACCAGAGGCTCAACCGGCGAACCCTGACACGCAGGGGCCGCCACCCTTCCAACGCCGATTCCAACAATGGAAAACAATACGCATATGGCAGCATTTCAAAATCCCGGTTTTCAGGAGCGGCAGGAGGCCGCAGCGCGTGCACGGATGAACGCGCTCGCCAAATATCGCGACCGGCCGGTCGTCGATCCGGCCGTGATGGCGGACAGGGCGAAGCGCCGCGCCGAGCGCGAAGCCACCGCCGCCGAAAATCGCGCCGCTTCCATC
>NZ_JAGMXV010000041.1 GCF_018006725.1 Rhizorhabdus sp.
CCGATTCGGGGACGAGGATCACCGAGCGGTCGCTGCCCTGCGCGTCATGTGCGGCGCGAATCGCCAGCAGGCCGCACAGCTCGCCATGCGCGCCGGCCTTGGGGCTCATCGCCACCGCATGCATGCCGGTCAGGGTGACGAGCCAGGCCGACAGCTCGTGGATCACCGCGAGCGCGCCCTGCACCGTGTCGACGGGTGCGAGCGGGTGGACGTCGGCGAAGCCGGGCAGGCGGGCCATCTTCTCGTTCAGGCGCGGATTATGCTTCATCGTGCACGAACCGAGCGGGAACAGGCCCAGGTCGATGCCGTAATTCTGGCGGCTGAGGCGGGTATAATGCCGCACCGCCTCGGGCTCGGGCAGGCCGGGCAGGCCGATCGCGCGGTGGCGCTCCAGCCCGGCGAGACGGCTCCTGACCACCGGCGCGTCGGGCAGGTCGACGCCCGAGCGGGCATAGTCGTCGCGCTCGAAGATCAGGGCCTCCTCGAGCATCAGCGCCCGGTTGCCGGTGAAGCTGCGGGGGGCGGCGTCGGTGACGCTGCCGTCGGTTTCCGGGCGGGTCACCCGGCCTTCGCTGTTCATGCTCATGCCGCGATCTCCGCTTCGAGGGCCTGGGCCAGAGTTTCGACATCCTCCTCGCTCGCCGTCTCGGTCACGGCGACGACGAGGCCGCCCGCCAGATCGGGCGCATCGGGATAGAGCCGGCCGAGCGACACGCCGCCGAGAATGCCCTTGTCCGCCAGCGCGCGGACCACGGGGCGGGCCTCGACCGGCAGCCTGAGGGTGAACTCGTTGAAGAAGCTGTCGTTGATCAGCTCGACTCCGGCGATGCGGGACAGCCGGTCGGCCGCTGCGACGGCGCCGGCATGGTTCAGCGCGGCGAGCCTGCGCAGTCCGGTTTCGCCGAGCAGGGTCAGGTGGATCGAGAAAGCGAGCGCGCAGAGGCCCGCATTGGTGCAGATGTTCGACGTCGCCTTTTCGCGGCGGATATGCTGCTCGCGCGTCGACAGCGTGAGGACGAAGCCCCGCTGGCCCTCGGCATCCTGGGTGACGCCCGCGAGGCGGCCGGGCATCTGCCGGACATATTTCTCGTTGCAGGCGAACAGGCCGACATAGGGACCGCCGAAATTGAGCCCGACGCCGAGCGACTGGCCTTCGCCGACGACGATGTCGGCACCCATCTCGCCCGGCGAGCGGATCGCGCCGAGGGCGACCGGCTCGGTCACCACCGCGATCAGCAGCGCGCCCTTTTCGTGGCAGCGCGCGGCAAGCTCGGACAGGTCGGCGACATGGCCGAGGATGTTCGGGTTCTGGACGACCACGCAGCTGGTGTCGCCGTCGATCGCCGCGAGCAGCCGCGCCATGTCGTCACCGGGCGCGCCGGGGGTGAGCGTCGGCAGCGCGGTGTCGAGCTGGTCGCCGGTGAAGCGCGCCATGGTACGCGCCAGCGAGACATAATGCGGGTGGAGGCCGGCCGACAGGATCGCCTTGCCGCGACGGGTGACGCGGCGGGCCATGGTTATCGCTTCCCAGCAGGCGGTCGAGCCGTCGTACATCGAGGCGTTGGCGACATCGCAGCCATAGAGGCGGGTGACCTGCGTCTGGAACTCGAACAGCGCCTGCAGCGTGCCCTGGGCGATTTCGGGCTGATAGGGGGTGTAGCTGGTCAGGAACTCGCCGCGCTGGATCAGGTGATCGACGCTGGCGGGGACATGGTGCCGATAGGCACCGCAGCCAAGGAAGAAGGGCGCGTCGGCCGCGGTCAGATTCTTGCGCGCCAGCCGGCTCATATGCCGTTCCACCGCCAGTTCGGACGCATGCATCGGCAGGCCCGCGATCGGACCGGCCTGATGCGCCTCGGCGGGGACGTCGACGAACAGATCGTCGATCGAGGCGGCGCCGATCGTCGCCAGCATCGCGCTGCGGTCGGCATCAGTCAGGGGAAGATAACGCATCTCTGTCTCCAGGCGCGGGGCCGGTCTTCATCGTCGCGGGACGGCGAAGCGGCCCAAGGGGCCGCTCCGCTATCGGTCAGAGGCCGTCGCAATAGGCCTTGTAGCCCTCGGCGTTCATCAGGCCTTCGAGCTCGGCGGCGTCGGCGAGGGTCAGTTTGAAGAACCAGCCGTCCCCCTCGGGCGCGCTGTTGACGAGCGCGGGATCGCCCTCGAGCGCGCCATTGGCCTCGCTCACCGTACCGGTGACCGGCGCGAACACGTCGGACGCGGCCTTGACCGATTCGACCACGGCGGCCTCGCCGCCCTTCGACACATTGGTGCCGGGTGCAGGCAGTTCGACGAAGACGATGTCGCCCAGCTGCGCCTGGGCATAGTCGGTGATGCCGACGGTGGCGGTGCCGCCCTCGACGGAGATCCACTCATGGTCTTCGGTATAATAGGTCGTCATGGGCTCAGCTCCCTTGGCGGACATAACGGTGTGGGACGAAAGGCATCGGTGCGACGACGGCGTCGAGCCGCTTGCCGCGCACCTCGATCTGCAGCGCGCGATTGGTGTCGGCATGGCCGGCGGCGACATAGCCCATCGCGATCGGCACCTGCAGCGAGGGCGAGAAGCCGCCCGAGGTGATCGTGCCGACCTTCACGTCGCCGTCGAATATTTCGGCGCCCTCGCGGGCCGGCTGGCGGCCGCTCAGGATCAGGCCGATGCGCTTGCGCGGCGCGCCCTCGGCCAGGTGGCGGCAGACGGTGGTGGCACCGGGGAAGCCGCCTTCGAGCCGGCGGCGCTTGGGCACAGCGAATCCCAGGCCAGCCATCGCCGGATCGGTGCCGGTGTCGAGATCATGGCCGTAGAGCGGAAGGCCGGCTTCGAGCCGCAGCGAATCGCGCGCGCCCAGGCCGATCGGCTTCACCTCGGGCTGGGCCGCGAGAAGATGGGCGACCGCCTCGGCGGCCTCGCCGGGTATCGAGATTTCATAGCCGTCCTCGCCGGTATAGCCCGAGCGGCTGATCCACACCGGCGCGCCCGCCAGAGTGAAGGCGCCGCCCGACATGAAGGTCAGCAGTTCGACGCCGGGGCAGACCCGCGACAGCACGTCGACCGCCTTCGGCCCCTGCAGCGCCAGCAGCGCATGTTCGTCGAGATGGTTGAGGACGAGTTCCTCGGGCAGGGTTTCGTGCAGATGTGCGATGTCGTCAGCCTTCATCGCGCCGTTGACGACGAGGTAGAAATCGCCCGCACGACGGGTGACCATCAGGTCGTCGAGTATGCCGCCCTGCTCGTCGAGCAGCAGCGAATAGCGCATCCGGTCGGTGCCGAGATTGACGAAATCGCCCGGCATGACCGCCTCGAGCGCCACGTCGACTCCGTCGCCGCCGACCAGCAACTGGCCCATATGCGACACGTCGAACAGCCCGGCGGACTCGCGCGTCCACAGATGCTCGGCGATGATGCCCTCATATTGGATCGGCATCGAATAGCCCGCGAAGGGAACCATCCGGGCGCCGCGATCGCGATGCCAGCCGTCGAGCGGCAGGGTCTGGATGATGTCGGCGATGTCGTCTTCGTCGTTCACTCTATTCTCCGTGACGGTCAATGACGGCCGGACGCACCGCGCCCGCCGGTCATTGCCCCCTCTGTCACGGAACCTGAGAGCTTTCGCCGAACCTGCGACGGTCCGGCTTACCCCTTCGGTGGGATGGCGCGGTATCCCGCCCATCCGCTTTCCAGAGTGTCGATCCTTGCCACGCGGTCCGGTGACCTGAGAGATTCCGGGGCGGTTGCTCCTTCGGCGGCCGGGACGGACCCGGCACTCTCCCGCATGGCCAGCACCGGTTGCCCGGCGACGACTTGGCTGCCTTGGCGCGGGGCCCGGCCTAAGTCAACGCCGGAATGAGGCCCGATGCGAATGGCTGTGGAGAAGGCGCGCGGGGGTCGCGCGCGCCGGTCAACGCGCGGCGTTGTAGGCGAGCTGGCTCTCGCTGAGCTGGAAGCCGACCAGCAGCTCGAAATTGGCCTGATTCACCGCTTCGCGCACGCTCGGCTCGTTCATCGGATCGAGCGCGGCATCGGCGTCGCCCGCCTTGCGCTTGCGGTTGATCTTTTCGAGTACTTCGGGCGGCAGCGTGGCCGCCGCGCGGTTCACCACGGCGGTAGCGGAGGCATGGGCCGCCCCGCGCAGCTGCCCTGCCGGGAACTCGATCGTCACCGTGCCGAGCTGCTTGGCCTGGATCTCGGTGCCGGCACGCAGAACCGTGGCGAAATAGGGCAGGGTCACGGTGCGCGCGGCGCCGGCATTGGCGCGGCGGGCGAAGACGTCGAAATCGACCCGCAGCTGGACCTGGGTCGCGCCGCGACTGTCGGTGCAGGCGGATTTCAGATTGGCGATGGCGGCGGTCACGTCGATCGCCTCGACGCGGCGCTCGGCCGGCGGATCGAACAGCGTGATGTCACCGGTATAGGTCGGGATGGCGGCCGCCGGGCAGGGCGAGCGCGCGATCTTGAAGCCGCCGCGCTCGTCGAATTCGGTGTCCGTCTTGCAGGCTGCGAGCGTCAGTGCGGCGAGGAGGATCGCGGAGGTCTTGGGGAATCGCACGGAGCAGGCATCCTTCACTTCGTCGGCCGTGGCGGATCGGGGGGCACCGCCCGGTCGCGCATCCATAGAGCCAGTTCGGCGCAGGGGGAAGCGCTTTGCAAATCGTCCTGCTCCTCCTGTCGTCCGCCACAGGCTTTTGGGCGGACGGCATCGAAGCGGCTTCCGCCCCGCCGCGCAATCGCCTATGCGCGGAGGCATGAACGCATCGCCGCTGCCGCCGCTGAACCTGTTGATCGCCGCGCCGCGCGGCTTCTGTGCGGGGGTCGATCGGGCGATCCGCATCGTCGAGCTGACGATCGAGAAGTTCGGCCCGCCGGTCTATGTCCGCCACGAGATCGTCCACAACAAATATGTCGTCGACGACCTGAAGGCCAAAGGTGCGATCTTCGTCGAGGAACTGGACGAAGTGCCGGATGGCGTGCCGGTGGTGTTCTCGGCCCATGGCGTGCCCAAGGCGGTGCCCGCCAAGGCGGTCGAGCGCGGTCTCAACTTCCTCGACGCAACCTGCCCGCTGGTGTCCAAGGTGCACCGCCAGGCCGAACGTCTGGTGAAGGGCGGGCAGCATATCCTCTTCATCGGCCATCGCGGCCATCCCGAAGTCATCGGGACCTTCGGGCAGGTGCCCGAGGGCGCAATCACGCTGATCGAGACGGTGGACGATGCCGAGACGATCGCGGTGCCCGACGGCGTGCCGCTGGCCTTTCTGAGCCAGACGACCTTGTCGGTCGACGATACGGCCGAGATCATCGCCGCCGTGCGCCGCCGCTTCCCGGAGATCGTGGCCCCCGACAGCGAGGACATCTGCTACGCCACGTCGAACCGGCAGGGTGCGGTGAAGGCGATCGCCGAGCGCTGTGACGCGATGCTGGTGATCGGGGCGCCCAACAGTTCCAATTCGCTTCGCCTCGTCGAGGTGGCCGAGCGTAGCGGCGTCAAGGCCCGGCTCATCCAGCGGGCCAGCGAGATCGACTTCGCCTGGCTGGAAGGCGTCGCCACGCTGGGCATCACCGCCGGGGCGTCCGCGCCCGAAATACTCGTCCGTGAGGTCGTCGACCTGCTCGGCACGCGCTTCGCGGTCAGCGAGACGGAAGCGGCGACCGTGACCGAGAACATGCTGTTCAAGCTGCCGCGCGCCCTCGTGGCCTGAAGGAACATCGACGATGGCCGTGTACACGCAGGTCTCGACCGAGGCGATGAGCGACTTCCTGCGCCGTTATGACGTCGGGACGCTGCTCTCGGCCAAGGGGATCGCCGAAGGCGTCGAGAACAGCAACTATCTGGTCGAGACGACCGGCGGGCGCTTCATCCTCACCCTCTACGAAAAGCGCGTCGACGCAGCTGATCTGCCGTTCTTCTGCGCGCTGACCGATCATCTGGCGTCGAAGGGGCTAAACATCCCCCGGATGCTCAGCGACCGGCGTGGCGAGCAGCTGCAGACGCTGGCCGGACGGCCCGCCTGCCTGATCGAGTTCCTGCAGGGCGTGTCCGTCACCCATCCGACGCCGACCCAGGCGTTCGCAGCGGGTGGTGCGCTCGGCGACATGCATCGGGCCCTTGCCGATTTCAGGCTCGGCCGTCCCAACAGCCTGGACATTGCCGGGTGGCGCGCTCTGGCCGAACGCTGTGGCGCGGATCTCGATCGCATCTCTCCGGGACTCCGCGCGCGGGTCATGGGCGAGCTGGAATGGCTGGAGGCCAACTGGCCGCGCCATCTGGCGATGTCGGTGATCCATGCCGACCTGTTCCCGGACAATGTGTTGATGCTCGGCGACGAGGTCAGCGGCGTGATCGACTTCTATTTCGCCTGCACCGACATCCGGGCCTGGGACGTCGCCGTGACCCACAGCGCCTGGTGCTTCGAAAATGACGGCACCGGCTATCATGCCGATCTCGGCCGCTCGCTGATCGCGGGCTATGATCGCCGCTTCGGCCTGTCGACCGAAGAGCGGCTCGCCTTCCCGATCCTCGCGCGGGGATCATGCCTGCGCTTCCTGCTGACCCGTGCCTGGGACTGGCTCAATACGCCGGCCGATGCGCTGGTCACGCGGAAGGATCCGCTCGCCTTCCAGCGCCGGCTGGACTTCTATGCCGAGGTCGATCCCGAAACGCTGCTGGCGTCGGCCTGACCGCGATGGACGAGCTTCCTTATGTCGAGATCGCCACCGACGGCGCGTGCAAGGGCAATCCCGGACCCGGCGGCTGGGGTGCGGTGCTGCGCTTCGGCGGGCGTGAGAAGGAATTGTCGGGCGCGGAAAATCCGTCGACCAACAACCGGATGGAGCTGACCGCGGCGATCAAGGCGCTGCAGGCGCTCAACCGCCCCTGCCGGATCAAGCTGTCGACCGACAGCCGCTATGTCATGGATGGTCTCACCAAATGGATCCATGGCTGGCGCCGCAATGGCTGGAAGACCGCCGACAAGAAACCCGTCAAGAATGCAGAGCTCTGGCAGGAGCTTCTCGCCGCCTCGGCGCAGCACAGGATCGACTGGGTCTGGGTCAAGGGCCATGCCGGCCACCCCGACAATGAGCGCGCCGACAAGCTGGCAAGCGACGCAGCGCTCGGCCTCTGACTCCATCGCCGACCGGGTCGAAGGCCTTATCGGCCGGTCGTCCCCGGCGATCCCATCTCCCGCTCCAGAACGACGGCAAGCCCTTTGGCCTGGTCGAACAGTTCGGCGACCACCGCAGGCTGGCATTCGCGTCGGCCGCACTGCCGGACGATAGCCGCCAGCAGGCGAGACAGGCTGAAGGTCCCGAAACAGTCGAGCATCGTCCGCAACGCATCGGCCTCGGCCGCCGCGATCTCCCACGCCTGTGCGCGGATGGCGGCGGCGATCCTGCGCGGGCGGTCGGCGAGATCGGCGAGCAAGGTGCGCATGAGCAGCGCCGCCTCCTCATAGCCGGCCTGTTCGACCAGCAGGTTGAGCCGCTCGCGGTCGAACCGGTCGCCTTCGGACGTTGCGGCTGCCGGTCGGGCGCGGCGCATCGTCCCGATCATTTCGAGCAGCTGGCTGGAGACGATCGGCTTGGGCAGGAAGCTGTCGATGCCCGCGTCGAAATAGATGCGGCGGCGCTCGGGTGCCGAATCGGCGCTGATCGCGAGGATCGGCACATTCGCCGCAGGGGGGTCGAGCGCACGGACGGCACGGGTCGCCTCGAGCCCGTCGAGCACGGGCATCTGCATGTCCATCAGAACGAGATCGAAGGGCTGGGTAGCGATGGCGGACAGCGCCTTGCGCCCGTCCTCGACCGCGACCACGTCATGGCCCTCGCGGGTGAGCAGGCCCGCCATCAGACGGCGGTTGATCGGATTATCCTCGGCCAGCAGGATACGCATCGGGCCGGTCGTCTCATGCTCGGGCGACAGCTGGAGGACGCCGTCACTGCGCCGGAAGGGGAGTTCGATCGAGAAGGTCGTTCCCTTGCCCGGCTCGCTCGACACTGCGATCGAACCGCCCATGGCTTCGGCGAGTTGCTGGCTGATCGCCAGCCCCAGTCCGCTGCGGCCGTGCAGGCGAAGGCGCGCCGCGTCGACATGCTCGCCGCGCGTGAAGATGCGGCCCAATATCTCCTGGTCGATCCCCTGTCCGCTGTCGCGGACGATGACCATCCACCAGTCGCTGTCGTCATCGGACCGGGTCGGCGACAGTGCGACCGAAACGATGCCCGATTCGGTATATTTGACGGCGTTGCCGAGGAGGTTCGACAAGATCTGCTGCAGCCGCGCGGGATCGCCGCGCACCGCGACCGGCTCACCGTCCAGGCCATGGCCCTGAAGTGTCAGGCCCTTGGCGGCAGCGGCCCCGGAGAACAGGTCAGCGGTGGTACGAACCAGCGCCCGCAGGTCGAAATTGATGCTCTCGATGACCACCCGGCCGGCATCGACGCGCGTAAAATCGAGCATCTCGTCGATCACGCCCAGCACGCCGTCCGCTGTCTGCGCCAATGTGGTGATCTGCGTCGTCCGCTGCGCTTCGCTCGTGCTGAGCCGAAGACTGTCGAGCGACGTCATGAGGGACTGGATCGGTTCGCGGACTTCGCGACGCAGCAACTCGAGCATTTCCGCCTTGCTGCGCTCGGCCGCGCGCACCTGATCGCGCGTGGCGATCAAGGCCCGCTCGGTTTCCACCTCCTGGGTGACGTCGCGCATGATCCCGATCATCTCGGTGCCCTGGTCCACGCGACCGGCAACCTGGACGTGGATTGTCCGGCCGTCGGGGCGGATCCAGCGGAAGCGAAAGGGGGTGACGACGCCGGAGGCGGCCGATTCCTGCATCGCCAGCATGACGCGCTGCACATCGTCGGGATGATAATGGCTGCGGAGGATGTCGACGGTGGGAGGCGTATCGGGGTCGAGCCCCAGGATGCGGTAGATCTCGGGAGACCAGAGGAACAGGTTGCGCGAGGCGTCGGACCGCCAATGGCCTGCCCCCGCCAGGGACTCGGCGATGGTCAGCAGATGAATGGCCTCTGCTACGGTCTCCGGCGGAATTGGCCTTGCTCCCTGGGGCCCCCTTGCCCGCAACCCTAATAGATAGGGATGAAGGATAAGGGAAAGGTAGGATTGCAAACTTTCGTTAATTCTTGAGCGGCTTGCCCCCGTACTCAGCCATTGGGACGGGTCGCGACATAGGCGGCGCAGACGAGCAGCGAAACCGCGACGGCGAGAGCGGCCCAAAGTGGCGGTGCGACCGTCAGAAGCATGACGACGAAGCCACCCGCCATGCTGACGATTGCCACGATCTTCGCCTTGAGCGGGATGGCACGGTTTTCGCGCCAGCGCCGGATCGGGTCGCCGAACCAGCGGTGATCGAGAAGCCAGCGTTCGAAACGCGGGCTGGAATGGCTGAAGCAGGCGGCGGCCAGGATCAGGAAGATCGTCGTCGGCATGACCGGGAGCATCGCGCCGATGAAACCCAGCGCGACCATCACCCAGCCCAGCAGGAACCAGGCCCATCGTTTCACGGGCCCGCGCTTCACCGACCCGTGTAGGGGCAGGCCGTCCTCGCGATCGCCGGGGTGTCGCACCGGATCAGACATGGACATGCGGCATGACCATGATCCTCAACCGCCTCCTGATGGACGACCGGTCGATCATCGGAAGGGCGCCGCGCCTTTTCAAGGACGCGGCACGCTTTCGATCAGAGCGCGCCGTGGCAGTGCTTGTACTTCAGCCCCGACCCGCAGGGGCAGGGCGAATTGCGGCTGAGCGTCGCGGCCACGTCGGCCGGGATCTGGAAGTCGTCGCCCGCCAGCGCCGACAGCGCCTGTGGCAGGCGCGTGGTGACGAAGCCGCCACCGGTCCCGGCATCGATGTCGCGCGTATCGTCCTCACCGGTCAGCGGGTCGATATGGCTGGTGATGAAATCCGGCATCGGCGGCAGCTCGGGCGGCGCCATTTCGAAGCGGGCCAGCGCCAGGATGCGGGTCACTTCCTCGCGGATCTCGACCAGCATGCGTTCGAACAACGCAAAGGCTTCCTGCTTATACTCGTTGATCGGCGTCTTCTGCGCATAGGCGCGCAGGTGGATGACCTGACGCAGCGCGTCGAGCGTCGCCAGATGCTCTTTCCAGTGGTGGTCGAGCGTCTGGAGCAGCACATTCTTCTCGAGGCTGTGCCAATGCTCCTCGCCGATCGCGTCCTTCTTGGCCTGGATCACGGCCTCGGCCTCGGCCTGGACCTTTTCAAGCAGGATTTCGGGGTCGATGCCGTCCTGGGCGACCCACTCGTCGATCGGCGGCGCGATGCCCAGCGTGCCGGAGACCCGCTCCTTGAGCGTTTCGACGTCCCACTGTTCGGGATAGCTGTTCGGCGGGCAACATTCGCCGACGATCCCGTTGGCGGTTTCAACGCGCATGTCGGTAACGACGTCGTCGACCGTGTCGGCATCCATGATGTCCGCGCGCTGGTCGTAGATCACCTTGCGCTGGTCGTTCATCACGTCATCATATTCGACGACCTGCTTGCGGATGTCGTAGTTGCGCGCCTCGACCTTCTTCTGCGCGGTCTCGATCGCCTTGGAAATCCACGGGCTGACGATCGCCTCGCCGTCGCTCAGATTCTTGTTCATCATCCGCGCGAACATGGTCTGCGGACCGAAGATGCGCAGCAGATCGTCGTCGAGCGACAAATAGAAGCGGCTCAGACCCGGATCGCCCTGGCGGCCCGAACGGCCCCGCAGCTGGTTGTCGATGCGCCGGCTCTCGTGGCGCTCGGTGCCGAGCACGAAAAGGCCGCCGGCGGCCAGGACCTTGGCTTTCTCGGCTGCGATTTCGCCTCGGATGCGCTCGGCGGTGCTGTCATATTCGGGCGTGCCCTCGACCAGCTCGGGATGCTCGTCGCGCATGCGGAATTCGAGGTTGCCGCCCAGCTGGATGTCGGTGCCGCGACCGGCCATGTTGGTGGCGATGGTTACGGCGCCGAAGCGGCCGGCCTGCGCCACGATCGGCGCTTCCTGCTCGTGGTAGCGCGCGTTCAGCACATTGTGCGGTACGCCCTCGCGGGTGAGAAACTCCGAAAGCAGCTCGGACTTCTCGATCGACACGGTGCCGACCAGCACCGGCTGCCCATGTTCCTTCGCCTCGCGGATCGCCTTGGTGATCGCAGCGAACTTGTCCTGCTGGTTCTTGTAGAATTCGTCGTCCTGGTCGATCCGCTGGACCGGCAGGTTGGTCGGGATCGTGACGACGTTCATCTTGTAGATCTGATAGAATTCATGGGCTTCGGTCGCAGCCGTGCCCGTCATTCCGCCGATCTTGGGGTACATGCGGAAATAATTCTGGAAGGTGATCGAGGCGAGCGTCTGGTTCTCGGGCTTGATCTCGACGCCTTCCTTGGCCTCGACCGCCTGGTGCAGACCGTCGGACCAGCGACGCCCGTCCATCATGCGGCCGGTGAATTCGTCGATGATGACGACCTCGCCGTCCTTGACGATGTAATCGATATCCGCGCGGAAGGCGACGTTGGCGCGCAATGCCTGGTTCAGATGGTGGACCACCTGCGTGTTCTCGAACGCGTAGAGATTGCCGCCTTCGAGCAGGCCGGCGGTCTCGAGCAGGCGCTCGATCCGCTCGGTTCCGTCCTCGGTCAGGACGACCGAGCGCTGCTTCTCGTCGAACTCGTAATCCTCGGGGGTGACCTGCTTAACGATCGCGTCGACCGCGAGGTAGAGCTCGGTCTTGTCCTCGGTCGGGCCCGAGATGATCAGCGGGGTGCGCGCTTCGTCGATCAGGACCGAATCGACCTCGTCGACGACCGCATAGTTGAACGGCCGGTGGACCATCAGGCTCCGGTCGTACTTCATGTTGTCGCGCAGATAGTCGAAGCCGAACTCGTTGTTCGTCCCGTAGGTGATGTCGCACGCATAGGCGTCGCGACGCTCGGGATCGCTCAGATTGGGGACGATCACGCCGACGGTCAGGCCCAGGAATCGATAGACCCGGCCCATCCATTCTGCGTCGCGGCTGGCAAGATAGTCGTTGACCGTGACGACGTGGACGCCCTTGCCGGGCAGCGCATTGAGATAGGTAGCGAGGGTCGCGACCAGCGTCTTGCCTTCGCCGGTCCGCATCTCGGCGATTTCGCCGCGATGGAGCACGATGCCGCCGATCATCTGTACGTCATAATGGCGCTGGCCCAGCACGCGGTGGGCCGCCTCGCGCACCGTGGCGAAGGCCTCCGGCAGCAGTGAGTCGAGCGTCTCGCCGGCATCGAGCCGCTGACGGAACTTGACGGTCTGCGCCGCCAGCTCCTCGTCGCTCATGGCCTGGAGGGTGGGTTCGAACGTCGCGATGCGCTGCACGATCGGGCGCAGCGACTTCACATAGCGGTCGTTCGACGACCCGAAGATAGCTTTGGCGAGGCCGCCGAACATGGGCATTCCTTGATACAGGGACATGCGCCCGGCCATGGGACCGGCGCACAAATGATCAGGGTGCAGATAGGTTCCGTTCCCTGATACGTCAATTCGCAGGCCCAACGGCGCTCGGCGAAACTCGTTCCGCCCGGCGATTGATAAATCCGTCTGCTGCGGGGCGAATCCTATGGCGGGATATTTGAAACGCCACGGGCCCCCCCTATAGCGCGCACGACCCAGATGGAGTTGCGCCATGGACCGTTCCCCGCTCGCCCCCGCCGCCTTCCCGGATCTGCCGCCCGTTACGGGCGTCCGCGTCGCCGTGGCGCGCGCCGGATATAAGGCCTGGGACCGCGCCGACCTGACCTTTGCCCTATTCGATGAGGGCACCGCCGTGGCGGGCGTGACCACGCAGAGCAAATGCCCTTCGCCCGAAGTCGAATGGTGTCGCGCCGCGCTGCCGCTTGGCCGCGCCCGCGCGCTCGTCGTCAACGCCGGCAATTCCAATGCCTTCACCGGAAATCGCGGCCGGGCTGCGGTCGAAGCGATCACCGCACGCGTCGCGGGTGCGCTGGGCTGCCAGCCATCCGACGTGTTCGTGGCCTCGACCGGGGTGATAGGCGTGCCGTTGCCGATCGACAAGGCGGAGGCCGGGATCGACGCGGTGCTGCAGGCACCCGAGGCTGGCTGGGAAGAGGCCGCCGCGACGATCATGACGACCGACACCTTCGCCAAGGGCGCGCGCGCCTCGGCGATCGTCGGTGGGACGCGGGTCGAGCTGGTCGGCATCATCAAGGGGTCGGGGATGATCGCCCCCGATATGGCGACGATGCTTGGTTTCATCTTCACCGATGCCGCGATCGAGCCGGCGCTGCTTCAGGCGATGCTCGACCGCGCCAATCGGCGCAGCTTTTCCTGCATCACCGTCGATGGCGACACCTCGACCAGCGACACGGTACTCGCCTTTGCGACGGGCCGGGCGGGCAACGCCCCTCTGTCGTCGATGGACGATGCCGGAGCCGACGCCTTCGAGGCGGCGCTGGCCGAGCTTTGCCTCGATCTTGCGCAGCAGGTCGTCCGCGACGGCGAAGGCGCGTCGAAGTTCATCGAGATTCGCGTCGAGGGCGCGGTCGACGACGACAGCGCCCACCGCATCGGTATGTCGATCGCCAATTCTCCGCTGGTGAAGACCGCCATCGCCGGCGAGGATGCCAATTGGGGACGCGTCGTGATGGCGGTCGGCAAGGCCGGCGAGCCGGCCGAGCGCGACAAATTGTCGATCCGCTTCGGCGCGACCCAGGTCGCGACCGGCGGCCTCGCTGTCGAAGGCTATGACGAGGCCCCCGTCGCTGCGCATCTGCGCGGGCAGGAGATCGAGATCGGGGTCGACATCGGCCTCGGCAATGGCCGGGCGACGGTGTGGACCTGCGATCTGACGCACGGCTATATCTCGATCAACGCCGACTATCGGAGCTGAGGCCATGACGATGATCCTCTGGGGCCGGCTCAACTCGCACAATGTGAAGAAGGTCGCCTGGCTCGCGATCGAGGCGGGGATCGCGCATGAGCGGCGCGACATCGGCGGCGCCTTCGGCTTCACCGACGCCTATCTGGCGCTCAACCCCAACCGCCTGATCCCCACGATCGAGGATGACGGCTTCGTGCTGTGGGAATCGAACGCGATCCTGCGCTACCTCGCCGCGCGCTATGTGCCCGCCTTGTGGCCGGCCGATCCACAGGCCCGGGCGCTTGGTGACCGCTGGATGGACTGGCAGTTCACCTTCGCCGATGCGCAGCGCGACGCCTTCCTGAATCTGGTTCGGCGACCGCCGGCCGAGCGCGACCAGGCAGCGATCGAGCGTTCGGCGGTGGCGACCGGACGTCTGATGGCGATCGTCGACGAGGAACTGGCACGGCGGCCCTGGCTGTCGGGCGAGGATTTCGGCATCGGCGACATTCCGATGGGCGTTTACGCGCACACCTGGTTCAGTCTGCCGATCGAACGGCCCGATCGCCCGCATGTCGCAGCCTGGTATGAACGGCTGAAGGCGCGCCCCGGTTATGCCGAAACCGTCATGATTCCGCTGACCTGATGCACGCGCTGTACGAACCCGTTCTGGGCCTGATGCGCACCGTCGCGCAGGACATCATGATGCCACGCTTCCGCAGCCTGACGGCCGACCAGTTCGCGGAAAAGACGCCGGGCGACTATGTCACGATCGTCGACCGCGAGTCCGAGGCCTTTCTGGGCGAGGCGCTGGCGCGGCTGCTGCCCGAGGCGCGTATCGTGGGTGAGGAGGCCGCCGCGCTCGATCCGGGGGTGGTCGACCGGATCGGCGAAGGGGTCGCCTGGATCATCGATCCGCTCGACGGCACCAACAATTTCACCGAGGGCCGCAGTCCCTTCGCGATCATGATCGGCCTCACGGTCGACGGCGCGCGAGAAGCGGGCTGGATTCTCGATCCCGTCAGCGGCCGCATCTGCCATGCCGCGCGGCGTAGCGGCTGCTACATCGATGGCGAGAAGGTGGTTTCGCGTCGGTCGGACGGGGGTTTGCCGAAAGCGGCGATCGCCACCTATTTCATGCCTGCGGAACGTCAGGCAGAAGTGCGCCGTCGCGCCGAGGGCCGGCTGGAGATCGTCGACATCCCGCGTTGCGCGGGCGAGCAATATCCGCGGCTGATCCTCGGGCAAAACGACATCGCGCTCTATGAGCGGACGCATCCTTGGGACCATGCGGCGGGGGCGTTGATGCTGGAGGAAGCGGGCGGCCGGATCGCGCGGAACGATGGCGCCGAGTATCGGCTCGATGTTCCCGGAAAGGGAGCGATTGCCGCGAGCACGCCCGAGCTGTGGGATCTCGCAAAGGCCGTGCTGTTCGACTGAAGAGCGACGGGCTTGCGCCCGCCGCCGCTCAGCAACGGATCAGAGTTCGCCTTCGAGCCAGCCCTTGAGCGCGCTCTTCGGTGCGGCGCCGACCTTGGTCGCGGCCGGCTGGCCGTTCTTGAACAGGATCATCGTCGGGATGCCGCGCACGCCATACTGGCTGGGTGCATCGGGATTCTCGTCGATGTTGATCTTGGCGATGGTGACCTTGTCGGCCAGCTCGTCCGCGATCTCCTCGAGAGCGGGGCCGATCATCTTGCACGGGCCGCACCACTCCGCCCAGAAATCGACGAGCACCGGCTTGTCGGCCTTGAGCACGTCGCTCTGGAACGAGGAATCGCTGATCGCTTTGGTAGGCATCGGGGGGAAAACTCCTTGTTTCTTCGACAACGTCTCTTCGGCAACTGATGTAAGCTGCGGTCGCGACAGTCTCAACGGCCTTGGGCGTGGTTTTGCTCCTCCGCCCTAAAGCCGGGCTTGTGCGCCTCGATGAGGTCGGGAGGCAGCAGGAGCAGGCTCGGTCCCGCCGTGTAGAGCAGCGCCGCCTCGATCGCGCGGCCCGGAAAGATGGTCGAGAGTGCCGCCGCATAGGCAGCCATCTGGCGAATGTGATGCGTCGGCGCCTCCTCGATCCGGTCCGGCACGCGTCGCCCCGTCTTGAAGTCGACCACGAGGATCCGGTCCGGCTCGATCAGCAATCGGTCGACCGTGCCCGCGACGACGCTGCCCTCGACCACAGCGGCCACCGGAGCCTCGGCGAGCGCCTCGGCGCCGAACAAGGCCGAAAAGCGGGGATCCTCGATCACCCGGCAGGCGTCTTCGGTCAGCGCATGGGCGATCCCGTCATCCTCGATCCCCCCCGATCCGGTGAGCCAGCGGATGGCAGCCGTCCTTCTCCGCTCCGGGACGACGGCAGGCAGGCGCTCGAACAGCGCGTGGAGCAGCGTGCCGCGCCGCGCTGCCGCGCGCATAGCTTCGGACGGGGGCGGGTTAGGCACGTCGTCGATGCCGAGCGAGGAGGGGGCGAGCGGGCGCGGCGGGCGCGCCTCGATCGGTGCAGGGCGGTGCAGCCAGTCCGGCGGGGCGAGCCGGGGGCGTTCGCGGCGGGGCTTGGCCTCGGCGCGGCTTGCGGGCCGGCTGGGCGGCGACAGGCCGAGGAAATGATGCGCCTCGCCCCACAAGTCGTCGGCGACCGGTTCGCAATCCAGGCGGTCCATGGCGCGCCGTACGGCATGGTACCAGCTCGATTCGGGGGGAACGCCGCGAGCGCGGGGGCCTAATGCACCGCCGATCACCAGATGCTCGCGAGCTCGGGTCAGCGCGACATAAAGCAGCCGCCAATGTTCCTGGCGTTCGCGCTCTGCCAGTTCCGAGGCGTCGGCGGCGATTTCCTCTACCAGTTCGTCCTTGCGCGGGCGGGGAATGGGTACGCCTTCGCTTTCGCCGCCCATCTTCCAGCGCAGGCTGCCGACCGGGGTCGCGTCTGGATTGCCGGTCGCGTCGGCGAGAATGACCACCGGCGCTTCGAGACCTTTCGAGCCATGGACGGTCATGACGCGCACCGCATCGGCCGGGGCGGAGGGGTCGCGCGTGATCTCCACCTCGCCGCGATCGAACCAGTCGAGGAAGCGCTGGAGCGAGGCGGTGGCGGTCCCTTCGAACTGGAGTGCCGCGCCGAGCAGTTCCTCGATCGGGTCGCGCGCTTCCTGGCCCAGCCGGTCGATCAGCTTGCGCCGTCCCTGCAGCGGACCGCTCAGCAGATGTTCGAGGAAGCGATAGGGGGTGGTGAAGTCGGCACGGCCGAGGATGTCGTCGAGCGCGGCGATGGTCGCGGCGTCGCCCCGTTCGCGCACCGCGTCGATCAGCGGGCGTCCCTTGCGGCCGAAGCCGACGCGGTACAGCTCGTCCTGGCTCCAGCCGAACAGTGGGGAGACGAGCAGGCCGGCCAGGCTCAGATCGTCCTGCCGCTGCACCGCGAAGCGCACCGCCGCGAGCAGGTCGCGGACCGCCAGCGGGGCAGTCAGGCGGAGGCGGTCGACGCCCGCCACCGCTACGCCTTCGGCATGGAGGCGGGCGACGATCAGCGAGGCGAGTTCGGCGCGGCGGCGGACGAGGATCAATATATCCTCGGGCCGGATCGCGCGGCCTTCGCCGTGCAGCCACAGACGCTCGTCGAGCCAGCGACGCACCTGCGCCGCCAGCCGGGTCGCGAAGGCGCGGGTCGCATCGTCGACCCATTGTTCTTCGCCGGCATCCTCCTCGAGACTGGCGATGCTGTCGACCGACAGCGGCTTCCACAGCGTGACGCGGCCCGGCAGATCGGTCTTCCAGGGCTGGTGACGCGGGGTCTCCTCGTTCAGGCCCAGCTGGTCGGGGCCGAGATCCGCGACCACCTGATCGACCAGTTCGAGCACCGCGGGCGCCGAGCGGAAGCTGCGGTCGAGCGACAGCTGGTGGAAGCGTCGCTTCTCCGCGTCGGGCAGTTCCTCCGACCCCTCGTCGGCGCGGCGCGCAAAGCCGATGCTGGCAGCGAGAAAGGCAAGCGGATCGGTGCCCTGGAAGCCGAAGATCGCCTGCTTGAAGTCGCCGACGCTGAACAGGGTCCGCTTCGCATTCCCGCGCGCGCCGGCTCCGGCAAAGAATTCGGACGCCAGCGAGGCGACGATCGCCCATTGGCGGGCATTGGTGTCCTGCGCCTCGTCGACGAGGATATGGTCGGTCGAGCGGTCGAGCTTGTAGCGCACCCAGTCGCCCATGCCCGGCGTGTCGAGCAGGTCGACGGCAGCGCGGATCAGATCGTCGAAGTCGACCACCCCGGCATCGCGCTTCGCCTGGACATAGGCGGCGGCATAGGTCTGCCCCGCCCGCAGCGCGGCGCCGATCATCGCCGCAAGTTCGGCACGCCGCCGCAGACCGATCAGATGACTGATCTGTTCGGCGAGGCGGCTGCAATGATCGCCATAGCAGGCGTCGGCCTTGGCTAGACCCGCTTGGATCTTGCGCGGCTCCCCTCCCTTGGTCAGCACGACATTCACGACCGTATCGAGCATCGCTGCCCGGCTGCGCGGGGCAGCGGCGAGGAAGGCGGCGACGATATCGGCGTCGCGCAGCCCGCTTGCAGTGCCCCAGGCCTTGTTCGCCTTTGCGATCGCATGGAAGCAATCGAGGTCGAGCGCCGCGCAGCCGGCTTCGACCGCTTCCTCCACATCACCGGTCGGCGCCCCCAGCACGCGACGCAGACGCGGCTCGATCGCATCGCGCAGGCCGAGCGCTGCCATCGCCTCGGGGCTGCGCGCGCATTCGACCAGATAGGATTCGGCCCGCGCCTCGCCGATGCGCAGGCTCAGATGCTGGATATCGCGCAGCAGGCCGTAATCGCCGCCGCGCTCGGCCCGGTCGAGCAGATCGGCCAGCGTGCGTCGTGCCAGCGCCTGTTCCTCGCGCCCTTCGAGCGGACGGAAACCCGGGGTCAGCCCCGCTTCCGACGGGAAGGCGGCGAGCAATGTCTGGCAGAAGGCGTGGATCGTCTGGATGCGCAGTCCGCCGCCCGGCGCGTCGAGCACGCGCGCGAACAGCCGCCGGGCGCGGCGGACCGCGTCGGGGCTGGCATCTTCGCCCAGCCGACTGAGATCCTGGACCAGCTTGCGGTCGTCCTTGAGCCCCGCCCAGCGCGCCAGCCGCCGGTGGACGCGATCGGCCATCTCGGCCGCGCCCGCCTTGGTGAAGGTCAGGCACAGGATCGATTCGGGGGCGGCGCCCGACAGCAGCAGGCGCAGCACGCGCGCGGTCAGCACATGGGTCTTGCCCGTGCCCGCCGACGCGGACAGCCAGATCAGCTCGCCGGGCTCGGAGGCCAGCCGCTGCTGATCGAGCAGCGGATCGAGCGGTTTCAGCCGGGCGCTCATGCGGGGTTGCTCCCCGAACCGGCCGGCTCGCGCCCATACCATTCGTCGAGGCGCATCAGCTGGTCATAATCGGCATAGGGAGCATATTCGGGGGCGATCTTGGCTTCGAACGGGGCATCGCCGGTCAGCCATTTCCCGACCGCCTCGGTCAGCGTGTGCGCGGCCAGCGCGGTGAAGCCTTCGGGGTCGATCCCGTTGCGTCCGCCGACCGGGCTCGCGACATAGCCGAAGCCGCCGGTGCGGTTCTTGGCCAGCGACCAATATTCGAAGTCGCCGGGAACGCCCCGCACAGTATCGAACCCGCCGCGCTCGGCGATCAGGCCGAGCAGGCCGAGCTGCATCGAGAAACCCTCGGCCACCTGCGCGGCGCTGGGCGGCATGCCGGTCTTGTAGTCGACGATCGCGAGCCTGTCCTGTGCGCCGGAATCGATGCGGTCGACCTTGCCGGTCAGGGTGATCCCGGCGATCTCGATCTGGCCTTCGACCTCCGCCGCGATCGGCCGGCGGCCTTCCGCCACCAGTTCGCCCATCCGCTCGCCAATCCATTCCAGCGCCGCGAACAGGCGCGGCTCCCACAGCGCCCGCATCACCGGGTGCGCGGCCATGCCATCGAGCAGCGTCCGCGCGCGGGGGAGCAGCTGGTCCGGCCGGCACTGGTCCTCCAGCATCCACGCCTCGAAGATCGCATGGACCGCCGTGCCGCGCCAGGCCGGCGTCGGATCGGCATCGACCGCATCCATCCGCCGCAGCTTGAGCATCGTGTCGGCATAGAAGGCGAAGGGGTCCGCTTTCAGCCGGTCGAGCTTGGTGACCGCAATCAGCTTCGGCCGGTCCTCGACCGGCGGACGGGGGGCGGGGCGTGCGGCCGGGCGCGGTGGTCCCTCGGGGCGGTCGATGTCGGCGGCCCAGGCGGGCAGGCGATGTTCGCGGGTCAGCCCGCCGGTCATCGCTTCCAGCCGCAGCCAGAAGCGCGAGGCGATCGTCGGCGCGCGGCTGTCGCGGCGCGCGCGGGTGATCAGCACCTCGGGGGCGCCCAGGGCCATGGCGAAGTCATGCGCCGACAGGCCGATGCGCGCCTCCAGGCCGATCAGGCCGAGTTCGCTGCGGATGCGCGGGGCGAGCCACGGGTCGGGGCTGGGCAAAGGCGGCCAAACCCCCTCGTTCAGCCCGCCCAGCACCATCAGGTCGGCATGTTGCAACCGTGCTTCGAGCAGACCCCAGATCGACAGGCGCGGATGGCCGCCTTGCGGCGGGCGGACGGCGACGCCATCCATCATCAGCCGCAGCATGGGGGCGAGGCTGGCCCCCGTGAAGTCGGTCGGCCCGAGCGGCGCCGTCGCCTCCAGCTCGGCGATCAGGTCGGCGGCGGCGCGGCCGTCCGGGCCCGACCAGGCGGCATCGCCGGCCAGGGTCGAGGCGGCTTCGCGAATCGCTGCAAGCAGGGCGGCCAAGCCGCCCTTCGTCGGGCCGGCCGCGACGGCCTCGGCCAGCGGGGCAAGCAGAGGCCGGGTCGCTTCCCACCAGCCGATCGCCGGCTTGCGCGCGCGCTGGGCATGGTCGTCACCGTCGCGCAGGAAGCGGCTGACACCGTCGAGCCCCGCCGGGGGCCTCGGCCCCCGCAGTGCGGCGTCGAGACGCCGGACGCCATCGAGCCAGGCGCCGCGCTCCTCACCACGTCGGACCAGCGGATGCTTGAGAAGCGCCAGCAGCGGAACCGGGGCGAAGGCTTCGGCGGCAGCCTCGGCGATGGCGAGCAGCAGGGTGCCGGCCGGTGTCAGCGACAAGGGCGTGCCGGCCGAATCGTCGGCGACGATGCCCCAACGCGCCAGATGCGCCGTGACCCGCCGCGCCAAGACACGATCGGGCGTTACGAGCGCGGCGGTCCGGCCGGGTGTCTCGATCGCTTCGCGCAGGGCGAGCGCGATCGTCTGGGCCTCCTCGGCGGGATTGGCGAGTTCGACCGCACGGACGCCCGACAGGCGCCGCTCGGCGGGTGGCAGGCGATACCATTTGTCGGTGAACATGGCGGGGGCCATGGCGTTGACGATCGCGCGGGCACGCACCGACCGTGCGTCGCGACCGCCGCCCCAGCGCCAGTTGCGGACCTCTGCGCGGCCGACGCTCATCCGGTCGAGCAGCCGTTTGAGCATATATTGCGGATGGCTCTCGATCGGGCGAGGCGGTCGTTCGCCCTCGTCGGCGGGGACGTGCGGCCCGAGCGCCTCCCATTCCGCGTCGTCCGACAGCGTGTCGAGGCCCTGCAGCACGACCATGCCCTGCGGCAGCCGCGCGATGGTCGCCAGCAGCGCCGCGACTGCCGGGGTCGCGCTGCCGATGCCGGCCGCGACCACGGGGCCGGGCGGGGGCGTCGTGTGCCAGCGCCGCGCGACGCGGTCGAGCAGCCGGTTGCGGCGCTCTGCCATGTCGATCCGGCCGCGCCGGGCCAGTTCCTCGGGCCAGCGGCCGAGGATCGTCTCGAGCATGTCGAGCGAAGCCTGCCAGTGGCCCGACAATTCGGGCAGCGAAGCCATGTCGCGCAGGCGGGCGGGATCGATGCGCTCGATCAGCAGCTGGTCGAGCGTGCGCCCCAGTTCGCCGGCAAGGCGGATCGCCTCGCTGCCGTCGATCGGGTCGCCCGCCGCCAGGCGCGCTTCCGCAACGAGCCGGGCGAGGATCATCTGCCGTTCGAGCGGTTCGATCGCCGGCGGGATCGGCTCGTCGTCCTCGCCGCCGATCGGGTCGAGGAGCCCGCCCAGCCGCTCGTCCAGCTCCGGATCGCCGATCGCCACGAGCCGGGGCAGCAGCAGTCCGCCTTCGGCGCGCCGGACGAAGGCGTCATTGATTGCCCGCACCGCGCGGTTGTTGGGCAGCAGCAGGGTCGTGCGCGCGAGGCGCAGCGGATCGGGGCCGTGCAGCGCCATCAGCCCGGTCGCCAGCGCATCCGCGAAGGCGCGGTGCGGGGCGATGGTGAAGACGGCGGGATGGGTCATGGATATCACCTTAGCCGCAGCGCCGGGCGGCGGAAGCCGTCATCGATCGGCCTGTGCTTCAGGCCAGTCCGAGCAGGCTCTCGGTGCGGGCGATCGCGGGCGGGGTGCCGACGTCGAACCACAGGCCCTGGTGCACGAGCCCGAAGGCCCGCCCCTCCGCAATGGCGCGGTCCCACAGCAGATTGAACGAGAAGGCCCCCTCGGGCAGGTCGTGGAACAGCCGCTTGGAAACGATCTGTACGCCGGTGAAGACGAAGGGGGCGACGCGCGACGGGCGGCGGCGGGCGATGCGGCCCACCCCGTCCATGTGGAAATCGCCCATACCCGAATGGCAATTGGCGCGCGCCAGCGGGACCAGCAGCAACAGCGCGTCCATCGCGGCATCGTCCCAGCTGGAGGCGAGCAAATCGATCGCGTCGACCGGGCCGTCGATCCACAGATTGTCGCTGTTGGCGATCAGGAAATGATCCTCGTCGATCAGCGGCAGCGCCTTGGCGACCCCGCCTCCCGTTTCCAGCAGCAGGGCCCGTTCGTCGGAGATTCGGACATCGAGATCGGTCGCCTTGCGGGCGAGATGGGCTTCCAGCGCGTCGGCAAGATAATGGGCGTTGACCACCACCTTGCCGATTCCGGCCGAGCGCAGCCGATCGAGCACATGATCGAGCAGCGCCTTGCCCGCCACTTCGACCAGCGGTTTGGGGCGGGTCGCGGTCAGCGGGCGCATCCGCTTGCCGAGCCCGGCGGCGAGCACCATCGCGGTGCCGATCGGGGGCGTCGCGCTGCTCATGCCCGATGGTCCGCCCAGAAGGCAGCGCGCGCCTCGACCGGGACATGCGTGTCGAACCAGGCGCGCACCGGGGCGAGCGCCGGATGGGCAAGATCGCGTTCGAGATAGCTCCACACGCGCGGCTGGAAGGCGAGGTAGCGCGGTTTGCCGTCGCGCTTCCACAGGCGGGTGAAGATGCCGAGAATCTTGGCGTTGCGCTGCGCGCCGAGCAGCGCATAGGCGGCTTCGTCGAAGGGCCGCCGCGCGGCGTAGCGCGCGATCATCGCCTGCTCGAGCGCCGGATCGACATCGCGCCGGGCATCCTGCAGCAGGGAGACGAGGTCATAGGCGGCGTGCCCCGCCAGCGCATCCTGGAAGTCGAGCAGGCCGAGACTGCCGTCGTCCAGCAGCATGATATTCTCGGCATGATAGTCGCGCAGCACGGTGATCGACTGGTCGTTCGCGACCGGCGCCAGCGCCTCGTCCCAGGCGGCGGCATAGGCTGCGGCGCCCCCGGCCAGCCCGACGGCGGGCATGTACCATTCGGGAAACAGCCCGGCCTCGCGCTGATAGACAGCCATGTCATAGGGCGGCAGTGCACCCGGAGAGGCTGCGTGCAGATCGGCGAGGAGGTCGATCGCCTGGCCGTAAATGCCCTGTTCGGCGGTCGGATCGGCGTCGATCACCTCCTTCATCCGGGCGTCGCCGAAATCCTCGAGCAGGATCAGGCCCGCATCGAGGTCTTCCGACAGGATGCGCGGGGCGCGAAAGCCGATCGTCTCGAGATGGCGTGCGACCGCGAGGAAGGGGCGGCTGTCCTCATGCTCGGGCGGCGCATCCATCAGCACGGCGCTGTCATTGCCGCGCAGGACGCGGAAATAGCGCCGGAAGCTGGCGTCGCCAGCCAGTGGCAAAATCTCTGCACCGTTCCAGCCGGCAGCATCGAGAAAGGCAGGGGCATGAGCGGGGGGGATCATCGGGGCGGCCATCGACCCTCCCATGGCGCGGGCGCCGTCCAAGTCAAGCGGCGTGCATCCTCGCCGGCCGGTTCGATCGTCAGGCGCAGCGCATCGGGCCACAGCATCGGGCCCATCCGCTCGGGCCATTCGATCAGCAGCGCGCTGTCGAGCCGTGCTTCGTCGAGGCCGAGTTCGTACAGTTCCTCCGGGTCGTCGATCCGGTAGAGGTCGACATGCCAGAGCGGCAGACGCAGCTCGGGCGGGGCATAGGGGATCACGATCGGAAAGCTCGGGCTCGGCACTTCGCCTTCGAAGCCGAGCGCCTGGAGCAGCCCGCGCGCGAGCGTCGTCTTGCCCGCGCCGAGATCGCCCGACAGCGCGACCACGTCGCCGGGCCGCAGCAGCGCGGCGAGGCGTGCGCCGGTCGCCAGCGTGTCCTCCGCACCGCGCAGGATCAGCGCGCCGTCGGTCTGCTCAGACATTGACGCTTTCGCCATGGCGGCGCGGCAGATGGATGGTGACCGTCGTGCCGCGTCCGGGTTCGCTGTCAAGCGCGATCGAGCCGCCATGCGCTTCGACCAGCTGGCGGGTCAGCGGCAGGCCGATGCCGATCAGCTGCTTGCCCTCCTCGTTGCTCGCATCGATGCGCGGATAGCTGTCGAAGATGCGCGCGCGTTGGGCGGGGTCCATGCCGGGCCCGGTGTCCGACACCGTCCAGATGATCATGTCGTCGTCGCCATGGACGCGGATCGTCACCCGGCCTTGGGGCGGGGTATAGGTGATCGCATTGTTGAGCAGATGATCGGCGATCTGGCGCAGGCGGCGGGGGTCGCCGCGCATGCCGCCAAGGTCTGGGTCCATGTCGACGAACAGGCTCAGCGGTTTGGCCTCGGCTGCCTTGCGCGCGGCCTCCACCGCCTCGCCGAGCACCTGGCTCAGGTCGATCGGCTCCTCTGCGAGCGGCAGGCTGCCCGCCGCCCCCTGGGTCAGGTCGAGCACGTCCTCGACCAGCGAGCCGAGGCGTCCGACCGAAGAGAGGATCGCTTTCACATATTCGCCGGCAACCGGCGGAAGCTCACCGGCATAGCCGCCGTCGAGCAGCTCGGCAAAGCCGGCGATCGAGGTCAGCGGGACGCGCAGCTCATAGCTCATATTCGCGACGAAGGCGGTCTTGAGCTTGTCGGCCTCTTCGAGCGCATCGGCGCGTCCGCGCAGCGCTTCCTCGATCCCGCGCGAGGCGGTGATGTCGAGCAGGGTGAACAGCGCGTTGCCGTCGGGCAGCGGCACTACTGCGAAGTCGAAATAGCGCCCGTCGCCCAGCGCCATGCGGCCGGTGCGGGCCTGCCGGTCGACCGTCGCGATGCGGACCAGGTCGCGGAGCAGCTGTGCGCGCGACGGATCGGCCAGCTTGGCGCCGACCAGCTCGACCATCGCGTCGACGCGCAGATTCTGGGCAAGATCGGCGTCCGACAGGCCCCAGATGTCGCGGAAGCTCTGGTTCCAGATGTGGAGGCGACCATCGGCGGCGAACACACCGATGGCCTCGAACAGATTTTCGAAGGTCGCGGTGCGCACCCGCAGCAGCGTGTCGCGCGCGCTCGACAGCTGGACCTGCTCGGTGCGGTCCTCGAAGAACAGCAGCAGGCCGCCATTGGGGAGCGGCTGGGCCACCACGCGCAGATGCTGGCCGCCCGGCAGCGTCCAGGTCTCCTCGACCGCGTCGACCGCGTTGAACCAGGCGCGCCGCTCATTGCGCCAGCCGGGGAAGTCACGCACCTCCGGCAGGCGTTGGACCTCACGCAACCGTTCGAGAATGCGGTCGAATTCGGGGCGGTCGACCAGCCATTCGGGCGGCAGGCTGAAGAACTGCACGAAGGGCTGGTTGAAGAAGATCAGGCTGCGGTCGGCGCCGAACTGCGCGACACCGGCCGACAGACGGTCGAACAGCTCGCGCTGAACCTCCTGGAAGCGGCCGAGTTCGGCGCGGGTCTGTTCGAGATCCTGAATGTCGAAGGCATAGCCGGCCACGCCATGTTCGCCCATCGGGACGTCGACGATGCGCATCGTCCGCCGCTGGCCGCCGAGGGTCACCGGCACGACCTGCGTGTTGATCCGCCCGCTGTCGCGCGCGGCCAGTGCCGTCGCGCGCGGCGCGCGTCCGTCGGCTGCGTCGATCAGCTCCACCCCGCGCGTCACCACATCCTCGGCGCTGTCGCCCTCGACCGCTTCGACATAGGCCGAATTGACCAGCGCCAGTTTGAGGTCGGGGCCCCGGTGCCACATCGGGAAGGGCGCCGCCTCGATCAGCGCCAGGCAGCTGTCGAGCGCGTCGCTGATCAGCCCGGTTTCCTGCGACAGGCGCGCGATGGTCCGCTCGGCCTCGCTGTTGTCGAACAGCCAGACGATCACCCCGTCGCCGAGCGCGACCGGCGCGGGCCGGCCCCGCGCGAGGAGTACCCGGTCGCTGCCGGCCAGGCGCAGGATACGCTCGAACGGGCGTCCGGCCTGGTTGGCGGCCTGGATGTCGGCGGCCAGACCCTCGGCGTCGACGACCGAGATGCCGCCCTCGCCATGCGTCGCCATCGCGTCGATCGTCGTCGGTATCTCGGTCAGGCCCAGCCAATGGGCGAGGCGCGTGTCCGCCCCGACGCGGCCGTCGAGGCCGACGCGGAACGGAATGGCCGGGCAACTGCCCAGCAGCGCCGCCTGCCGGTCGAGATCGCGCGCGCGCGCTTTGGCGATCGCGTCACGGCGCAGACCCATGACGATCGCCGCCACGGCGGCGGCAACCCACAGCGCAACGATGATCGCGAGCATCATGGCGGCGATCGGATCGAGCTGGATCATGTGCGACATGGCATCGCTTCTAGAATCATTTGCGCCATCGGGGAAACACCCGCGAACCGCAAAAGCGATGTCGCGGGCGGCACCACGAAAAAAGGCCCCGGCGGGGTGCCGAGGCCTCTTTCGATCATCGCGAAGCGAGGGGCGGCGCGAGCGCCGCCGCGTCGCTTAGTAGCGGTAATGATCAGGCTTGAAGGGACCCTCGGTGGTCACGCCGATATAGGCCGCCTGCTTCGGGCTGAGCTTGGTCAGCTTGACGCCCAGCTTCTCCAGGTGGAGCGCGGCAACCTTCTCGTCGAGATGCTTCGGCAGGACGAACACCTTGTTGTCATATTCGCCCGGCTTGGTGAACAGTTCGATCTGCGCCAGCACCTGATTGGTGAAGCTCGACGACATCACGAAGCTCGGATGGCCGGTGGCGCAGCCGAGGTTCACGAGGCGGCCCTTGGCGAGGATCAGGATCTGCTTGCCGTCGGGGAACTCGACCAGGTCGGTGCCCGGCTTGATCTCGGTCCACTTGTAGTTGCTGAGCGCCGCGATCTGGATCTCGCTGTCGAAGTGGCCGATGTTGCACACGATCGACATCGGCTTCATCGCCTTCATATGCTCGGCGGTGATGACGTCCTCGTTGCCGGTGGCGGTGACGAAGATGTCGGCGCGGGTGACCGCTTCCTCCATGGTCACGACCTCATAGCCTTCCATCGCCGCCTGCAGCGCGCAGATCGGGTCG
>NZ_JAGMXV010000245.1 GCF_018006725.1 Rhizorhabdus sp.
TATCGAGGCCCGGAAAATGAGCCATGTGCGCGGCGCTCCGATGCATCCCCAGACCCAGGGCAAGATCGAGCGCTGGCATCAGACCCTCAAGAATCGCATCCTGCTCGAAAATTACTTCCTGCCCGGTGACCTTGAGGCCCAGATCGAAGCCTTCGTCGAGCATTATAACCACCGACGTTACCACGAGAGCCTGAACAACGTGACGCCCGCCGACGCCTACTTCGGCAGGGCCGATGCCATCATCAAACAGCGCGAAAGGATCAAACGGAAGACCATCGAACATCGCCGCTTGCTCCACCGCAAGATCGCCGCTTAATATCAACCCCAGGACGAGGCCCGCACTCCGCTAATTTACGCCGCGAGTTGTGCCAAATGTTCTGACGACGGACAGTGATCAAGGACGAGCTGGCAGGCGGCGCAGACAAGGCAAAGATGGCAGGTGCCGCAAAGACGATCGCTGCGGTCGCCCGCGCGCAAGTGCCGATGTTCCCCAAGGGGACCGGCCCCGGCGCTGGCGTGAAGACCGACGCCCTGCCGGCGATCTGGACCGACCGTGCCACGTTCGACGGGCATGCCAGGAAGCTGATCGCAGAGGCGGACAAGCTGGTGGCGGTAACCGGCGCCGGCAATGCCGGAGCGATTGCCGCGCAGTTCAAGGCCGTCGGCAGCACCTGTGGCGCCTGCCACAAGCAGTTCCGCGCCGACGACTGAGCAGGCAGGGAGCGTCGTGGTGACGGAAAAAGTCCGCGTCTGGGACGCGCCTGTACGGCTGTTTCACTGGTCACTGATCGGCCTGTTCGCCTTTTCGTGGTGGAGCGGTGAAAATCACGAGATGGAGTGGCATCGCACTTCGGGCCTTGCGGTGCTGGCGCTGCTGCTGTTCCGACTGTTCTGGGGGCTCGCCGGATCCCGAACGGCGCGCTTCGCTCAATTCATCAAGGGGCCTGGCACCGTGCTGGCCTATTTGCGGAAGGCGGCGGACGAGCAGGCGACCGACGGGCATAATCCACTGGGCGGGTGGAGCGTGGCGGCGCTGTTGCTCGTGCTGCTGACGCTGGTGACGGCGGGGCTGTTCTCGGTCGATGTGGACGGGCTGGAATCGGGGCCGCTTGCCGAATATCTGAACTTCGACGGCGGACGCGCGGCTGCCGAGATTCACGAGACCGCGTTCAAGGCGGCCCTGGCGCTTATCGGCCTCCATATCAGCGCGATATTGTTCTACCAGTGCCTCGTCGGGCGAGACCTTCTCCTCCCGATGATCACGGGGCGACGCGAGCGTGAAGCGGGCGAAGATGTCGATGATGTGCGCTGGTCACCGGTGCGAGCGGCAATCGGCCTGGCGGTGATCGTGTTCCTGGTATGGGCGGTATCGAAGGGTTTTCGCTTTCTCGGCGCGGGTGGGCTGTAGGACGCGTCACGGGTTAGGGCCGTTGGCGTCAGCTTTCATTCGCTTGCGGCGGCGGGGCCTCTTCGCGCTGGCGCGTCAGCGCCCTGTCATAGTCGATCGTCGCCGCGACGACCTTTTGCATCAACGCCATCCTCTGGACGAGAGGGCGGTCGGTGCGGCCGATCATGACCGCCAAGGCATAGGAGCGACCCTCGGGCGAGGTGAGGATTCCGACGTCGTTGTATCCGGCCTGCTCGCCTTCCAATATTTGCCCGGTGCCAGTCTTGTGTGCCAGCGTCCAGCCGGGTTTCAGCCCGCCCTTGAGCCGGTTGGCGCCCGTGCGCGTGTGGCTCATGATGTCGAGCATCTCGTCGGTCGAGCGCTGCGAGAGCAGGCGCCCCTGCTTGAGCCTCGACAGGGCGTCGACGATGCCAAGCGGGGAAGCGCCGTCCATCGGGTCGGCGGTGTACGCGTCGAAGGCCGTGCGCCGCGCCGTTCGGGGCAGCGCGTCGCGGGCTTCGTAGAAGCGGTTGCCGACCGCGTAATCGGCTTTCCAGTCGAGACCCGCGATCTTCGCTTGCAGCGCGCGCTCGCCCGGGCCGAAACGGACGCCCGAAATCGCCTTGGTCGCCAGCGTCGCGCGAATGCTGGCGGGGCCGCCGACTTCGCGGAGGATCCGGTCGTTGGCGCTGTTGTCGCTCTGCGTCAGCGCGCGCACGACGAGGTCTCGGGCGTCTGTACGGTACCCGCCGGGCCGTAGCGCGAGCGCACGGACGGGCTGGTGGAACAAGGTGAGGTCGGCTCTCGTCAGGCTGAGCTCACGATCGAGCGACATCGTGCCGCGATCCACCTGGTCGAAAGCGGTCAGCGCCACCCACAATTTGGATACGCTCTGCTGCGGGAACAGCTCGAGCCCGCGATGATCCGACGTCCAGCCTGTCTGCACGTCGCGGACCGCAATGCCGACATCGCCGTCGAAATGTCGGCCTAGTCGGGCGATCGTCCGGTCAAGCCCGCTTGCGGCGCTGGGCGGAATGGGGGCGAGGGTAACGACGATCGGCCCTGACGGGCGGGGACCGGCATTGCGTTCGGCCAAGATCGGACGGCGAACCTGGGAGCCACCCCGGTTTTGATCGTCGTTTGCCGAGGGGCTGCAGGACGCGAGGATGAGGGGAAGGGGGCCGAGACATGCTCCGGCCAGGCGCCACAGGAAAGGCCGTTCAGCCGTGCCGTTCACCCTCGTTCCGTCTCCTCTTCCGGTAACGCCATGATGGCAGAGGGAAATTAGCCATTGCTGAACGGCCGGGGCAAGCCCTTTCAGAGGCCGATGCGGGCGGATGGGGCGTTGGGCGCAATCAGCGCTTCCGCTGGTGGCGGTGCGGCGATGACCTGATATTTGCCGTTGCCGCCATCCTTGACCCGCCAGTCGAAACCATAGGCTTCCAACTGCTCGTTGACCCAGGCAGCGGGCGCGGTCGCTCCACCGATATCGCTACCGGTCGACTTGGCAAGATAGATGCGGCCGAGGCGCTCCAGCACGTCCGTTCTCGATAGCTGCGATGGCCGGAGGACATCGCCTGAGGCAGGCGCCTCTGATCCCGCTACCGCATTCTGGGCTGCCAGCTCGCGTTCCGCGCGGCGCGCGAGAAGCTGTACGAGCAGTTGCTGGGCATTGCCGGTTGCCGGCACACCCTCCGCCAGTGCGAGGCGGCGAAGATCCGTCTCAACCGACCGCGCGGTTGCTGCGAGCTGGCGGCTGTCGTCGCGCACGGCGTTACTGGCCTCGACGAATTCGGTGATCCGGAACGCCAGCGCCAGGACGATCAGCGCGATGAGAGCCGCCATCGCTGCGATCGGCCGGCCGGGTCGTCCGAAATGGAAGGAAGATATCATTATCGCAATGGCGAGGAGCATGCTCCCGCCGCACATAAGCATCGCAATCACACTACGCCCCCTGAACAACAGTCTTAACCATAATTCCGAATGACGTGCGGAGCAAATGGCGGCGGCCGGGAAGAGCGCGAAAACAGTTTTGAAACAGCCTGTGCCGGCGCACGGCTTTTCGCAGGTGGAACGATTGGCGGCAGGTCCCGTTGACCATGGAGAGGCCTGGCCTCGCGGAAAAGGATGGGAGAGAGACGATGAACGACAGCTTTGACGAGCCGCGCGGCGAAGCGGGGCACAGCCTGATCCTCGCCAGCCGCGTCAACGGCACACCGGTTTTTGACCGAGAGGGCGAACGGATCGGCCATGTCGACGACCTGTCGATCGAACGGAAGACGGGGCGTATCGCCTATGCGATCATGTCCTTCGGCGGTTTTCTCGGGATTGGCGAGAAATTCCATCCCATTCCCTGGTCGCTGCTCGACTATGATCCTGCGCAGGACGGCTATGTGGTATCGCTCGACCGATCAGTGCTGGAAGGCGCGCCCTATTATAGCCGCGAGGAACTGGTCGATCTCGGCGGCGCCAGCGTCACCCAATATGACCAGCGCATCTTCGAATATTACGGCCCTTACGGTCCGCTGCCCTATATCTGAGCGATGCTTGCCAGCTGAGTGGAGGGCGATGGTCCGGCGCGCTATGGCGGTCGAATGACGGAGATCGGGACCGCACATATCGTCGATGCGCTCTGCGCGGCGAGCGAAGGGCGAAAACGACTGCCATTCGTGGTCGGGATCGCCGGGTCGCAAGGCAGCGGGAAATCGACGCTGGCGCACGAGATCGAGGTGCAACTTCGCTCGCGGGGGCTAAGGGTGGCGACGCTGTCGATCGACGATATTTACCTGCGGCGCGTGGAGCGCGAGCGGCTGGCGCGGGAGGTCCATCCGCTGCTCGCAGTGCGCGGCGTCCCTGGAACGCATGACGTGGCGCTCGGCCACGCGGTGATCGATGCGTGCGGTCGGTCGGAAATCGTCGACCTGCCGCGCTTCGCCAAGGAGAGGGATGATCGCCTGCCGGTCGAGCAGTGGACTCGCGTCGAGGGGCCGGTCGATATCCTGCTGTTCGAAGGCTGGTGCGTGGGTGCCGCGCCCCAGGACGACGCCGAACTCGACGAACCGGTTAACGCGCTCGAACGGCAGCGGGACGCGGGCGGGGTCTGGCGTCGCTGGGTCAACCAGCGACTTGCTACGGACTATGCCGGCCTGTTCGCGCGCATCGACTGGCAAATCTTCCTCGCCGCGCCGTCCTTCGACGTCGTGGCGGGATGGCGGCGCGAGCAGGAGGAGGACCTGCGACAAAGGCTTTCGGCGGCCGGCACATCCACGGAAGGGACTATGGATGAGGCCGCGATCGATCGCTTCGTCCAATTTTATCAGCGTATCACCGAGCATATGCTGGCCGACATGCCCGCCCGTGCGGACCTGACCATCCTGCTCGATCCGCAAAGACGGCGCCGGCTTCGATTATCACATTGATTTGGCCGGGATCGCGTGAAAGGTCGGACGGATGACCGATGCGACAAAACCCCTGCGCGTGAAAAGCGATGACGGACTGATCCTTGCAGGGGAGGTCGGCGGGCCAGTGGGTGCGCCGACGGTGGTCATGCTGCACGGCGGCGGCCAGACGCGGCACAGCTGGTCCGGTACGATGGAGCAGCTGATCGCGCGCGGCTATCATGTCGTGAACTATGACGCGCGCGGCCATGGCGAGAGTGGCTGGTCGCCCGATGCGGCCTATCATGTCACCGACCTGGCGAATGATCTGCGGGCGGTGCTGCGCGGGGTGGGGCGTCCGGTCGCCCTCGTCGGTGCGTCGATGGGCGGGATGACCGCCTTCTACGCGGTCGGCAGCAGCCCGGAGCCGATTGCCGACGCGCTGGTCATGGTCGAC
The DNA here is from genome assembly GCF_018006725.1 of Rhizorhabdus sp. Classification (GTDB taxonomy): domain Bacteria; phylum Pseudomonadota; class Alphaproteobacteria; order Sphingomonadales; family Sphingomonadaceae; genus Rhizorhabdus. Next base: position 5,222 of record NZ_JAGMXV010000245.1, read on the forward strand.
ATCACCTTGCGTCCGGCAGCCGAAGGTGCCCACCGTATCGCGGCCTTCATGAACGCGCATCTCGATGGCTTCGCTTCGGTCGAAGAGGCGGCCGATGCGGTGTCGGCCTATTATCCCGAACGGCCGCGCCCCAAGGATATCAGCGGCCTGCGCAAGAATCTGCGCGAGGGGCCGGATGGCCGCCTCTACTGGCATTGGGATCCCAAGATGCTGAGGCCGAGCGCACGCCCCGAGCCGCCGCGCTTTGCCGAAGCGCTGCGCTCGGTCGCCGACAATGTGACCTTGCCGGTCCTGCTCGTGCGCGGCGGCAAGAGCGACATCGTCGATGAGGAGGGCGTGGCGGAGATGCAGCGGCTGGTGCCGCAGACCGAGGTCTATGATGTCGCCGGCGCGGGCCACATGATCGCGGGCGATCGCAACGACAGTTTCAGCGCGGGACTGATCGCCTTCCTCGACCGGATCATGCCAGTGGCAGAACGCTGAGGGGCCTCAACCCTCGGCAACCTGCAGATCGGCCAGCTCCTCCGGCTTAGGTCCTCCTGTCGCCCAGTCGATCAGCTGGACCACATGCACGACCGGTCGAGCACTGCGCATCCCGATCTGGACCGCGCAACCGATATTGCCGGTCGCGACCAGATCGGCATCGAGCCTGTCGAGATTGGCGACCTTGCGATCGCCGAGGCGGCCCGCCAGCTCGGGTTGCAGGATGTTATAGGTTCCGGCCGATCCGCAGCAGAGATGTGCTTCGGCCGGCGTCACCACCCGATAGCCCGCCGCTGCGAGCAGCTTGCGCGGGACGTCGGGGAGCTTCTGGCCGTGCTGGAGCGAACAGGCGCCATGATAGGCCACGGTAACGCCCGACCGCTTAGGCGGGGGCAGGTCGAGCGGCGCCAGGAACTCGCTGATATCGCGGGCGAGGGCGGAGATCCTCGCGGCCCGATCGGCATAGGCGGGGTCCTGCCGCAGCATGAAGCCATAGTCCTTGATCGTGGTACCGCAGCCCGATGCCGTGATCAGGATGGCATCGAGCCCGTCCGCCTCGATCAGGCGCGACCAGGCATCGACATTGCGCCGCGCCGCCTCCAGCGCGGCCGCTTCCTTGCCCATATGATGGACGAGCGCGCCGCAGCAGACTTCGCCCGGCGCAGAGACGACCTGGTAGCCGATCCGCGCGAGCAGGCGCAGCGTCGCGGCACGGATTTGTGGCCGGAGCAGCGGTTCGGCGCAGCCCTGCAG
>NZ_JAGMXV010000246.1 GCF_018006725.1 Rhizorhabdus sp.
GATGATGAAGGCGCCATGATCGCCTTTGCTTGCCAGGAATTCCTGGCGAATCCAGCGCATGTCGGAAGGATTCTGATCCTCCAGCGCGGTGCCCGGTCGAATGCCGGCATGAACGAGCACATAATCGCCGAACCGGATCGCATCGGGCAGGCTGTCGAGAAACTGCCAGTGCCGCCCAGGAATATAATGCCGCAGCGTCTCTGCGGGCGGCAATTCCTCGCCCAGCTGGGCGACAGGCATGCCGTAGCTGGCGAGCGTCTCGTAACCGCCGAACTTCAGCCAGAGATTGGTCGCACGGTCCTCCAGCGGGTCGAGCGCGCGCAGCATCGCCTCCTCATGGTTCCCCATGAGAATGTGGAAGGTCGCGAAAGAGGGCAGCCCGCTGATCGCATATTCGACTGTTTCCGCCGAATAGGGCCCCCGATCGACCAGATCGCCGAGCAGCACGACATGGCTGTCGGCATCCGCCCGCGCGGCGCTGTCGTCGCGAATATGGGCAAGCAAAGGCAGAAGCAGGTCGAGCCGGCCATGCACGTCACCGATCGCATAGACCCTCTGCCCCGCAGGAACGCGCGGCCGCGGCGCTTCGGCGCGCCGCGCCGTCAGCGTGTTCATCCGCTGCCGCCATCCGCGATCACCGCCCTGCTGTTCGTCCGTATCGTTCAAATCCAGCCTCCGAAGGTCGGCAGATATGGCCGGAGGCCGGTAAATTGGCAATGGAAGGCACCGAATCTTCGGAACTGCGTTTTGTATCCGCCTCGCACCCGAAACGTTCCGACACATGGTCGCCACGCGATCTATCAGGTTGAATAGCGCTCCTCCTATCGGCATAGAGCCCCGCTCATATCATGACAATGAACGCTCCCAGTCCCGCTCAGGCCGCTTCCTCGCAGGAAAAGTCGAAGCTGCGTCTCTATCTGACGAAGGCCGTCCGGTGGTGGCGCGACCGACGCAGCGGGAGTCGCCGCGAAGAACCTGCCATGGCGTTGCAGCCATTCTCCTTCTGGCCAGGGCAGATCAGCGCCCTGTCCGGCGAAGGTGGCGACAAGCCGAGCGTCGTGCCGGGCTATGCCTTTCATACCGATTATGTGTCCTCGGCCGGTGGGCGGCTGACCTACACACTCCGCCTCGTCGGCCTTACGGGCTCGCGGGGATCGCTGATCCTCAGCATCAACATGCTCGACGAGAACAGCGAATCGCTACCACCCAAGACCCGGTCGATACCGATCGAGAAGATCATCGCATCGAACGGCGTGCTGGAATTTTCCAAGCTCGGCGCGCCCGGGCACAGCTACGCGCTGTTGGGAACTCTGTCAGACGATTCGGACGCACGCGCCGAAAGCATCGAGATAAGCCTGACCGGGGGCGACAGCCCGGACGCTTTGCGCCAGCGCTTCGAGGCTGCCCGAAAGGAGTTTCTGTCCGCTCCGGGTAAGGGAGAGTTGCGCAAGATCGTCGTGAAGCGTCGAGCGACGCTCGAGGACCCGATCTCGCAGATGTGCACGGCCGCCCAGATGGCCGAACCGACCTACAAGCGCTGGTGCGAACGGATGGACGATGTCCCCATTCAGCACCGCAAACAGTGGGAGTTCGTGTTCATCCTGCGGGCGCTCGAACATTATGGAGCCCTGCGCCCGGGAGCGAGGGGGCTGGGCTTCGGCGTCGGAATCGAGCCTCTGTCGTCGATCTTCGCAGCGGCAGGCTGCAACGTTGTTGCAACCGATCTGGCCGCAGACGACGATCGTGCCCGGGCATGGAGCGACACCGATCAGCTGGGTGCCAACCTGCGGCAGATCCATAACCCCAGGCTGTGCGACGAAGCCGCATTTTTCGAGAGGGTGAGCTACCGCGCGGTCGACATGAATGCGATTCCGGCTGATCTTGTCGACTTCGACTTCACCTGGTCGTCATGCGCCTATGAGCATCTCGGCTCTATCGAAGCCGGCCTCGCCTTCTTCGAGAACTCCCTCAAATGCCTCAAGCCCGGCGGGCTGGCCGTCCACACGACCGAGCTGAACCTGAGCTCGAACAACCTTACCCTGGAAAAGGGCGGCACGGTGATCTTCCGTCGGCGTGACTTCGAGGATCTGGCGCTGCGCCTGCTCGAAGCAGGACATGAAGTATTCCCCATCACCTTCGACAGCGGCGACAGTGAGCTCGACCGCGTGATCGACCTGCCTCCCTATGCCAATGATCAGCATCTCAAACTTCAGCTGATGCGCTGGGTCGCGACGTCATTCGGGATGATCGTCAGAAAAAAAGCCTGATCGACCAAGGTCTTCGACCTATCGATCCGTCAAAGCAACAGAACCCGTCCACAAGGAAGCCGGGGCTCGTCCCGCTCTTGGTGCATCGCGGCATTTAGCCTATTGCAACATTAACGAGCCTGTATATTTTCCGACCGCGTGGTGGGGCCAGGGAGACGAGCGTGATAACACACGACATCCAGGCCGATACGGCCACTTTAGCTATTGTCGATCATGGGCGCAGGGTCATCCGCGCCGAAATCGAAGCCCTCATTCAGCTCGAACGGCAGGTCGACGACAGCTTTGCGGCGGCCGTGCGGCTTCTGCAGGGTACGCGCGGACGCATCGTCGTCACCGGCATGGGCAAATCGGGCCATGTTGCGCGGAAAATCGCGGCGACGTTCGCTGCCACCGGTTCGCCTGCCATCTTCCTGCACCCCGCCGAAGCCGCGCATGGCGACCTCGGCATGGTGCAGCATGGCGATACGCTTCTGGTCCTGTCGAACTCCGGTTCCACACCTGAACTCAGCCCGGTCATGCAGCATTGCCGCAGCCTGCGCATACGGATCATCGGCATGGCGTCCCGAGCCGACTCGCCGGTGATGCAGGCGGCAGACGTCCAGCTTCTGCTGCCGCAGGTCCGTGAAGCCTGCCCCAGCAACATCGCACCGACCAGTTCGACGGCGGTCATGCTTGCGCTGGGCGACGCGCTCGCCATGGCGCTCAGCGAATTGCGCGGCGCCGATCGCGACAGCCTCAAGGCGCTCCATCCCGGCGGTGCGATCGGCCTGCGCCTGATGGCGGTGAGCGAGATGATGCACAGCGGCAGCAGCCTGCCGCTGGTCGCGCGGGACACGCCAATGCGCGACGTCATCATGACGATGACCTCGATGGGCTTCGGCGCGGCCGGCGTTCTGGACGAGGCTGGCGCGCTGATCGGGGTGATCACCGACGGCGACCTGCGTCGGCATCTGGGTGATCTCGGGGACGGCGTCGCGGCCGACGTGATGACGCCCAACCCCAAGACCGTGCCGCCCGACACGCTCGCCGAAGATGCGCTGATGATCATGAACGACTGCAAGATCACCACCGTCTTCGTGATGGATTGCGAACAGCCCCAGCGCCCGGTCGGAATCGTTCACATCCACGATTTCGTCCGCTACGGACTGAGCTGAAATCCTTCGCCACATGAAAGACGTCGCGGTCGTCATACCGGCGCGCTACCGCTCCTCGCGCTATCCGGCCAAGCCCCTTGCGCCGCTGGTCGGCGCCACAGGGGTCGCAAAACCGCTGATCCAGCGCAGTTGGGAATGCGCGCGCGCCGTGGTGGACGCCGACGCGATCTGGGTCGCGACCGACGACGACCGCATTGCCGATGCCGTCCGTGGCTTCGGCGGCCAGGTCGTCATGACGTCCGAGGATTGCGCCAATGGCACCGAGCGCTGCGCGGATGCCCTCGATCGCCTGGGGACGATGCCAGAGATCCTCGTCAATCTGCAGGGCGATGCGCCGCTGACCCCCGCCCATGTGGTAACCGCCCTCGTCGAGGCGCTGCGCGGTGACGCGGCGGTAGCGATGACCACCCCAGCCCTGCGATGCGCGCGCAGCACATATGCGCATCTGGTTGCGGATCAGGCTCAGGGACGCGTGGGTGGAACCACCGTCGTCTTCGGCGCAGATCACCGGGCCCTCTATTTCTCCAAGCGGGTAATCCCCCACCTCCCCCCCGCCGCAGCACAGGCCGAGTTTCCGCCCGTGCATCTGCATCTGGGCGTCTATGCCTATCGGCCGGAGGCGCTGCGGCGGTACATGGCGCTCGGCATCAGCCAGCTTGAGGAACTGGAGGGGCTGGAGCAGCTGCGCTTCCTGGCGGGCGGCGTTCCGGTGGGCGTGGTGCCGTTCGATCCCATCGCGTGGGACGCGATCGAACTCAACAATCCGACCGACGTCGCACCGATCGAAGCCATCCTCAAATCGCGCGGGATCGCCTAAGACGCGCCAATGGCCGCTTCCTTCCTCCGTCCCTTGCTGGCGCCCGTCTGGGCGGCACAGATACTGACCGGCGCGCGCTCCTTTCTCGACAACCCGCTGATCGGATCGCAGCGCCTCAATGAGCAGGGCCTCCATATTTGGCGAGTCAAGCGAGCCAGCGACCTCGCGGCGCAGCGGCGCGAACGGCTGAGCCGGCTGATCACTGCGGAGGACCGCGCCGCCTTCGAGCGGGACGGATTCGTCTGCATTCCGGATTTTCTTCCTCCGGAAATATTCGCGTCGCTTCAGCAAGGCGTGCAGGACTGGCAGGGGCCCGCACGCGAGATGGTGCAGGGTGACACGATCACCCGGCGTTATGCGATCGATCCCGCAGCGGTCCGCGCCGTCCCGGCCCTCGCGGCTTTTCGCGACGACCGGCGCTGGCGTGGCCTGGCGCGCTACATATCCAGCTTCGATATCGAGCCGTTGCTCTATGTTCAGAGCATCCTCAGCCACCGCTATGCGGCGTCGTCCGATCCTCAGACCAGCCTCCACGCCGATACCTTTCATCCGTCGATGAAGGCGTGGCTGTTCCTGCACGACGTCCTCCCCGAGGACGGCCCACTCACCTATGTTCCCGGCTCGCATCGGCTGACACCAGAACGACTTGCCTGGGAAAGGCGGCGCAGCCTGGAGGTGCGCGACAGCGGAGACTTCCTGTCGGCGCGGGGCTCGTTCAGGATCGAACGCAGCGAATTGTCAGGGCTGGGCCTTCCCCAGCCGACAGCCTTCGCCGTCCCGGCCAACACGCTGGTGATCGCCGACACCTTCGGTTTCCATGCCCGCGCCGCCAGCAGCCGGCCGAGCACCCGCATCGAGATCTTCGCCTATAGCCGCCGCAATCCCTTCCTTCCCTTCACCGGACTCGACCCTTGGAGCCTGCCGGGGATCGCCGAACGGCGGGTCCCGCTGCTGTGGCTCACACATGACATCTATCGTCGGTGGATCGGGCAGCCCTGGGCCAAGGCAGGCCTCAAGAAGCCGGGCGACGAATGACGCCAATTAGCATCACCGCTTCAATCCGTACGAGGACATGCGCATGACATTGGAACTCCCGGAGCAGGTCCGCGTCCTCGATCCTTTCGGCTTTCTGGTCGGCCAGAGCAGCGCCATCATGCCGCTGGGCGGCGCAGAACGCAGCCGCGACAGCCGATACGCCTTTCACACGCCCTATATCGATTTCCAGCCCGGCCGCGTGGTGTTCCGAGTCCGCTTCAGCGGCCTTCGCGCGAGCTTCGGGGAGTTGCGCGTCGACATCAATGCCTTCATTCCGGAGAGCGGCCGCGATGCCATCTTCGTCACCTCGGCTCGGCTCGACCTCAGCGACACCCAGGCGGTTGCCCGTGGCTTGACGATAAGTTTCATGTGCGCCGCCGGTGCGACCTATGCCGCCTATGGCTATTGCCCACAGGGCACGGACGCACGGGCCGAAGGGCTCGAAATCGAGGCCGAGCAACTCGAGACGATCGATCCGGCCAGCGCGCAACGCCCGCTCCTTCCGAGCAAATATGGCGTCGCACAGGTGGAAACGCCGAGCCGGCTTATCGCTTCGGCGCCCCCCTCCTTCGCCTATCCCGTGTCGCAAGCCATGACCCCATCTCAGTTCGAAGAGCGCGATTTCGTGGCGTGGAGCGGTCTTCTCGACAACGGCATCGCCACGGCCGATGCTCGCTGGCGCCTGGCATTCGCGGCGCAGGCGCTCAAGAGCTACGGCATGCTGGCATCCGGTGCCCGAGGACTGTGCAGCGGTGACGAGTACCGCGCCCTCGCGCCGATCTTCGCCGAAGCGGGATGCGACGTGATGCTCGCGGACACCCCCACCCTCACGGAAGGCGTATCGCACGATAGTTTGACATGCCGTCACCTGGACAGCGCCCCGGAGACGCCAGCCTTTCTGCTGTCGCTCGCCGACGAAGCGCCGGATCAGCGCGGGTTCGATTTCATGCTCACCCTGGATATTGCCAATGAAAGCTATGCACCGGGCAGCAGCGCGCCGGCGCTTCGGGAGATGATCGCCGTTCTCCGTCCGCGCCGAGGCGTTGCTTTCGGCCATGCGCGACTTCGAGCTCACCTACGCCGCCTATGCCGAGTTCCAGCGCGGCATGGAACGCTACTGGTGCCTGCGCTGGCTGCTGCAGG
>NZ_JAGMXV010000247.1 GCF_018006725.1 Rhizorhabdus sp.
CGGTGAGCCGCTTAAGCCGTGCCTGGGCGATGTGGTAGGAGAGCAGCGCGTCGATCGCCGCCTCGCGCGTCTGAGCCAGCGTGCGTTCGGCATCGAGCAAATCGAGCTGGCCGAACTTACCCTCTCGATAGCCGATGCGGGCAATGCGGGCGGCTTCTTCGGCCGCCGATAGCGCCGGGCCAGTGGCCGCAGCAGCATTTGTCGCGGCATTAGCGGCATCGGCTTGCGCGCGTGCGATGGCCTGATCCACGTCGAGCGCCGTTAGGCGCCGCCGTGCATCCGCGCTCTGCCGCTCCGCCGTGGCCTGACTGAGCGCCGCACGGCCATTGTTGAACAGCGGGAGCGGGATCGAGAGGCTGAAAATCGCTGCCGTGTCGTTGGTCTGTTCGAATCGGCGTGCGCCGGCCCCGAGCGTTAGATCAGGCACCCGCTGCGAGCGTGCGAGACGAACGCCAGCGTCGGCGATGGCAAAGTCCGCATCGGCCGCCGCCATCATGAGCGTTCCGGTGCTGTCGATCGGACGGAGGGGGCCATAGGTCGCCGGCACACGGGCGAACCAGTCAGTGTCAAGCGGACCCGCGATCGGTTGGCCAATGATGCGCGACAAGGTGAACCGTGCGACTTCGACGGCCCGTTCCTCCCGTGTCAGCGCCGCCTCGGCGTTCACCCGCGCGACGTTTGCGCGCTCCGCTTCAATCGGTGACGCGCGACCCGCCTGCACGCGGACCTGCGCGGCGCGCAGGGCTTCGCCCGCGATGCGTGTCTGATCGCGGGCAGTCATGAGCCGACGTTCCGCCGATGCGGCCTCCGCATAGGCGCGGATGACGTTCAACCGAAGATCGGCTTGCGCGATGGCGGCTTGTATCGTGGCGCGGTCGGTCCGAGCGTCCGCGACGGCGATACGGGCCGAGCGCTTGCCGCCGAGTTCGAGCGGCAGCGTAAGGGAGGTGGTCGCTTCAAGGCTTTGTGCGCCGCGATACTGGCCCGAGCCAGCGACATTTTCAGCCTCGACGGTGACGGTCGGGTTGGGACGGAGCCCTGCGACGCGCCGCCCCGCTTCGGCCGCCCTAACGTCCGCCGACGCCGCCTCCAACGCGGGGGAGACGACGCCCGCCAGCTCAAGCGCGCGATCGACGCTGAAAACCGGCCCCGAGATCGGTCTGCCTTGCGGCTGCGCCTGACCGGCATCAGCCGGCGGCGCGGTTTGGGCCTGCGCGATGCTCGCGCAAGCCGTCGCGGCCAATAGGGCCGCGAGCAATCGTTGCATGATGAAAAGACTCCTGACGATTTCCGAGAGAGCCCGAGGAAGGGGCTAGGCTGGAATCGTCAGGCGCGTGGAGGGCGGTAGGCCGGGTCTGTTGGAGCGGAGACGCGACCATTCGCGTGAGGGATCAGCGGAAGCGTAGCGCGCAGACGCAATTGCGGGCTAAAGCCCTCTTTCACGGGCTCGCCAATCTGATGGCCCTGACAGCCGCCGTGATGGTGTGGCGTGGCTTTCCCATCGTCTGATGGCACTTGGTCGCGGTCCCCAGCGGCATGGCCAAGATCGACCGCGACCTCAGTGTCCAAGCAGCCGATCGGCTCGGCCGCATGGGCGACGTTGCCCGCCACCAGAGACAGCGAGACAAAGCACATTAGAACTAGGGCAATGAAACGTGCCATCCGATGCTATATAGCACGATGACGCCTATAAGGAAGGATTCGTTTCGACGTCTCCGATTGAGAGGTTATAACGTCCGGCGCGACCCGAGTTGGACAGGCTATCGAGCAAGATGAAGCCTGCACGATCAGGAATACAATGGCGAGGCTACTTTGAGAAAGAAATCCATTGCCTTAATTGCAACGGCGCTCGGCTTTGCACTTCTAGTTCCACTGCTCGGATATGTTTATCTCGGCACTCTGTATGCTTCGATATTTCTCGTTGGCTATCTTGGCGGATTTCTTCTCTGGCTAACCACACCTTCGGGCGTTGATTGGCGTCGGATCAGCGCTCCATACTGGCTCGCGCTGATTGCCTTTCTCGCGCTTCACAAGTTCGAGGAAAACCGCACGGGCTTCTTCGATCAGGTCTCAGCCAGGATCACCGGCGCGCCCATGCCCGAAGTCTCAGTCGGATTAATACTTGCTATCCTAGTTCTGCCCGTAGGAGCCTGGATCGCAATCCCGGTGCTCATTAAGCGGCATTTCGAGTTTGGACGCTTTCTAGCTTGGACGTTCTTCGCGTCGATGGGAATCACCGAACTCGCTCACTTCGCAATGCCGGTATTGGCGAACGAGCCGTATGGCTATTTCCCCGGAATGCTCAGTGTTTTCATACTCGCACCCCTCGCGTGGTGGGGTATGGCTCGCCTACTCCAAACGCAACCTCGCGTATCCGTCTAATGACCGGACCGTGGTCAATGCGCAATGGACCGGGGGTTCATGGTCCGTTCCGAAGGAGGTGGAATGACGATTGATAATCTGTCCGCAATCGTCGTGGATGCGACGCCGGACCTCGGGGCCGAGCAACGCATTCGTATGGCGATGCAGATTGCCCTTGAACGAGGAGCGTCACTCACCGCAGTTTGCTCCGCCTGGCCAAAGAGCGCTTCGCTGGCCGAGGCTCTTGCTCCCAGTTCCTTGCACATGATGACTGAGGAGCAAAAGCTGCGGGAAGCCCTATCGGCGATGCGCTCGACGTTCGATCATCTGGTGCAAGATGCACCGGAGCGGATGAATTGGTGTGACGACATCGCCGACCCGCGCGTCACGCTGTCTAAGGAGGGTGTGCTGGCGGACCTCATTGTCATGGGCGTGGCGGGTGCGAGCAAACTTGCCCAAGCCGATCCGGTAGATGTTGCGCTCACGACCGGAGCTGCCGTCCTTCGACTTAGCACGAAACCGCCGCAGATTCTTCGGCGAGCGCTGATCGGCTGGAAGGATGGGAGGGAGGCAGGTTGCGCCCTGCGGGCGGCTCTACCCTTCATCCGCCACGCCGAAGCGATCACGGTGCTCGGCGTCGGCGAGACTGTCACCGCTGACTGCCTTGAGGCCGTGCAGCGCTATCTCGCTGCCCACGGCCTCGATGCGCGACATCAGCATCTTCCGGCAAGCGGGCGGTCCGAGGCTTTCGTGATCGCTGAATATGCTGAGGCCGAAGGCGTGGACGTTCTCGTCGCGGGCGGCCGTGCGCAAGGGCGTTGGAAAGAGCGGATTTTCGGAGGCGTAACGCAAGACCTTCTACAGACCGACATCACATGGCTTCTAGCCAACTGAGCCAAATGTCAGCTCCAGAGCTGGTTTCCAGTCAGCTTGTAGCGCCTGCGGTCGAATACCGACGACGGACGGCGGCGAGCGGCGGTGCCGGGCGTTTCTAGAGTAGTATGAACGGCGACACATATTCGTTATGTTTATCCGGTGCGGGGCGCCAGATTTTCAAAGGGCTTAGCGGCAGCACGTCGCTAAGCCCTTTTCTGTTTCCGGGCCCGACCCTGCTATCGTGCTGGCCATGGCCGATCATGATTCCTACATCGAGTCCGCGCCGGAGGGCTTTCGCCTGCTGCTGTCAAGCTGCGCGCGCAGCTCGCCGTCGCGCTGCCCGAGGCGGACGAGGTCATCGAATATAATATGCCGGGCTTCCGGGTCGGGAAGGCGGTCGTCGCGGGCTATGCGGCGTTCAGCAAGCAGTGCGGGCTCTATGTGGCGGCGGCCGCGATTGCCGCGCACGCCGACGAGATCGCGGCGGCGGGGCTGAAGGCGAGCAAGACCGGCGTAACCTTCACGGCCGCGAAGCCGATACCGGATGCGCTTGTCGAAAAGCTCGCGAAGGCTTCGCGCAAGGCGCTGGCCTAACCGCCCCAGACCTGCCCATAGACGCGCAGCCAGTTTTCGCCGAGCAGCTTGCGCAGCTCCGCCGGGGTCCAGCCGCGCGCCAGCAGGCCTTCGACGACATTGGGCAGTTCGACGATGGTGCCGAAGCCCTTGACCATGTCCCAGGGCATGTCGCTGTAGACATGCGCCGGCCAGATCTCGCGGTACATGCGGTTGAGGTCGACGCGGCCGTACATGAAGTCCGGCCCCATCGCGATGTGATCGATGCCGATCAGCTTCTTCATATAGTCATACTGGTCGAGATGCTGCGCAAAGCTGGCCTGCGGCGAGCGCGGGATGGCGGCGTCCTTCGCGGCGCGGCTGTGGAAATCGCTGACCGCGGTGATGCCGACGACGCCGCCGGTCCTGGCGATCGCCTCCATCAATTTGTCAGTGGCATTGCGGGCGTTGTCGGTGATGGCGCGTGCATTGGTGTGCGAGCAGATGATCGGCACGCCCGAGGACATCGCCAGCGCGTCGAACGAGGTCTTCTCGTTGGTGTGGCCGCCGACATCGAGCACGAGATTGAGCTTGTGGATCTGCTCGATGAGCTTTCGCCCGTCGGCGGTCAGCCCGACATCGGGGGTCAGGCAGCCGCCGCCGAACAGATTGGGATTGTTATAGGCGATGCTGCAGATGCGCAGGCCGAGCTTCTTGTACGCGCCGAGATTTTCGACCGCCGGTTTGCCGCCCGCGTCGGCGATCAGATAGTCGGCCGACTGCCAGCCGGGGATATAGGCGACACGCCCGCTCGCCGCCGCCGCGCGGATTTCGGCCACGGTGCCCGCCGCGACGATGCCGCCCGGGTTGCGGTCGAGGAAGGCCAGCGCCCGGGCGAAATTGGCGATGCCGGCGACGCTGTGATGGATGCAGCCGACGCCGGCGGTCTTCAGCATGCCGAGATATTCCTCGGTCGGCGCCGAGCCATCGAGGCCGTTCACCACCAGGGTCGATTTCAGCACCGCCGCCGCCCGCGGTGTCGTGACCGCCGGGGTGGGTGCCGCCAGCCCACGCGCGGCAACGGCGGCGGCGGCAGCGCCGAGGATCAACTGGCGGCGGTTCATGGCTCTCCCTTTCAACCCTGGTCGAGAAGTCCGGCGGCGAGGCAGTCGGCGATCGCCGCGCCGATGATGTCGACGCCCTGCGCCAGCTCGTCGGCGGTGATGGTGAGCGGCGGCGCCATGCGCATCACCCCGCCCATGCCGGGAAGCTGGACGATGTTGACGCAGAGGCCGAGCTCGAAGCAGCGGCGCGACACCGCCGCGCCGAAAGCCGGCACGGGCGTCTTGCTCTGGCGGTCGCGCACGAACTCGATGCCGGCGAGCAGCCCGCGCCCGCGCACGTCGCCGATACATTCGAAGCGGTCCTGCAACTGGCGGAGCATCTCATTGAGCTGCGCGCCCATCGTTGCGGCATGCGCGGTCAGATGGTCGCGCAGGATGATCTCGATCGCCTTCAGCCCGATGCGCGCGGGGAAGGGGTCGGAGACGTGGGTGGTGTAGAAAAGGAAGCCGCGCTCGTGGCAGCGTTCCTCGATCTCGGGCGAGGTCAGCGTTGCCGCCAGCGGCAGGCCGGCGCCGAGCGTCTTTGAGAGCGTGATGATGTCGGGCGTGATGCCGTGATGCTCGCTGGCGAACATCGCGCCGGTGCGCCCGAGGCCGGTCTGCGCCTCGTCGACGATCAGCAGCATGCCGCGCTCGCGGCACTTCTCATGGAGGCGCACCAGATAGCCCGGCGGCGGTTCGATGAGGCCGCCCGACGAGAGGATCGGCTCGACGATGACGGCGGCCAGCGACCCGATGCTCTGCCGGTCGATCAGCCCGAAGGCATAGTCGAGCATGTCGAGCTCGAAGCCGTCGCCCGCCCAGTCGGGGCGGCGGTAGACATAGGGGGTGGGCAGCGCCATCACGCCGGGGAGCTGCGGGCCATAGCCGCGGCGGTTGGCGGAGAAGGTGGTCGGGAAGGCCGCGCCGGTCATGCCGTGCCAGGCGAGATCGAAGGCGATCACCTCATGACCGCCGGTGTAGAGCTTGGCGAGCCGCAGCGCCGCCTCATTCGATTCAGCGCCGGTCGACAGCATCATCGCGCGGCTGAGCTGCGGCCCGAGCAGGTCGGCGAGAACCTCGGCGAGCTTCACCACCGGTTCGGAGAGGAAGCCGGAGAAGAGGTGGACCGGTTCATCGGCGGCCGCCTTCATCGTCGCGACGATCTCGGGATGCTTGTGGCCGAGGATCGCGCTCATCTGACCCGAGGTGAAATCGAGCAGCGCGCGCCCGGCCTGATCATAGACATAGGCGCCCTCGGCGCGCTCGATCAGGCAGGGCAGGAAGCTGCCGCCATAGCGGATGAGGTTTCGCGCCAGGTCGTTGGCCGACAGCGCGCCACCCGCAGACGGGCTGGGGCTCGGCGGGCGGATCGCATCCAGGGTTGCCATGGGGCTCGCATTCTCCTGATTATGCGGGCGATAAGGCGCGCAGACCCGGGTCTCGCGCAAACCACTAATCCTGCGTGCGAGGCCTAGATTTCCTGATGCAGCGCGACCTGCCCAATCTTGACT
>NZ_JAGMXV010000042.1 GCF_018006725.1 Rhizorhabdus sp.
GCGGAAGTCGATCGGCGCGACACCGGCATCGACCAGCGGGAAGCCGGTCTCGGTGAAGCGGGTGATGAGGTTTCCGGGAGCGCAGATCTGCGTCCGCTGCTGAGCCGACAGGAGCGGGTTGTCGCACTTGATGCTGAGCGTGTTGCCGAAGTTACCCGATTCGGCGATCTGGGCGACCGTGCGGTCGTCCATGAACATCGCTTCCATATAGGGATGGAAGGCCGGGCTGACTTCATAGTCGGCGAAGACGCCGGCGGTGTAGCGCTCGTCGGGACGCTGGAAGTAGTTCAGCGGCGCGAAGTTGTACGGCGTGAAGCCGGGCGTGAAGGTCCGGTTCGGGCCGATCTGGAACAGGTTCGAGTTCCAGTCGAAGAACGAGCCATTGGCCGAAGTGGCCGAGCCACCGCAGCTCACGACGCCCGCCGCGTTCACCTGCGAGGCGCACGACGCATAGTCAAACTTGCTCTGGCTGGCCGCCTTCAGCTTGCGGTAGCCGGCATAGGCCATGAAGTGGCCCTGATCGTCGTCGCCGAACTTGCCACCGAAGGAAACGGTGACGTCGACGGTGCCGCCGTTGACGGTGTTGCCCGACGGGAAGGGGAAGCCGCGAGCCGCGTGCGCCGCCCGGAGCGTGTCGTTGCTGTTGTTGTGCTGGTAGAGGCTGTACTGGCCGTCGATCCGGAAACCTTCGAAGTCGGTGTCCATGATGAAGTTGACGACGCCGGCAACCGCGTCCGAACCATAGGTCGACGAGGCACCGCCGGTCAGCACGTCGACGCGCTTGACGATGGCGGCGGGCACCATGTTGAGGTCGGCGGCGGACGAGACGGGGTCACCCGGCATCAGGCGGCGGCCGTTGATCAGGACGAGCGTACGCTCGGAGCCCAGGCCGCGAAGGTCGACCGTTGCGGTACCGGTCGCACCGTTGGCGAGGTTACCGCCCTGGCCGGCAAAGGTCTGCGGCAGGCTGTTGATCAGGTCTTCGGTACGGGTCGTGCCCTGCAGCTTGAATTCCTGCGAGCCAACCACCGTCACCGGGCTGACGCCGGTCAGGTTCGGCTGCGGAATGCGCGAACCGGTGACGATGATGACGGCGCCTTCTTCGTCCCCGTCCGCAGCGCCCTGCGCGAACGCGGGCGCGCTCGCGAACGCGGCAATGCTCAGCGCGGCAGCGCTGCAGCCCAGCCCGAAGCGGCTGACCTTGTTCATTTTAGTGGTCACTTTCCAGTCCCTTTTCTGGAGTGAGCGGACCGAATCGTCGGTCCGAGCTCAACCCTCGCAAAAAGGCGCAGGCGCTGGCACACCATACACCCCTCGCTCGGGCATCTCGCTGATGTGCAAGAAATCTGATCAAGCTGTAAAGCGGAGGTTAATCCGGAAAGGCATGTTGGGCCGACGTTGTCGTATTTATGCAACAGTGGCGAAACGGCATTGCGCCCATCCGGCATCGCATGGTTATATTGTTTCAAAGGCAGGAGAATTAGGATGAAAAAGGGGCATGTTTCTGCGCTTCTTGCGTTGTCGGCTCTGGCCGTCGCCACGGCGGCATCGGCGGCGGAGAAGGTTCGCAATCGCCCTGAGCTCTTCCGCAATCTGGTCGACTGCCGCGGGATCGCGGACAACGCCCAGCGCCTCGCCTGCTACGATCGTTCTGTCGGTGCTTTGGAAGAGGCCGAGAAGAAGAAGGACCTCGTCGTCGTCGATCGCAAGGAGATACGCGAGACCAAGAGGTCGCTGTTCGGCTTCTCCTTGCCGAAGCTCTCGCTGTTCGGTGGCGGCGACGAAGAAGACAAGGCGGACAAGGCCGACGAAGTCCAGGAGATCGAGAGCACCGTGGCCAGCGTGCGTCCCACCAAGGGCGGTGATTGGGCTCTGAAACTGGCCAACGACGCCGGCACCTGGGAGACCGGCGGAGCGCTGACCGTGGCGCCTCGGGCGGGTGACAAGGTCAAGATCCGCAAGGCTTCGCTGGGCAGCTATCTGGGATCGGTGGGTATCAGCCGGGGCATCCGCTTCCGGCGCGTCGAGTAGAGGCAGGCTTGGCCGTTCCCGGTGCCGCGATCAGGGCATCGGGCCGGCGACCGGCGCGGGATCGACCCGCGCGTCACGCCATTTGAGCGACCAGTGGAGGTGCGGGCCGGTCGCCCGTCCGGTCATCCCGATCGCGCCGATCGTCTGTCCCTGGCGGACGGCCTGCCCGACCGCGACATCGATGCGCGACAGATGGAGGAAGGCCGAATTCAGCCCCAGGCCATGGTCGATCATCAGCAGATTGCCTTCGAGCGAGAAGGGCGCTGCCGCCGCAAGGACCACCACGCCATCGGCGGGGGCGACGATCGGGGTGCCCGCCGGGCGGGCGACGTCGACCCCCGAGTGGAAGCTGCCCGGCTCTCCCGCATAGATACGCTGTGATCCGAACAGTCCGCTGATCCGGCCCGTCACCGGCCAGACGAAGCTTTGCCGCCAGCCGCCGACGTCATGGGTCTGCGCCCGCGCAGAGGCGATCTGCTCCAGCTCGACTTTGCGACGGGCGAGAAATTCCGGGGTCGGCGTCGTGCCCTTGGGCAGGGTCGGCAGGGACTCGATCTGCCAGCCATGCGGCGCGACGGCGAGGCGGCGGCGCCAGATCGTGCCATTGGGCAGCACGGCTTCGAGCGCGGCATCGGCTTTGGCATCGCGATCGAAGCCGATCAGGAAGCGTCCGTCGGCCGCAACCGCGATCGGCTTGCCATCGAGGCTCAGTGTCGCGGTGCCCGGCGGGACTTGGCCATAGACAAGACCGCCCTGCTCGATCCGGCCCGACAGGCCGAAATCGGCATTGTCGACGACGCGCGCCGGACGCGCAGCTGGGGGGGCGGGGGATGTTGGCGGCACGAGCGACGGTGCACAGCCCGCGACGAACAGGAGCGACGGCAGGGCGGCGAGCGCGAGCCGCGCTGGGTTCAAGCCTGCAGCTCCGCCTGGGTCGCCTCGACTGCGCTTGCGTAAGGCTGCTGGCGCGCGACGCTCCAGTAGCGGAGTTCGTCGAGCGGGATCGCGACGCCCGACACGGCACAGACGACATGGTCGCCGCCGGTCAGCACGCGAAAGCCGTTGGCGAGATAATGGAGCCGGGCTTCGCGGCCCGCATTCATCAGCATGGGTCAATCCTCCGGGGCGTCATATGGGCGCGATGGGCCATGACTAAAAGAGCTTTTGCTGACGCGGGGCGTCTTCTGCCACCGTCTTCGTGCGCGCTGGTGGGCGCGGCTGCGGTCGCTCTTCCTCCCCGTCGACGCGCGCATCGACGGCGCCATCGGCGAAATGCAGGGTCAGCAGAGCTGCCTCGCGGGCTGCGGCGGTGGAGGTCAGCACGCCGCCGCCCCGACGCTCGACCCGGACATAGCCGCGCTGCAGCGGCCGGTCAGGGTGCAGCTGTTCGGCGAGGCGCCACAGCTGATCGAGCGCGGCGCGATTCTGGTCGATCTTCGCGCGGATCGGCCGATCGCTGAGGCGGACCGAAGCGAGCCGTTCGGCCGCGCGCTCATATTTGCGGTCGAGCAGCGCGGGTCGCAGGGCGCCGGCCGCGTGGGCGAGATCGCTGCGCGCATGGGCGAGCCGCTGGCCGAGCGCGCGGGGCAGGCGGTCGGCGAGATCGTCGAGCCGCTGTTGCTGCCCGGCGAACAGGCCGTCGAGCGACGGAAAGCGGTCGATCACGGCCTCGAAACGTTCGTCGGCCCGCTCGCGATAGCGTCGTGCCAGCCGCTCGGCCCGCGCACCGAGTTCGCGGACATGATGGGCAAGATCGGCGCGCACGGGCACCGCCATCTCGGCCGCCGCCGTCGGGGTGGGTGCGCGGCGATCGGCGGCGAAGTCGGCCAGCGTCGTGTCGGTTTCATGGCCCACCGCCGAGATGACCGGGATCGGCGATTCGGCGATCGCGCGCACCACCTCTTCCTCGTTGAACGCCCAGAGATCTTCGATCGACCCGCCGCCCCGGCCCACGATCAACAGGTCGGGCCTTGGAATCGGGCCATCGGGCGCAAGCGCGCCGAAGCCGCGCACGGCGCGCGCGACCTGAGGAGCCGCCGCGTCACCCTGCACTGCGACCGGCCACAGGATGACGTGGCTGGGGCAGCGATCGGCGAGGCGGTGGAGAATGTCGCGGATGACCGCGCCGGTGGGGGAGGTCACCACGCCGATCACGCGCGGCATGAACGGCAGGGGCCGCTTGCGCTCCTCGTCGAAGAGGCCTTCTGCCGCCAGCTGTCGGCGGCGCTGGTCGAGCAGCGCCATCAGCGCGCCCTGCCCCGCCAGTTCCATGCGGTCGATGACGATCTGATATTTGGATCGGCCGGGGAAAGTGGTGAGCTTGCCAGTCGCGATCACTTCGATCCCGTCTTCGGGGCGGAAGCGCAGCGCGGCGGCCTGCCCTTTCCAGACGACGCCGTCGATGCAGGCCCGCTCGTCTTTCAGACTCAGATAGCAATGGCCCGAACTGTGCCGCTTGAAGCCCGAAATCTCGCCGCGCACGCGGACGAAGCCGAACGCATCCTCGACCGTCCGCTTCAGCGCGCCGGATAATTCCGACACAGACAGCGCGGGTGCGTTGTCGCCCGGCTGCTCCTCGGCTAACAGGCGGGGCCTGTCGCTTGGGGGCACGCCTGGGAGAAAATCGTTCATGATCGTCCTGCTGTTGGGATCGGGGGGCCGCGAACATGCGCTGGCCTGGAAGCTCGCGCAATCGGACCGGCTTACCAAATTGTTCGCTGCGCCGGGCAATCCCGGCATAGCCCAAGTTGCCGAATGCGTCGATCTCGATCCGACCCATCCGGAGTCCGTGCTGGCCTTTGCGCGCGAGGAAAATGTCGGTCTGGTGGTGATCGGGCCCGAGGCACCGCTGGTCGCCGGTCTGGGCGACCTGCTGCGCGCAAACGGTATTCTCACCTTCGGCCCCAACCGTGAGGCGGCGCAGCTCGAGGGATCCAAGGGCTTCACCAAGGATCTTTGCCGCCGCGAGAATATCCCTACGGCGGCCTATGGTCGCTTCTCCGATGCGTCCTCGGCCAAGGCGGCGCTCGACAGCTTCGGCATTCCGGTCGTGATCAAGGCCGATGGTCTGGCGGCGGGCAAGGGCGTGGTCATCGCCGAGAGCCGGGCAGAGGCGGAGAATGCGATCGACGACATGTTCGGCGGCAGCTTCGGTAGCGCCGGTGCCGAGGTTGTGGTCGAGGAATTCCTGACCGGCGAGGAAGCAAGCTTCTTCGCGCTGACCGACGGCAAGACCGTCGTTCCCTTCGGCTCCGCCCAGGACCATAAGCGCGTCGGGGATGGCGATACCGGTCCGAACACCGGCGGCATGGGCGCGTACAGCCCCGCGCCGGTTCTGACCCCCGAGCTGGAAGCGCGGACCATGCGCGAGATCGTCGAGCCGACGGTGCGCGCGATGGCGGCGGCGGGCATTCCCTATTCGGGCGTGCTCTATGCCGGACTGATGCTGACCGCCGATGGCCCCAAGCTGATCGAGTATAACGCCCGCTTCGGCGATCCCGAATGCCAGGTTCTGATGCTGCGGCTGGAGGATGATCTGGTGACGCTGATGCTCGCGGTGGCCGAAGGCCGCCTGCACGAGATAGCGCGTCCCAGCCTGTCGCCGAACAGCGCGTTGACGGTGGTGATGGCGGCCAAGGGCTATCCCGGCACCCCCGCCAAGGGCGGCGTCATCCGCAATATAGAAGAGGCCGAGGCGAAGGGCACCAAGATCTTCCACGCCGGTACCGCGATCAGGGAGAGCGAACTCGTCGCCAATGGCGGCCGTGTGCTGAACGTCACCGCGCTGGGCAAGGATATCGGCGAAGCACGCGACACCGCTTATGCCGCCGTCGACACGCTCGATTTCGCGAGCGGCTTCTGCCGGCGTGACATAGGGTGGCGCGAACTGGCACGGCAGCGGAACGGCTGACGCTCAAGCGCGTTCGCAAAGGGTCAAGTCAACGAGGGATTTCGGGGGTATGTCGAACGCTACGCTGATCATCGCCACGCTGGTCGCTATCATCGCGATTGCGGGGCTTTTCCTATTGCTGCGCAAGCCCAAGCAGCGCGTGTCGCTGAGTGATACGCCTGCGCCCGTCTCGACCCGGTCGGCCGAGCCGGCACTGGCCGCGGCGGTGATCGCCACCCCGGCGCCGGAGCCTGCGCAGGTTCCCGAAGAGACCAGTGCGGTAGAAGGCCATGGCGTCGTCGACAGCGCCGCCGCCGCCATCCTCGACGTCGCCACCCCGGTACTGGGTGTCGACGCCCATCCCGATCTGCCCGCCGACGAGCTGACCCGTATCAAGGGCCTGGGTCCGAAGGCCAAGGCCGTGCTCAACGGCATCGGCATCCACCGTTTCGACCAGCTCGCCGCGCTCGATCCGGCGCAGGCGGCCGAAGTCGATGCTCGCCTCGGTGCGTTCAAGGGCCGCATCTTCCGTGATCGCTGGATCGATCAGGCCCGCTATCTCGAACAGAATGATATTGCCGGCTTCGAAAAGGAATTCGGCAAGCTGGGCTGATATCTGCCTGCGGCGTGGGTCTCAGCCCATGCCGTGCAGCGCCGCGAACTTTCTGACGGCGGCGGCTGCGCCGTCCGGGTCATTCCACACCGCCCCCGACACCGCGATGAAGTCCGCGCCGGCTGCGATCAGCGGTGCGGCATTATCGGGCGTGATCCCGCCGATCGCGACGCACGGCAGTTCGAACAGGGTGGACCACCAGCCGAGGATCGACGGCTCGGGGCGATGCTCGGTTTCCTTTGTGGTGGTCGGGTAGAAGGCCCCGAAAGCGACATAGTCGGCGCCGGCCTCGCCCGCTTCCATGGCAAGGTGGCGGCTGTCATGGCAGGTAACGCCGATCTGGGCCTGGGGACCCAGCCGCTCGCGCGCGTCGCGCGGGTCGCCGTCGCCCTGGCCGAGATGCACGCCATCGGCTTCGAGCCGCTTCGCAAGGCCGATCGAATCATTGATGATGAAGGCAACATCGCGCGATGCGCAGACGGCCTGCAACGGGCGGGCAAGGTCGGCGATGCGGTGCTCGTCCATCCCCTTCAACCGCAGCTGGAAGGCTGCGACGACTGGCGCGGCGTCGAGCGCCGCCGCCAAGGCCTCGGCGAAGGCTTCGTCGATCGATGGCGGCGAGATCAGGTAGAGCTTGCAGGGCGGCCTGCTGTCGTCGCGCTCGAACCGGTCTGCGAATGCAGGATCGAGCCGCAGCTCGTCCTCGTCAAAATCGTCATTGTCATTTGGGGTCATACGCACCCCTTAGCCGCAAACGTCATTCCCGCGAAGGCCGGGAATGACGGAAAGAAGGGTGGGATTGCTCCCACCCTCCATAGGATATCAGGCGGTCTTGCTGGTCGACGCGGTGTAGATCTCGTCGATCGCGGCACCGAGCGAGGCGTCGAATTGCTCGTCGCTCATCTGCGCGCGGAGGTCTTCGAGCAGCGCACGGCTGAAGCTGGCGATCACGCCCCGGTTCTTCGCCAGTTCGGTGCAGGCGTCGGGGCGGCTATAGCCACCCGACAGCGCGACGACGCGCAGCACGCGCGGATGATCGACCAGAGCGTCGAACAGGCCCGCCTTCGCCGGCAGCGACAGCTTGAGCATGACCTTGTCATCGCCGGTCATCGCGTCGAGCGCCTTGGTCAGCTCCTCGAGCAGGATCTGGTCGGCTTCGGCGCGCTCCGGGCTCTTGATGTTCACCTCGGGCTCGATGATCGGCATCAGCCCGCCGGCAAGGACCTGCTGGCCGACTTCGAACTGCTGCTTGACGATCGCGGCGATGCCCTCGCGGTTGGCGAGGTTGATCACCGAGCGCTCCTTGGTGCCGAACACGCCCAGGCCCTTGGCGCGCGCCAGCAGCGCATCGAGGCCAGGCATCGGCTTCATCAGCTGGACACCATTGGCCTCTTCCTCGAGGCCCTTGTCGATCTTGATGAAGGGGACGACGCCGCGCGCGTTGAGGACCTGCGGAACCGGCTTGCCGTCGGCCTGACCGTCCATCGTCCGCTCGAACAGGATCGCGCCGATCACTTTCTCGCCGGTGAACACGGGCGAGGTGATGATGCGGGTGCGCATCGCGTGGATGAGCCCGAACATCTCCTCTTCGGTCGACCATGCGCCTTCCTCGACGCCATAGCCCTTGAGGGCTTTCGGGGTCGAACCGCCGCTCTGGTCCAGCGCCGCGATGAATCCCTTGCCGTCGGCGATCTTCTTCGCCGTCTCCTGATCGAACATGATGCTTATCTCCTGTCTGTCTATATTTGGGGGCGCCTTTGCAGCGTCCCCCGGCTATGCGGGTCTCAGGCTTCCAGCGCCTTCACGCCGGGAAGCTCGCGGCCTTCCATCCATTCGAGGAAGGCGCCGCCGGCGGTCGAGACGAAGCTGAAATCGGCCGCGACGCCGGCATGGTTGAGGGCCGCCACCGTATCGCCGCCACCGGCGACCGACACCAGCGAGCCGCCCTTGGTCAGCGCCGCCGCCGTGCGGGCGAGCGCAACCGTCGCGGTATCGAAGGGGGCGATTTCGAACGCGCCCATCGGCCCGTTCCAGACCAGTGTGCGGCAGGTCTTCAGCGCATCGCCGAGCGCTTCGACCGCTGCCGGGCCGACGTCGAGGATCATCTCGTCGGCGGCGACCTCATGGACGTTGACCGTCCGCACCGGCGGGTTGGAGCGGAATTCCTTGGCTACGACCACGTCATAGGGAAGATGGACGATACAGTCGGCCTTCTCGGCCGCATCGAGGATCTCGAGCGCCGTGTCCTTGAGATCGTGCTCGCACAGCGACTTGCCCACATCGACGCCGCGCGCGGCGAGGAAGGTGTTGGCCATCCCACCGCCGATGATCAGATGATCGACGCGGCTGACCAGATGCTTCAGCACGTCGAGCTTGGTCGATACCTTGGCGCCGCCGACGACCGCCGCGACCGGATGCTCGGGCTTGCCGAGCGCCTTTTCGAGCGCCTCCAACTCGGCCTGCATCGAGCGCCCCGCGTAAGCCGGGAGCAGGCGGGCGAGACCTTCGGTCGACACATGGGCGCGATGCGCGGCGGAGAAGGCGTCGTTGACGTAGAGATCGCCCAGCTTCGCCATCGCCTCGGCAAGCGCGGGGTCGTTCTTCTCCTCGCCCTTGTGAAAGCGGGTGTTTTCGAGCAGCGCGATGTCGCCCGGCTGCAACTGCGCGACCGCAGCCTCGGCCTCTTCGCCACAGCAGTCGCCGATGAAGCGGACCTCGCGGCCCAGCACCGCGCGCAGGGCCCCGGTGACGAGGGCAAGGCTCATGTCCGGATTGCGCTCGCCCTTGGGACGACCGAAATGGGCGAGGACCAGCACGATCGCACCCTTGTCGGACAGTTCGGCGACCGTCGGCGCGGCGGCGCGCAGCCGCGTGTCGTCGGTGACTGTGGCGCCGTCCATCGGCACGTTGAGATCTTCACGGACCAGCACGCGCTTGCCGCGCACGTCGCCGATGTCGTCGAGTGTCCTGAAAGCCATCTTATCCCTCGATTTCAACACTATCGCCGAGAGCGATATGGCCGCCCTCGATCACGCGGGCGATGCGGCCGCCCCTCCAGTCGGGTCGCAGCGCGCTCTGCAGCCCGTCGGCGACCGCGTCCATCCGCCGGCATGGGTCGCACTCGCCCGTGATCTCGAACAGCGCGGCTCCGACACGGAGAGTGGCGCCCGCTGCCTGGGGCAGGTCCACGCCTTCGACCAGCAGATTGGCCCGACGTTCTTCCCAGGATATGGGCACGCCGAGTTCGGCGATCGCCGCCGCCCAGTCTTCGGCACGCAGGATCGTGACCTGCCGGCGGTTGGACTTGCCGGGCCGGGTGGCGCCGCGATGATCGCCGTGCACGCCGGTGGTCAGGCCGATCTCGACGGCATCGACGGTTTCGAGCGGCCCATGGGCACGGCTCTTCCGCGCGATTCCGATCAGCCGGCCTGCCATGTCAGAAGGCCTGTCCCGTCCACGTGGCGGATTCGACCGCCATGGCCGCAGCAAGGCGGCCGATGGCGGTGGGCACCGGGCGGAAGGCAGGCCTTCGGCTCAACTCAGAGCAGCTTGCCGATCGCGCCGGCCGTGTCGACCATGCGGTTCGAGAAGCCCCACTCATTGTCGTACCAGCTGAGCACGCGGACGAGCTTGCCTTCGATCACCGAGGTCTCGAGGCTGTCGATCGTCGACGAATGGGCGTCATGGTTGAGGTCGATCGAGACGAGCGGCTCGTCGGTATAGCCGAGCACGCCCTTGAGCGGACCCTCGGCGGCCGCCTTGAGCAGGGCGTTGACCTCGTCCTTCGTCGTTTCGCGCGACGGGGTGAAGGTCAGGTCCACGACCGAGACGTTGGGGGTCGGCACGCGGATCGCCGAGCCGTCGAGCTTGCCCTTCAGAGCCGGCAGCACCTCGGCAACCGCGCGGGCGGCACCGGTGGTGGTCGGGATCATCGACATCGCGGCGGCGCGGGCGCGGCGCGGATCCTCATGAATCTGGTCGAGGATCTTCTGGTCGTTGGTATAGGCGTGGATCGTGGTCATCAGACCGCGCTCGATGCCGATCGCCTCGTGCAGAACCTTGGCGAAGGGCGCCAGGCAGTTGGTGGTGCACGACGCGTTCGACACGATGATGTGATCGGCGGTCAGCTGGTCGTGGTTGACGCCGAACACGACGGTCAGGTCGACTTCCTTGCCCGGAGCGGAGATCAGTACGCGCTTCGCGCCGGCGTCGATATGCGCCTGGCCGCCCTTGCGGTTGGTGAAGAAGCCGGTGCACTCGAGCGCGATGTCGACGCCCTGGGCGGCGTGCGGCAGCTTGGCCGGATCGCGCTCGGCGGTGACATGGATGCGCTTGCCGTTGATGATCAGATCGTTGCCGTCGACCTCGACCGTACCGCTGAACTTGCCATGGACCGAGTCGCGCTTGAACAGCAGGGCATTCGCCTTGGCGTCGGCCAGATCGTTGATCGAGACCAGCTCAAGGTCGTGATCGGTGCGCTCGAGGATGGCGCGCGCCACGTTCCGACCGATGCGACCGAAGCCGTTGATTGCAACCTTGACTGCCATGTGCCGAAATCTCCTGCGGTTTGTTTAGTTGCTGAGCGCCCCGATGATCTGGGGAGCGATCTTGTCGGCGGTCAGGCCGAAGTGGTCGTAGAGCGCCTTGACCGGGGCCGAAGCGCCGAAGCCATCGAGGCCGAAGCGCAGGCCCTTGCGGCCGACATAGCGTTCCCAGCCGATCGTGGTGCCGGCCTCGATCGAAGCGAGGAGCACGCCCTCGGGCAGGATCTCGTCGCGATAGGCCTCGGGCTGCGCGTCGAAGCGCTCCCAGCTCGGCATCGAGACGACGTCGGCGCCGAAGCCGGCATCCTCGAGCTTCTGCGCGGTGGCGAGGGCGATCTCGACCTCGGACCCGCTGGCGATCAGCACGACCTTGCGCGCCGCATCGGCGGTCTTCAGCCGGTAGGCGCCCTTGGCGGACAGATTTTCAGACACGTCGGTGCGCAGCTGCGGCAGGCCTTCGCGCGACAGGGCGAGGAGCGACGGGCCGTCGGCCTTTTCAAGCGCCAGCGCCCAGCATTCCGCGGTCTCGACGACGTCGCACGGACGATAGGTGTCGAGGTTCGGCATCACGCGCAGGCTCATCATATGCTCGACCGGCTGGTGGGTCGGGCCGTCCTCGCCGAGACCGATCGAGTCGTGCGTCATGACATAGACGACGCGCAGCTGCTGGAGCGCCGAGAGGCGGATGGCCGCGCGGCAATAGTCGGAGAAGACCAGGAAGGTGCCGCCATAGGGGATCACGCCGCCATGAAGCGCCATGCCGTTCATCGCGCAGGCCATGCCGAACTCGCGGATGCCGTAATAGACGTAACGTCCGGCATAGTTATCTGCGGTAAACGGTGCCTGCGCCTTGGTCTTGGTGTTGTTCGACCCGGTCAGATCGGCCGAGCCGCCGATCGTCTCGGGGATCTGCTCGTTGATCGGTCCGAGGACCATTTCCGATGCCTTGCGGGTCGCGACCTTCTGCGGGTTGGCGGCGAGATCCTGGAGATAGGCGTCGAGCGAGAAGCCGGCCGGCAGCTTGCCCGCCATGCGGCGCTCGAATTCGTCCTTCTGCGCGGAAGCGGCGAGGCGCGCCTGCCAGGCCTGATGCTCGCCGACGCTGCGCTGGCCGGCTTCGAGCCAGGCCGCCTTGATGTCGTCGGGAACGACGAACGGCTCGGCGGTCCAGCCGAGATGGGCGCGGGTCGCGGCGACCTCGTCGGTGCCGAGCGCCGAACCATGGGTCGCCGACGTGCCCTGCTTGTTGGGCGCGCCGAAGCCGATGATCGTGCTGCACTGGACGATCGACGGGCGCGGATCGGCCTTGGCCGCTTCCAGCGCCTGGGCGATGCTCGCCGCGTCATGGCCATCGCACGAAATGGTGTGCCAGCCGGTGGCTGCATAGCGCGCCAGCACGTCCTCGGACGAACTCATCGACACGGCGCCGTCGATCGTGATCTTGTTGTCGTCCCACAGGACGATCAGCTTGCCGAGCTGCAGATGGCCGGCGAGACCGATCGCCTCATGGTTGATGCCTTCCATCAGGCAGCCGTCGCCAGCAAGCACCCAGGTGCGGTGGTCGACCAGCTCGTCGCCGAACACGGCGTTCAGGTGGCGTTCCGCCATCGCCATGCCGACGGCGGTGGCGAGACCGGAACCCAGCGGGCCGGTGGTCGCCTCGACGCCCGGAAGCTCGAAATTCTCGGGGTGGCCGGCGCAGGGGCTGTGCAGCTTGCGGAAGTTGCGAATGTCGTCGAGCGTGGGCCGCGCATAGCCCGTCAGATGCAGCAGCGAGTAGATCAGCATCGACCCATGGCCCGCCGACAGAACGAAACGGTCGCGATCAGCCCAGTCGGGCTTCGCGGGATCGTGCTTCAGATGGCGGGTGAACAGCTCGGTCGCGACGTCCGCCATGCCCATCGGCATGCCGGGGTGCCCCGAATTGGCGGCCTGCACCGCATCCATGGAAAGGGCGCGGATGGCATTGGCAAGCTGCCGCGGTGCAATCGTCATGGTCTACCTTCTGTGCGGACGGGCGGGATCGTCGGTCGAACAGGGCTCGCCTGTTCGCGCGGCCCCTTTGTCGTGCCAAAGCGGTATCGTCAACCTTGGGGAATGCTTGCGGGGCGGCGCGAGGCTGCTATTCCATCGAATCGATGACAGACCGCCGCCTGATCCTTGCCCTGGGCCGCCTCGAACGCGCGATCGCCCGTGTCGAGGCCGGAATAGAATCCGCTCCTGCGACGCAGTCCGGATTCGGCCATGACGAGAGCGAGGCGCTCTATCGTCTGGCCGAACGCCATCGCACCCTCCGCGAGACGACCGAGTCGGCGATCGAGCGGATCGATCGACTGCTGGAGAGATATTGATGGCCGACGTCGACGTCGAAGTCGCCGGACGGCGCTATCGCCTGAGCTGCCGCGATGGCGAGGAAGACCATCTGCGCGCGCTCGTGCAAATGGTGAACGGCAAGGCGCAGGACATCACGGGGGCGCTGGGCGACATGACGGAGTCGCGCACGCTGCTGCTGTCGGCTCTCCTGCTCGCGGATGAGGTCAACGATCTGCGCGGCGCGGCTGCGGTGGCGCGCAACGAGGTTCCGGCCAGTGCAGAGCCCGATCCCGCTTATGCCGTGGCAATCGAGCGCATCGCGGAACGGGTCGAGCGGCTGGCCGAGCAGCTGGAGCGACCGGCGGTCTGATCCGGTCGCTGCCGCTGCACCAGCACGGCGATCTCCTTGCTGCGACCATGTCCTTTCCAGGGCCATGCCCTTGAGAGTCGCGCCATATCATCTTACATGGAGGACGGCGGGTTCTGCCCGGCACGAGCTGCAGAGAACATCCCTGAGGCGATTCACATTCCTAGGGGACTGTCCCTGCCCGGGCCCTGGTCCGGAACATATGGTCCCCACCTGATGCTACTGGCGTCAGAGGATATTCCAGCAAACGACCATGGCGGTCCCGCCACCCGCCCTTCCTCGCCGGTCCGGTGACATGACGAACCACCCCATCGACAAGGCCGTGCAGAGACAGGCGCTGCGCGCGGCGCGCGACACTTATGTCGGTACCCTGTCCAGCGCGGACCGGGTCCGTCTCGAAGCGGATGCTGCGAGCGCGTTGAAGCCGCTGCTCGCCGGCTCAGCAACGGTTGCCTTTTATGTCGCAATTGGCAGCGAGTTGGGTTGTACCGCGGCGATCGACGCTACGGCGAAGGCAGGCGGCGTCGTGCTTCTCCCGCGTGTGACGGGGCCCGGCTCGGACATGCATTTCCATCTCTGGTCCCCGGGGGACTCACTCGAACGCGGGTGGCGCGGACTGCTCCAGCCATCCGCGGACGCCCCGTTGCGGGAACCCGATGCCATCGTCGCCCCGTTGATCGGATTCGACTCGCGACTCATGCGCCTCGGTCAGGGAGGTGGCTTTTACGATCGCGCCTTCGCGCTACGTCCGATGGTGAAAAAAATCGGCTATGGCTGGTCGGTGCAGAAAAGCTGCGCCATAGCCGTCGATCCCTGGGATGTGGCGCTGGATGCGGTGGTCACCGAACGGGGACCGATCGAGCCGGAGGAGCGAGGATGAACGAACCGAGCTGGCGCAAGCCGACAGGCATCTTCCTGATCTTGCTGCTGATTCTCGTCTGGGCGGTGATTGTCGCTACGGCATCCTCATGGATTGGCGATCAGCATATGCTCGTCCAGCTGCTGATCTACGTCGTTGCCGGCATCATCTGGATCGCCCCGTTGAAGCCGCTTCTGGCGTGGATGGAGACAGGCCGCTGGAGGGCGTGACGCCGTAATAATACGGTGCGGCATTAACCGGATGTATCGAATCTCGGACTATCCCCCGGTGCCAGGATCAGGGGTGTAGTAGTGCGCGAGGAACGTATAGCCGAGAAGTCAGCGGAGCGCGCCGAATGGCGCCGGCTCTACGACATGATCGGCAAATTGTTGTTCGACCACGGGCTCGAACCGTCGCCGGGCAATTTCGAGATGTGCCACCGCTACCTTTCAGGGCGGGATGGCGAGTTCAACGCGATGATCGATCGCGCCATCGCCAAGGAGGGCGGCCTCAACGAGGCCGTCGCTTCGGCGATATCGGCACGGATCGACAGCGGGCTGTCGACCGACGAGCTCTCGCGGATCGCGACCGAAGCGCAGGGATTCCTGGAAGAGATGTCGTCGATCCTGATCCGGTCGGGCGACGATGCGCGCGACTATGGTCAGGCGCTGGCGGATGAAGCTGCCGGTCTGGAGGCCGATGGCTCGCCGGCGCAGGCGGTGCAGAAGCTGGTCGGACTGACCCGGTCGATGATCGACAAGGCGCAGGCGGCCGAAGATGATCTCCGCCGGACCGAGGCGCAGATGAGCATCATGCGCAAGGATCTGGCTGCTGCTCACCACAGGGCCAATAGCGACCCGCTGACCGGCCTGCCCAACCGGCGCGCGCTCGACCATCATCTGCGCAATGCCTTCGAAAAGGCGCGGCGCGGCGATACGCCATTGGCGCTGGCGATCTGCGACATCGACCATTTCAAGCAGTTCAACGACACGCATGGGCACCAGATCGGCGACGAAGTGATCAAGTTCGTCGGCTCGTCTCTGGGCCGGGCGGCCAGTGGTGACGTGTTCGTCTCGCGGTATGGCGGCGAGGAATTCGTCGTCGTGTTCGAGCGCGCGGCGGCGGAAAGCGCGGTGGCCGTGCTCGACAAGATTCGCTCCGCCATCGCCGCGCGCGAACTGAAGGTGACGCACACCGGCCAATCGCTAGGCAGGCTGAGCTTCTCGGGCGGTCTCGCCGCGCTCAACGTCCATGATTCGCCGGGGTCGATCCTCAAGCGCGCGGACGCTGCGCTCTATCAGGCGAAGCAGCTGGGGCGGAATCGCATCCACACCGCCGACTGATCGGCAAGGGGCAGCGTGGAGGCGCTGGATATTGGCGCGCGGGCGCGCCTTCCTCTATGGGGCAGCTGACCCCTTCGTCGCCGGGCTGACTCCCCGGCCCGAAGGCAGCCGATCGGGAGCCCTGATGTCCGAAGCCGCGTCCTTCTTCTCGATACACCGCCATGGCTTCGTTCGGGTCGGGGCGGGTACTCCGTTGGCGAGCGTCGGCGATGTCGGCGCCAATGCGGATGCGATCCTCGATCTCGCGCACCGCGCCGACGCAGCGGGCGTCGACCTGCTCGTCCTGCCCGAGCTCGCCTTGTCATCCTATGCGATCGACGATCTGCATCTGCAGGATGCGCTGCTCGACCGGGTCGAGACCGAACTGGCCCGGATCGTCGAGGCGAGCGCGGCGCTCGCGCCGGTGCTGCTGATCGGTGCGCCGCTGCGCCGGTCGGGGCGCCTCTACAATTGCGCGGTGGTCGTGGCGCGGGGCTGTGTCTTGGGCGTGGTACCGAAGAGCTTCCTGCCCAATTACCGCGAATATTATGAGAAGCGCTGGTTCGCGCCGGGCCATGGGCTGGCCGGACTCGACATGGCGTTGTGCGGGCAGCGCGTGCCCTTCGGCACCGACCAGATCTTCGCAGCGGAGGATCTGACCGACTTCGTCTTCCACGTCGAAATCTGCGAGGATTATTGGGCGCCGCAGCCGCCCTCGACCGCCGGAGCGATGGCCGGCGCGCTGATCCTCTGCAACCTGTCGGCATCCAACATCATCATCGGCAAGGCGCGCGAGCGGGCGATGCTCGCCCAGTCGCAATCGGTGCGCGCGATCGCCGCCTATTGCTATTCGGCCAGCGGGCCGGGCGAGAGCACGACCGATCTCGCCTGGGACGGTCAGGCGATGATTCACGAACTGGGTACGATGCTCGCCGAATCGACGCGCTTCGGCCTCGATCCCGAGTTGATCCTCGCTGATGTCGACGTCGAGCGGCTTCGGCTCGAACGGATGCGCAACGGCACGTTCAACGACTGCGCGACTGCCGCCGGGCATCCCGAGACGCGCTTCCGCCGAATCGCTTTCACCCATAGGCCGCATGGCCGCGACGTCGGCCTCGCCCGGCCGGTCGCGCGCTTCCCCTTCGTGCCGGCGGACCCCGCCGAACTCGACGCCGATTGCTACGAGGCGTTCAACATCCAGGTCGAGGGGCTGGCCAAGCGCTTCCGCTCGACCGGCGGCAAGGCAATGGTCATCGGCATTTCGGGCGGCCTCGATTCGACCCACGCCCTGATCGTCGCGGCCAAGGCCTGTGACCGGCTCGGCCTGCCGCGCACTACGATCCGCGGCTATACCATGCCGGGCTTCGCGACGGGCGACGCGACCAAGGCCAATGCCTGGGCGCTGATGCGTGCGCTGGGGATAACCGCCGAGGAAATCGACATTCGCCCCGCGGCGCGGCAGATGCTGATGGACCTCGGCCATCCCTTCGCCGATGGCGAGCCGGTTTACGACATCACCTTCGAGAATGTGCAGGCGGGGCTGCGGACCGACTATCTGTTCCGGCTGGCCAATCACCATGGCGGTTTCGTCGTCGGCACGGGCGACCTGAGCGAACTGGCGCTCGGCTGGTGCACCTATGGGGTCGGCGACCAGATGAGCCATTATGGCGTCAACGCCGGCCTGCCTAAGACGTTGATCCAATATCTGATCCGCTGGTGCGTGCGCACCGACCAGTTTGATGCCGGCACCGACGCCATCCTGCTGTCGATCCTGGGGACCGAGATTTCGCCCGAACTCGTCCCCGCCGATGCCAGCGGCGCGATCCAGAGCACCGAGGCCAGGATCGGGCCCTATGAGCTCAACGACTTCTTCCTCCATCATGTCGTGCGGCAGGGACTGCGGCCGTCGAAGATCGCCTTCCTCGCCTGGCATGCCTGGCGCGATGCGGAGGCTGGGCTGTGGCCGGCGGGGCTGCCGGTCGAGGCGCGTAATCGCTATGATCTGGCGACGATCCGGGGCTGGCTGGAGAAATTCCTCTTCCGCTTCTTCACGATCAGCCAGTTCAAGCGATCGGCGCTGCCCAACGGACCCAAGGTGTCGGGCGGCGGGGCGCTGTCGCCGCGCGGCGACTGGCGCGCGCCTTCGGACGGTACCGCCAAGGTCTGGCTCGACGAACTGGCGGCCGCACTCGACGGCGTCGAGGGCTGAGGCAGCGGAGACGCACCGTGTCGCGGGACGAGATGATCCGCTTTCGCTGCGTGATGCTCCGGCGCAGCGGCTCCTCCGACATCCGAGTCGTGCGGGCGCCCGATGCGGCGACGGCGCGAGCGATATTGGAAGCGCGGGGATTGGAGCCGGTGAGCGTCGAGGCGATCGGACCGAGCCTGCTCGATGCCGTCGCGCAGAAGCTGCGGGGAGGCTGGCGATTGCCGGTACCGCAGGTCGGTGGAGCGTCCGAACACTCCTGGCCGGAGTTGGCGTGGCGAACCGCGCTGCTCATCGCGGCGATCCCGGTGCTGACGGCCGGTCTGGCCTGGAGCTGGACCGGCGTTGACCGGCTACGCATCGCATGGATCGAACGGCGCGAGGGCACGCTTCTGACGGCGCAGGCCCGCCTTGCGACGGTTGAGCGGACCCGGCACGGCGTCGATCGGGTCGCGGGCGTGCCACCGCTGAGCACGATCGCCGCGCAGCTGGCGGCGACGTTGCCGGAGGATGCCGCGATCGAATCGCTGTCGCTGACGCCTGACGGTGAATTGCTGATCGAGATCGTCACCCCCGATCCCGACTCGCTGCGCGCCGCGCTTGCAGAAAATCCGTTGCTGGCGTCGCTCGGCGAGCGGAGCCAGAGCCGCACCGATGCCGGTACGATCCGGGTCGGCCTCGAAGGGCGGCTGCGATGACCCGCCCGTCTCTTCCCCGCTACAGCCGGAACCGTCTGGCCGTGCTGCTGACGGTGGTCGCCGTTGCGATCCCGGCCGCCTGGTTCGGTCTGGCGAACCTCGAACGGAGCCGGGGCGATCTCCTTCGCGTGAAAATGCGAGCCGTCATGGGCCGCACGGTCCCACAGCCCCTCCTGCCGCAAGGGCTTGGTTTTGCCGGACGGAATCGCGCCGAAGCACAGGCTGCCTTCGTCTCCGTCGTGCGACGCGCAGCGGCAGACAGGCGGTTGCTGCTCGAACGGCTGGCGCCGCTGCCCCCCAATGCGCGCATGCCGGCAGAGCTTTCGGCCGACCTGATCCTGTCGGGTCCCGAGGCGGACGTTCTGGACGTGGTGCGCGACCTGGAGGCCGGCAGCCCGCTGGTCCGTTTTGCCTTCTGGCGGTTGGCTCGAACGGGGCCGGCCGAGACGGCGGTGAGGCTCGAAGCGCGGGCGATCGGGTGGCACGAAGGATGAGTGGCCGGCTGCTCTTCGGGCTGACGGCGGGGCTCGTTCTGGCGATTCCCGCCTGGCTGCTCTACCGGGCCCAGCCCGCTTTGCCTGTGCTGCCCGCGCCCGGTGAAACCGTGCTGCCCGTCGCCGCACCCGATGCCGGGCCGTCGCGGCGGCTGTTCCTCGATCCGCTTTCACCCGCGCAGGCGGCCCAGGCCGAGGATGCGCCCCAGCTCGTGGGTGTGGTTGGTCGGTTGCCCGACAATGCCATCGCGATGGTAAGGTCGCGCGACGGCAAGACAGCCACGCTGGCGCCGGGGCAAAGCCATGAGGGCTGGACGCTGGTCACCCTGTCGCCAGACGCGGCGCTGTTCGCCAAGGGCGAGCGGCGGGTCAGGTCGTTCCTCGCGGCCGATGATCCCGAGCCCGAGGTCGATGAGGACGCGCCGCTCGACCGGTGATCCGGTCGGCGGCGATCAATAGACGCCGGAAATTTCCAGCGGCAGGCGTGCGCGGGGCGGTTCGAGCAGCAGTGGCGGGTGCTTGCCCAGCATCGCTTCGTCATAGCGGGTGCGCGCATATTTGGCGTCGGTCACCGCCTTGGCCGCCGCCTGGTCGCGCAGGACGGTTGGCTTGAGGAAGACGAACAGCGTCCGCTTCACCTGGCTTTCACGCCGCGACTTGAACAGCTCGCCCGCGATCGGGATGTCGCCGAGGATCGGAACCTGGCTCTTCACCTGGCTGCGGTCGTCGCTCATCAGGCCGCCCAGCACGATCGTCTGGCCGTCGTCGGCCAGCACGGTCGTCTGGATGCTGCGTCGGTTGGTGATCAGGTCGGCCGCGCCGGTGACGGCGGCGACGAGCGAGGAGACTTCCTGCGACACTTCGAGGCGGACGACATTGCCCTGATGGATGCGCGGTACGACGCGCAGCGTCAGGCCGACATCCTGCCGCTCGATCGTGGTGAAGGGGTTGAGCGAATTGCCGTCGGTGGTGAAACTGCCTGTTCGAAAGGGGACATTCTGGCCGACCACGATTTCGGCGGGTTCGTTGTCGAGCGTGGTGATGCTCGGGGTCGACAGCAGGTTGGCGCGGGTCGACTGGCCGATCGCCTGAAGCAGCACCGAGAAATTGTCGCCGAAGCTGATGCTGGCCGATCCTCCATTGGGCAGGACTGCCACCGCCGCCGGCGCACCGATCGCGCCAAGGATCGTCGACAGCGAGACGCCGGGGCTGGTGAAGGAGGTCGCCGCGCCGTCGCCGCGATTGAGAGCGGCCGCACCGAGGCCGAGCTGGACGGCGAGCGATTCGGCCTCGTCGCCGCTGATTTCGACGATCACCGCCTCGATCAGCACCTGCGGACGACGAACGTCGAGCTGGCTGATCAGCGGCTCGACCTCGGCGATGGCGGCGGGCGTGCCGCGCAACACGATCGCGTTGAGCTCGGGCGCTGGCTGCACCGTCAGGTCCGGGGTCGAGAAGCCTTTGGCGGGCGTGTCTGCACTCTGGCTGTTGGTCGATGGTGCCACCGCTGCTGCGGCCTCGGCGAGGCCGCCGAGCGACGACGCAGACGATCCGAGCGACGAACTCGATCCCGAGCGCGAGGAGGACGCTGTGCGGCCCAGGCTGGCGCGACCGCCCGCGACCGCCCTCGCGACGGGGTTCGAGACGCTGCCTTGTTCGCCCAGCACGCCTTGCAGCACCGCCGTGACCGATTCTGCATCGCCATTGTTGAGCCGGATCATGCGCGTGATCGGCACGCCCGCGCCGGGCTTGTCGATCGTCGCAGCTAGGCGCCGTGCCTCCGAAATCAGATTGGGTTCGCCGCGCAGCAGCACCATGTTGCTGCGCTCGTCGGCCACGACGCGCGGGCCGCCGGTCTGACTGCCGTCGCCGAACACGCCCTGGATCGCGGTCGCGACATCCTTGGCATTGGCGTAGCGCAGCGAGATGCTGTCGAAGCGCCCGCCGCCGCCATTGTCGAGTGCGCGCGCCAGCTGCTCGATCCGCCGGACATTTTCAGCATAGTCGGTGACGATGATCGCATTGGGGCTGGTCATCGCCTCGATGCTGCCGAACTGCGCGACCAGCGGGCGGAAGACGCGTGCGGCCTGCTCGCCCGAGATATTGTGGAGGCGGACCATCCGGGTGGTCACGTCCTGTGCGTTGAGCCGCCCGCCCGAGCCCGCGTCACGGATCGCCGAGGCCTGCGGGATGATCCGCCAGGACCGGCCCGACTTCACCGCCGCGAAGCCATGGACGCGCAGGACCGACTGGAACAGATCCCACACCCCGTCGACCGACAGCGGCTCGGCCGAGGTGACATTGACCGTGCCCTTGACCGCCGGGTCGAGGATCAGCGTGCGGCCGGTGATGCGCGAGATCTGCTCCGCCACGTCGGAAATCTCGACCGCGCGCATGTTGACGACCACGTCGGCGGCGCCCGGTGCGGACTGCGCCAGGACCGGTGCACCGACCAGCGAGGCGGCGATCAGGGCGGAAAGGGCGGTGCGGGCGTACAGGGACACGGATCGGTTCCTCAACGGAGGGCAAAGGAAAAGGTGACACGCTTGCCGCCGCGCACGACCTCGACCTGGGCAGGTCCGGCCGCCATGATCTGGGCGAGAAGCTGGCGGTCGGCGGCGACGGCGGTGGCCGGCATGCCGTTGATGCGCTCGATGACGTCGCCGGGCAGCAGGCCCGCTTCACGCGCCTCGGGCGAGGGTGAAGTGCCGACGCGATAAGCGCCGCCCACGGGCGCGGCACCGAGCCGGTCGAGCAGCGACAGCGGACCGCCGACGGGAGCGCCGGGCGATGGAGAGCCTTGGGCAAAGGCCTGGAGCGGCTGGCTACCGGATCCGTCCGACGGGCCGGTCGTGGGGGCTGCGCCGGAGGGCGGCGGGGCGGCGACGGCGGCTGGGGCCTGACCATTGGCCGAGATGCGCGGCAGGTCGAGCCGTTCGAGGCGACCATGGGTCCGCAGCAGTACCTTGTCGAAGGCGATCGCCTCGATCGTCGCGCCGCCGGGCACCGACTGACCCGTGACATAGGCGACCGGCTGGCCGCCGGTCGGGGCGATCAGCGCCGATGAGGCCGAGGCCGGATCGGCGAGAATGATCCCGCGCAGCTGGAGCGCGAGGCTGGTCGGCGGGGCCGACGAGGCATCGGGCCGCCCGAACGGCGCGAGTGCGAGCGCGGGAGCGATGTCGACCGGTCCCCCCGGCGTTGCGGCAACCGGCGCGGTGGCGGGCTTCGCCGAGCTTGCGCCCAACAGATGCCAGGTCGTCACGCCCAGCGAGATGGCGACCGACGCAATCACCAGCGCAGTGAAGATGTCGGCGGCGCGGGAGGCCTGGCGCGGGGTCATCGTGTCGTCGTCCCCCGGTCGCGAAAGCCGTCGAGCGTTACGATCGGGTCGCTTTCGCCCGGCGCTGCGACCGATACCGCCAGCTTCGCGAGGTCGGGATCGTCGGTGGCCGTCTCGGCGACGGTCACGGTCCAGCGGCTGCCGAGCATGTCGACGCTCTCGGGCGAAGTCGAGGCGCCGGGCAGCGACAGTTCGGCCAGGCGGTTCTGCGCGACCAGCTGTGCGGCTGCGCGGCGTTCCAGGCTGCGGATCGAATCGACATGCGCCTCGGCCGCGCGGACGAGGCCGGCGGCGGCGATGGCGAGCACGAGCAGCGAGACCAGCGCCTCGATCAGCGAGAAGCCCGCTTCGCTCGGGAGTTGGGGATGAAGCGCCTGCATCATGCGGCGGGCGCCGGAATGGGCGTGGCCGACAATCCGTCATAGACGACCATCCAGCGATCCTCGCCCGATCGCAGCCCGATGCTCGCCGGCACGCCGGTGCCGTCGACGCCCAGCATCAGCGGCGGCCTGCGCCGGCCCATGTCGATGCGGATGCCGGCGGGCAGGCGATGACGGCCATGCGCTGCGTCATCGCCACTGGCCGATCCCTCGAAGGCATAGCCGCGCTCGTCCCAGGTGAAGGCGACGGGCCGGTCGGACACCATCGCCTCGTCGGCGACGGACTGGAGCCGGCTCGACAGGCGGCGCGCCTCGGCTTCGACGCTCGGCGCGCGGGTGGCGGCGCCGATGCCGAGCACGGTCGCGCCCGCCGCGACCGCGATGATCGCGAGCACGGCCAGCATCTCGACCAATGTCATCCCCGATTCGCCCCCCTGCGGCTGCATCTCAGGGTGCTTTATCACTCAGATCGGCATCGAGTCCCTCGCCGCCGGGTTTGCCGTCCTTGCCGAGGCTCAGCAGTTCGAAGGTGCCGCCGGTGTTGCGATAGACATAGGGGCGGCCCCAGGGGTCGACCGGAACCTGCGCCAGATAGCCTTCGGACGACCAGTTGCGCGGCAGCGGCTCGGTGGTCGGCTTCTTCGACAGCGCTGCCAGCCCCTGATCGCTGCTGGGATAGTCGCCATTGTCGAGGCGGTACATCTTCAGCGCCGCCGAGATGGTGCGCAGGTCGGTCTTGGCGACCGTCACGCGCGCTTCATCGGGCCGGCCTATGACATTGGGCACGATCAGCGCCGCGACGAGCGCGATGATCGCGAGCACCACGATCATCTCGATGAGGGTGAGGCCGGCTTCCGGATCGGAAATGGCGCGACGCGGCTCCCGTTCGGCCTCGTCATGAAATTGTTGCGAAACTATGATCATGGCCGCGCTATGAGATACATCCATGAAAACCATGTTACAGTCGCCTAGCATAGCGCCCCGACTGGCGCGGATAAAAAATATGCTGGCGAGCCCCGCCTCGGGTGCGGCGTGGGGCTGCGATGCTGGCGGCTGCCGCCCGCTGGGCCTCGATGCCCCGCGCGACGTGCTGCTCGTGCCGTCCGAGGATGTCCTGCTGCTGCCGGTGGCGCTGCCGCTGCCGTCGCCGGCCAAGCGCCTTGCCGCGCTTCCCTTCGCGATCGAGGACCGCATCGCCGAGCGAATCGACATGGTGCATCTCGCCCTCGGCGGCCAGACCACGGGCGGCGAATGGCTGGCGGCGGTCGTTGCACCCGAAGCGATGGCCCGGTGGGTCGCGATGGCCGAGGATGCCGGCGTGCCCGACGCCGCGCTGCTGCCCGACGCGCTGGCCCTGCCTGTTCCCGAGACGGGGCGCTGGAACGTACTCCGCGATCCCGGCGGCCGGATCCTCGTCCGCCAGCCCGACGGTGCGGGGTTCGCCGCCGGTGAACCGCTCTTTCTCGCGCTATGGGCGGCCGCGGGTCGGCCCGAATGTGACGAGCAGGCGGGCTTCGGCCCGATCGCATCGATCTTGCTCGACCTGCGGCAAGGCGTATTCGCGCGGCCTCGTCAGGGCCTGTCCGCGACCGGACGGCGTGTCGCGCTGGTCGCCGCTGCCGGCCTGCTCGCGCATGGCGCAATCGCAGCTGCCGATACGCTGGCGCTCAAGTCGATCGTCGCGAAGCGCGGAGCCGAACTGACCAGCCAGCTGGCCACCACCGCACCCGGTCGCTATACCGGCACTGATCCGCGCGAGGCGGCGATGGTCGCGGCGGAACTGATTCCGGCGGGCACCACGGCTCCGCCGGGCAGCTTCCTGCCCTTGCTGACCCGCAGCTCGGCGGCGCTCGCGCCCTTCGGATCGACGCTGACCATAAGAAGCATGGCCTTCGATGCCGTTCGCCAGCGCCTGCAGCTCGACGTCGAGCTCGCTGACCCTGCGGCGCGGGGCAGCGTATTGAAGGCGCTGGGCAGCGCGGGGCTGCAGGGCCGTTTCGAGGGGGCGACCCTCATCATCGCCGGGGGAGGCGCATGAGCCGTTTCGATTTCGCGACGCTGTTTCCGACCGCAGAGCCGGCGCGGCAGAAGGCCTTGGCCTGGTGGGCCGCGCGCAGTCGCCGCGAGCAACTGTTGCTCGCTGTGCTGTCGACGCTGCTGATCCTGTGGCTGTTCGCCACGATGCTGGTGCAGCCGCTGGTCGAGACGCGCCGCCAGGCGAGCAACGACATCCGCACCTATGAAAGCCTCGCCGCGCGTCTGCGCAGCGCCGGCCCGATCGGTACCGCCCCTGCCCAGCCGCAACTGAGCGGCACACCCGCGACGATCCTGTCGACGACCGGCGCGCAGCATGGCGTCGTCCCGGTGGTGAACGGCAGCGGCAGCGAGGTGCGCGTGACGGTGGCCGACGTGCCCTATGAAGCGCTGATCCGCTGGATCGCCGCTTTCGAGGGATCGAGTGCGCTGCGTGTCGCCGGCCTGCGCGTCGATCGGCGGCCTGTCAGCGGGTCGGTCTCCGCCGAACTGACGGTGCGCGCATGACCGCGCTTCCTTATGGCTTCGCACGGCGGCACGGCGTCCTGATCGAGGGCGCGGAGGACGCAATGCGCTGCCTCTTCCGACCCGGCGCCAGCGCCGAAGGCCTGCTCGAGGTACAGCGCCGCTTCGGCGGGGCGATCCGGTTCGAGCCGGTCGGCGACGAGGCGTTCGAGGGTGCCGTGGCGGCTACCTATCGCGACGGCATGGCGGGGACGATGGACCTGGCCGACACCGACGATCTCGCGACGCTGGCCGACAGCGCGGCGGCGGTCGACGATCTGCTCGACAGCCGCGACGACAGCCCTGTCATCCGCCTGATCAACGCGCTGCTCCTCCAGGCGGTGCGCGACGGGGCGTCGGACATCCATGTCGAGACGCAGGAAAAGCGGCTGATCGTGCGCTTCCGCGTCGATGGCGTGCTGCGCGACATCGTCGAACCGAAACGCGCGCTCGCCCCGCTGCTGGTGAGTCGCATCAAGGTGATGGCGCGGCTCGACATCGCCGAGAAGCGCATTCCGCAGGATGGCCGCGTCACCCTGCGCGTCGGCGGTTACGACATCGATGTCCGCGTCTCGACCATCCCCACCCAGCATGGCGAACGGGTGGTGATGCGTCTGCTCGATCGCGGCAGCACCGGGCTGGAAATCGACGCGCTGGGCATGTCCGAACGGGATCGTGAGGTTTTTCTGCGTCTGCTCGACCGCCCGCATGGCGTGCTGCTGGTCACCGGGCCGACCGGATCGGGCAAGACGACCACGCTCTACACCGCGCTGACCCATCTCAACGACCGCAAGCGCAACATCATGACGGTCGAGGACCCGATTGAATATGAGCTGGCCGGCATCGCCCAGACGCAGGTC
>NZ_JAGMXV010000248.1 GCF_018006725.1 Rhizorhabdus sp.
ATCGTCAACCAT
Organism: Rhizorhabdus sp.; assembly: GCF_018006725.1. Taxonomy (GTDB): domain Bacteria; phylum Pseudomonadota; class Alphaproteobacteria; order Sphingomonadales; family Sphingomonadaceae; genus Rhizorhabdus. The sequence continues at coordinate 13 of NZ_JAGMXV010000248.1, forward strand.
GAGGAGATGGTGACCCGCTTCGCGATGGAGGCGATGGCGCACATGATCCTGACCGGCGATCGGGTGGTCGATGTGAAGCGCGAATCCTTCGACCGCTACAACGCGTATCTCGACAAGCGCGAGGTACTGAAGATCTACACCGACAGCCGTGCGCAGAATTTCTTCATGAACAAATATGCGCGATCGTCGGTGATGTGCCCGCTGGGGCCGTCGGAGATGTGGCGGATGTTCCGCGACGATGGGCCGAACGATATCGTCTTCAGCAACTGATCCGTTCCGCCAGGAGGGTTTTCATGTCTGTATTGGACCGGATCGATCCGGAATATCTGCCCATCGTGAAGATGGTCCCGATCATCGACCTCGAGGATGTCACGCAGGCGCGTGCGGCGCTGAAGGCAGTGTTCGAGGCCGCGGGCACCGCGCCAGCCGTGCCTCGCGTCGCGAGCGCGGATCATCATGCTCCCGGCTGGAACGGCGCGCCCGATGTGCTGGTGCGGACTTTCCGCCCGGTCGATGCGACTGGCGACCTTCCGGCTTTGCTCTGGATCCAGGGCGGCGGCTATGTGCTGGGCGCGGCCGATCTCGACGATGCGCTGTGCGGGCAGATCGCGATCGAGCAGCAATGCCTGGTAGCCTCGGTCGCCTATCGGCGCGCACCGGAAGAGCCTTTTCCGGCGGCGAGCGACGATTGTTATGCGGCGGCGCGCTGGTTGTTCGCGCAGGCGGCCGAGCTGAGCGTCGATGCGGCGCGCATCGCCGTCGGCGGGGCGAGCGCTGGCGGTGGGGCCGCGGCGGCGCTGGCGCTACGCGCGCGCGACAGCGGCGACTTCACCTTCGCCTTCCAGCTGCTGATCTATCCAATGGTCGACGACCGCAACGACAGCGACTCCGCGCGGCGGATCACCGATCCCGAGCTGTGGTCGCACAAGAATAACGGACTCGCGTGGAAGGCCTATCTCGGCAGCGCCCATGGCACCGACGCCGTGTCGCCCTATGCCGCACCGAGCCGGGCGAGCGATCTCGGGCGGCTGCCCCCGGCGGCGATCTTCGTTGGCGAGCTCGACGTCTTTTTGGACGAGAGCATCGACTATGCCCGCCGCCTGACCGCGGCCGGCGTGCCGACCGAACTGCACCTCTATCCCGCCGTCTATCACGGCTTCGACGTCCATAAGGCCGATGCGGTCACCTCGCAGCGCTTCATCGCCGATCGCCGCCACGCCCTGAGCCGGGCCTTCGCCCAGGCGCGCGCGCGATGATTGTCGCGGCATCGCAGCCGATCGCCCTGATCACCGGTGCGGCCACGGGTATCGGCGAGGCTGCCGCGCGCGCGCTGATGGCGCGGAACATGGTCGTCGTCGGGACCGACGTCGACATCACTCGCGGCGAGCGGGTGTTTGCCGAATTCGGCGCACCGCATCTGTTCCTGCCGCTCGATGTCCGCGATCCGGCGGCCTGGGTGCGCACGGTTGGGGAGATCGTCAACCGCTTCGGCCGGCTCGATTTCGTACATCTGAATGCCGGAGTGATGAGCCGTCCGAAGGGCGCGCCGTTGATGGACGATCCGCTGACCTGGTTCACCGCCGAAGGCTATGCCAAGGTGATGGACGTCAATCTCGGTGGCGTGGCGCATGGCATCAAGGCCGCGATCGAGGCGCCGGGACTTTCGCGCATCCTGATCACTGCATCGGGGGCGGCGATCCTACCGCTCGACCTCGATCCCTATTATACCGCGTCCAAATATGGCGTGCTGGGCATGGGCCTCGCGCTCGCTCCGACGCTCGAGAAACGCGGCGTGCGGCTCGATGTTCTTTGCCCCGGCGCGATCGGGACCGACCTGACCGCCCCCGACATCCGCGCCGCGATCCACCAGGAACCCGCCGCCTTCATCGGCGAGGCGGTCGCCACCCTGGCTACTACCGATGAACGCGGGCCGGTGTGGCTGGCTTTCACCGAGGCAGAGGGGCTGAAACGCTACGACGTTCCTGGCCTGCCGGGACTGAACGGAGCGCTCGACGTCACCGACCAAGCATAATGCACACAATGATTGCGTTGCCGATTGTCGTGCTGCTGCAGGTGACCGTATGAAAAGATCATTAATTCAATAAATTCGGGATTTTCAGGCGGAGGCTTACGGCGATTGCCGCACGGCTTCAAAAATGGATTGCCTACAATCTCATTATTGCATACATGTTGGGGGCGTTGATTAAGTCGCCAGAGAGGCGGCGCGCGACGCCAGGGAGAGGAAGACGATGAAGCGCAATATGACGGCTCATTGGTTGGCGGGCGCTGCGGCGGTTCTGGCCTATGCCATGCCGGCCTACGCCCAAGACGGGGATGCAGCTCCGGCCGAGCAGCAGGATGGCGGCATCACCGACATCGTCGTGACGGCAAATCGCCGCGCGGAGCGGCTGCAAGACGTGCCGATCGCCGTCGCCGCCTTCGGTTCGCAGGAGCTCAAGGCCTCGGGTGCTAACACCGTCCAGGACCTCGGCAACCTGACCCCCGGCCTGACCATCGCCAACCAGTCGGCGGGCATAACCCCCTTCATCCGCGGCATCGGTGCGGTCGACAATACGCTGGGACAGGAGGGCGCGGTCGCGGTCTATGTCGACGGTGTTTACATCCCGTCGGCCTATGCCTCGCTCTTCTCGTTCAACAATATCGAGCGGGTCGAAGTGCTGAAGGGGCCGCAGGGGACGCTGTTCGGCCGCAACGCCACCGGCGGCTTGATTCACGTCATTACCCGCGATCCGGGCCAGGCGACCGCATTTGAGGGCAGTCTTTCCTACGGCAATTACGACACGGTGAAAGCGCAGGCCTATGGCGCCGCGCCGCTATCGGACACCCTGTCGCTCAGCGTGGCGGGAATCTTCTCGCATCAGGGCAATGGCTTCGGCCGTAATACGACGCTCAACCGTGACGTCGGCTTCGTCGGCAATGATCGCGCGGGACGGAGCAAACTCGTCTGGAAGCCCACCGAAGATACGACCATCAAATTCGCCGCCGATTATGCGCTGACCAAGCATTCGGATCAGGGATCGGTCAAAACCTATCTGCCTGGATCGATCTCGAGCATCGACGGGCTCGGTGGTGCCGGAGGCTGGTGGGACGTGCGCGGTGGCGCGATCGAGGGCATCCGCACCGAGCAGGGTGGGGCCTCGCTCCATGTCGACCACGACTTCGGCGGCATCAGCCTGGTCAGCATCAGCTCGTGGCGCAAGTCGAAGGTCGTTCAGTCGTTCGACAATGACGCGACCCCCGCCGTCGTGCTCGATGCCTATATCGACTCTCAGCGGACCCGGACCTATAGCCAGGAGCTCCAGCTCCTGTCCGATCCGAGCGCCGATTTGAAGTGGATCGTCGGCGCCTTTTTCCTTGATGACCGCTCGTCCTTCGCGGCACCGAACGGCCTCGGCCTATTCGGCAGCGCGGTCGGAACCGCGGTGTTGATCCAGAACACGATCAAGACCCGTTCTTATTCGGCGTTCGGCGAACTGACCGTGCCGCTTGGCGAGAGCACCGAGATTACCGGGGGCATCCGCTACACCAGCGACAAGCGGACTATCTTCGGCAAGACCGACGTCCTCACCGCCTCGGTGCCGGGCGCGCCGCTGCTGGTTAGCGTACCATCGCCGGAGCAGAGCAGCCGTGAGAAGAAGCCGACTTGGCGCCTGGTCGTGAACCACGACTTTGCCCCCGACATCATGGGCTATGTCTCCTATAATCGTGGCTTCAAGAGCGGTAATTTCAATGCCGTCACCGCGACTGACGCGCCGTTCAAGTCCGAGACGGTCGATGCCTATGAAGTTGGTCTGAAGAGCAGGCTGTTCGACAACCGCCTGCGGTTTAATGCGGCGGCCTTTTACTACAAGTACAACAATCTGCAGCTTTCGGTGCTGCAGGGCTTCAACCTGGCCACGATCAACGCCGCCAATTCGCGCATCTACGGTCTCGACCTCGATGGCGAGTTCGCCTTCAACCGCGATTTCCGGATCCGGTTCGGCGCGGCCTATCTGAACACCAAGTTCGAGGATTTCCCCAACGCGCAATGTTCGAGCCGTGATGCGGCCGGTCGGACCACCCAGTTCGTCTGCGACGCCTCGGGCAACCGGCTGACCCGTTCGCCGAAGACCACCTTCACGATTTCTCCGTCCTACGGCTTCGACACCGATGTCGGCCGGATCGATCTGTCGGCGACCTATGCCTATAATAGCGGCTTCTTCTGGGAGCCCGACAACCGCCTCAAGCAGCCATCCTATTCGCTGCTCAGCGGCCAGATCGGCTGGACGGACAGCAGCGGCCGCTATGGGGTCAAGGCGTTCGGCAAGAACCTAACCAACGAGAAATATGCGCTGTGGATGGTGGCCTTCGCCTTCGGCGACGAATATGCCGCCGCCCCGCCGCGCACCTATGGCGTGGAGCTGAGCGTTAAGTTCTGACGCCATCCCATGTTCGTTTCGTGCCCGCAGCGCTGAACCGGCGTCGCGGGCACCCCTTTGTCGGAGGCGTGCGATGATCGGCGGCCAGCAGAAAGCGGACGGCCTTCCCGGCCAGATGCAGCATTGGGGGCTGACCCTCGACAAGCTGATCGTACAGGCGGCGCGCTGGCATGGACGGCGGGAGATCGTCTGGCGCCAGGCCGACGGATCGATCGGACGGTCGGACTATGCGGCGCTGGAGCGGGCCGCCCGGCGCCTGTCGTCGGCGCTGCTCGCTGCGGGCATCCGCCCCGGCGACCGCATCGCGACCATAGCCTCCAACAATTTCGACCATCTCGCGCTCTGGTATGGCGCGATGGGTGTCGGCATCGTCTGCCACACGATCAACCCGCGGCTCCACGTCGACCAGCTCATCTTTATCGGCAACCATGCCGGCGATCGGTTGCTGTTCGCGGACGTCGGACAGGCGGCGCTCGTCGAACAGATCCTACCGCATTGTCCGACGATCGAGGCGATACATCTGATCAATGGAGCGGCCGAAGGACTGTCCTATCCAGATCTGCCGGCCTTCGTCCGCGAGGCTTCGCCCGAGATCGCCTGGGGTGGCTTCGCCGAGGATATGGCCGCGGGGCTCTGCTACACCTCGGGAACGACGGGCAATCCCAAGGGCGTTCTCTACTCGCACCGCTCCAACTATATGCTGGCGCTGAACACTAGCCTGCCCGACGCCTTCGCTCTGTCGAGCCGCGATGTCATCATGCCGGTGGTGCCGATGTACCATGCCAACACCTGGGGGCTGGCGTTCAGTGCGGTGATGGTCGGCGCGAAGCTGGTGCTGCCCGGGCCGCTGCTCGACGGCGCGGCGCTGCATGAACTGATCGAGGGGGAGGGGGTGACCTTTTCCGCCGGGGTGCCAACGGTGTGGCAATCCTATGTCGATTATCTGCGCGCGATCGGTGTCGCGCGGTCGGGGCTGAAGCGGGTGGTGATCGGCGGTTCGGCCTGCCCGGTGGCGCTGATGGAGGCGCTGGAGGCGTTGGGGATCGAGGTCGTCCACGCCTGGGGCATGACCGAATTGTCCCCCGTCGGCCTGGCGGCGACCCCGACGCCCGACAGTCTGGCGCTGCCCCCGGACGAGCAGCGGCGGCTCGCGGCCAAGCAGGGGCATCCGGTGGGAATCGATGCGATGATCGTCGACGACGCGCAGGCGCCGCTGGCGCATGACGGCGAGAGCGCCGGGCGGCTGATGGTGCGCGGGCCGGCGGTCATCGATCGCTATTATGGCGCCGAGGACACCGCGCTGGAGCCCGGCGGCTGGTTCGACACCGGCGACATCGCGACGATCGATCCGCAGGGCTTCGTCCGGATCACCGACCGGTCCAAGGACATCATCAAGTCCGGCGGCGAGTGGATCAGTTCGGTCGACATCGAGAATATGGTGATGGCGCACGCGAATGTGGCGCAGGCCGCGGTCGTTGCGATCGCCCACCCCAAATGGGGCGAGCGGCCCAAGCTCTACGTCCAGGAACGTCGCCCCGGCGAAAGCGATCGACCTTGGGGTAGATGTCGGGAGGGGAATCGGGGGTGATGCCCAGTTCGAGCTTATCGAGAATGACGCGCGGGTATTCGTCCTTGCGGTGGCCGGGCACGCGGCCTTCGAGATGCGGGTCGCCAATCAATAACAGTCCCTGATAGTCGCGCTCAGCCATGCTGATGCTCCGGGCGGCCGCTGGCCGCGCAGGCAAGGAGCGCATCACCATCGATCGGCGAGCCGCAGGTGGGTCACACGCCTTGATCGGCGGCCCAGCGGCGCAGATCATCGG